>JAQTXW010000076.1 GCA_028688575.1 Methylotenera sp. | reverse complement strand
TCTGTGGTCAACGCTGACATCAGGCGAAACTTGGACAGGCAATATTCTAAATAAAAAACGCGATGGCAGCTTGTTTTGGGAATATGCGGCAATTTCGCCGATTATCGACGAAAGTGGGGTAATTAAAAAGTATGTTGCTGTAAAACAAGATGTGACTGATAAGAAAGCGCAAGAAGAAGCCATGTACCTTCGGGCTAATTTTGATGGCCTGACAGGCTTGCCTAATAGAACGCTGTTTGATGATAGGTTTGATGTGGCCTTCAAAAAAGCAAAGCGCTCGAGCAATATACTGGCATTAATGATGCTGGATATTGACCATTTTAAAGAGGTGAATGACACGCTGGGACATGATGCGGGAGATGAGTTGCTTAAAATGGCAGCCGACAGAATGAGCAAGGCGGTGCGCGAGACCGATACCATCGGACGGATTGGTGGAGATGAGTTCTCTATATTGCTTGAGAATTTTGAGGGCAAGCAAACAGTTTCAAAAATTTCACAACGCATTTTAGAGGCAATGGCTAAACCGTTTTTGATCAAAAACAAGCCATGTCATGTATCAGCAAGTATCGGTGTAGTGTTCACCTCAGGCAAATTGATAGAAAAAGACATGATTAAAAAAAGTGCAGATATTGCATTATATGAAGCAAAAGCTGCAGGGCGAAATTGCGTGGTGTTTTTTAAGGAAGCGTAAGTTTCCGATATAGCAGACCTCTTAATTGCTTCGGACCGATAGTATTTGAGGCCTGCTCTGATTAAAATTGTCGAAAGATGAGCAGATGCGACGCGTTAGCTGGGCAGGGAGGGGATGACCTTTATGTTATATCTGTGGCTAAAAAATGTTTTTGTAGTCTTATGCGGTAAAATGCCAACTATCCAATTAAATTAGTGAATGATCATGGCACGTCCCTTTAAGCAACAGCGCGATCCGCAACGCCCCGTACGCAGACCAGCAACCAACTTTACCCCTTTAGCGGCTGGTCCAGATGCGTCTGCCGCACCTACACAAAGGTTGCATAAGCTTCTTGCACTGGCAGGTTTAGGCTCGCGCCGCGATATGGAAGAACTGATCGCGAGCGGACGGGTGACGGTGAACGGCAAGGTCGCTACTGTGGGCATGGGTGTGACTGAGCATGATGTTGTGCGTCTGGATAGCCGTCCGCTTCGACTGCCGTTTGAAGCAGAATTGCCGCAAGTGCTTATCTATCATAAGCCGGAAGGTGAGATTGTCAGTCAGGATGACCCTGAAGGCCGTGCCAGCGTATTTGATAAGTTGCCAAAAGTGAAACATGGCAAGTGGATCGCCATAGGTCGGCTGGATATGAATACCAGTGGTTTGCTGATATTTACCACGTCTGGCGAGCTGGCCAATCATTTTATGCATCCGCGTTATGAGGTGGAACGCGAGTACGCCGTGCGCATATTTGGCGAGTTGACCGAAGGGCAGATGGCACAACTTAAGCAAGGTATTGAGCTGGAAGACGGCCCAGCAAACTTTGACAGTATTATTCCGCAGGGTGGCGAAGGTGCCAATCACTGGTATCAGGTCATTCTGCGTGAGGGTCGTAATCGTGAGGTGCGTCGTTTATTCGAGGCGTTTCAGTTGCCAGTGAGCCGCCTGATGCGTGTACGTTTTGGCCCTGTGAACTTGCCCCCACGTGTAAAGCGCGGTCAAATGCTTAAACTTGAGCAGAAAGAAGTCGTGGGTTTGCTGGAATGGGCTGGGCTACAAGTGCCTAAGGCCCCGCTTAGACAGCTGACGCAGCGTGAGAAATTGAAAGCCACCACGGTGTTTACGCCTAAAGTGCGCAAACAACGCGTCAGCGCGCTGGATAGGCCGCCATCTGCTGCGGATGATGGTGGTCAGGGAAGGCCGCATAGTGGTAAAACCGATGCAGCGCGAAATTCTGCTGCTAAGAAACCTGTACCTAGAAAACCAGCTAATCGACGCGTCCGTCAGACTAGTGATTTGAATGCGCCGCAGATGCAAAAGAAGAGTGACAGGAATCGCGGGCGGGGCTAACTTGGGATGCCCTTGTGAATAAAGCATGAAATAAAACAAGCGCTTTATGCGCAACTGTGCCAGCGAAGCCTGGTTCCGCGTTTGCTACGTGTGCACATATTTCAAACATCATAAGCTGAAGCATTCTGTTGGCTAACGCTGTTAATAAAAGCCCAGTAAAAATGGATTTTTGGCTAAACATAGCCAGTGAAATAGCGACTGAGTTTAACGCACCTTACACCAGACGCTCAACAGAAACCGCATGTGGCACGTTGCCCGTCTGTTCAAACGCCGTAATGTTCTCAATCGTCACCTTTGCAATTTCTTGCATGGCATCCTCAGTAAAAAATGCCTGATGACCAGTAATCACAACGTTAGGAAAAGTCAGTAAGCGTGCAAATACATCGTCATTAATCAGCGTGTTAGATAAATCCTGAAAAAATAGATTTTCTTCTTCCTCATATACATCCAAACCTAAACTGCCAATCACACCAGATTTTAACCCACGGATCAGCGCACGTGTATCCACCACCGCACCACGGCTGATATTAATCAGCATCACCCCATGGCGCATCATTTTAATCGCCGCCGCATCAATCAAATGATGTGTATCTGGCGTTAGCGGACAATGCAGGCTGATAATATCGCTATTGCCAAGCAAATCAGGTAAAGCCACATAGCTTGCCCCCGTTGCCACGCACTCTGCGTTGGGATAGGGGTCATACGCCAGCACCTTGCAGCCAAACCCTGCCATAATGCGTGCCACAATCAAACCGATTTTGCCTGTTCCCACCACGCCTACTGTTTTGCGGTGCATATCAAAACCCAGCAAGCCATCTAAAGAGAAATTGCCTTCGCGTACGCGCGCACTGGCGCGGTGAATTTTTCGATTTAAAGTCAGCATCAAGGCGACTGCATGCTCAGCAACAGAATGTGGAGAATACTCTGGCACACGTGCTATTGTGATTCCCAGTGATTTGGCCTCAGCTAAATCTACCTGATTAAACCCTGCACAGCGCAAGGTTACCAACCGCACACCTTGCTGCGCTAAAATTTTCAAGGTGGACGCATCTAGGTGATCATTGACAAACGCACATACAGCCTGTGCACCATTTGCAGCATAAGCGGTATGCGCATCCAGCTTGGGCTCAATGTAAATAAGCTGATGCGTGCCAGCATTGGCAGCATCAAGAAAAGTTTTGTCGTAAGACTTCGTGCTAAACACAGCAACACGCATTACCACATCCAATCTAACATCAAGTGCTCACTTGCACTGGCACGCCATGTACTTTGATGCGTTGCGCTACAGTTTCCAGCCACTCTGCTGGCAGCCTGCTTAATCTGGCCGCCTCTGGCTGCGCTGACTGCCTGGCCAAACCATAAAGGTGCACGCCTTGTATCACATCTTTAACCTGCTCAATTGAAGCCAGATAATGCAATATATCGCGCTCATTCATTGGTTGCCCATCAAGCGCAAACATACAGGTCTGGATATAAGTTGGGCAAGCTAAAGCGCACTGTCGCAACCTCTGCAAATGCGTTTTTGGGTTTAGTGTCACATCATTGATACGACTGATCCCTTCTTTTGTTCCCGCATCAAGTTTAAACCAAACTTCACCGTTGATGCGCGCCAGATGCCGCAAGCTCTCCAGCACACCAGGCTTATCTATCAGGCTGCCATTGGTAATCAGTCGTACTTTAATTTTTCCCAGTAAATCAAAGTCTGCCAATACTTTTTCCACCAGACCAATCACCTGTGGAAACTCTTTTGCACTGGTAGGCTCCCCGTTGCCTGAAAATGCAATGTCCTTTAACTCGCGATCTTCGGCATGCACATGCCGCTGCATAAAATCGCCATGCACCAGCGCATTTAAAAAACCACGCAGTTCATGTTCCAGCACATCAAGCTCAATGGGCGTAGGTGCTCCACGCGTAAGATTAGGTACGTTGCAGTAAACACAGCGCCAATTACAGGCGTTGTTGACATTGAGGTTTACACCAATGGACACCCCACCCGCACGGCGCGATATCACAGGGTAAATATACGTTAGGCCCACAACATCGCGGTTATGATCGGTGGTGGTAAGATGGTTTTCTGAGGTCATGCGAAGATTGCTTGAGTATTAAAATGAGAAATCAAGGTGGCTAATTGCTGGACAGCGCCTAACATCACTAAAAAAAGGTCTGTGGGTTGAATATTTTTTTCAGAGCTTCTGGCGCCATGATTTTCACATAACGCTGCTTTACCTCAATAATGCCTTCATCACTGAATTTTGAAAAAGCTCGGCTGACGGTTTCTAATTTCAAGCCAAGATAACTGCCGATTTCTTCGCGCGTCATGCGTAACACCAGTTCAGACTGTGATAAGCCACGCGCATGCAGGCGCTGCACTAAATTCAGCAAAAAAGCCGCCAAACGCTCTTCAGCACGCATATTGCCTAGCAACATCATCACGCCATTCTCACGCACAATCTCACGGCTCATAATTTTGTGCACATGACGCTGCAACACGGGCAGTTCGCGCGATAAATCCTCTACGGTGGCAAACGGCATTACACACACTTCAGCATCTTCAAGCGCTACGGCATTGCAGTTGTGCTGGTCGCTGACGATGCCATCCATACCGATAATTTCACCCGCCATTTGAAACCCCGTCACCTGTTCGCGCCCATCTTCACTACTCACGCAGGTTTTAAAAAAGCCTGATCGAATCGCATAAAGCGAAGTAAAAGCATCACCACTGGTGAAGAGTAGCTCCCCTTGTTTGACGCGTCGGCGCTTTTCAACCACTTCATCCAGCTTTGTCATTTCTTCGACATTAAAACCGACGGGCATGCAAAGCTCGCGTAAATTGCAATTTGAGCAGGCGACTTTTAATTCTTCTGGGTTTAAATCTGTTGGCATAGGTTGAATATAGACGTTACGAACTAATAATTAATTTCAGCTTAAAGCATAACGCTTTCGGGCTTTTATCGCTAGCACATCCTTAAAAAATAATTGATTGTCCCAGATTTTCCATTAGAACTTGCAGTGGCAACACCGCACAGCTTGATGGATTTTTTTTGCACAGATTTTATGGGTAATAGCCATGCTATTGACAGAAAATATGCGCAAAAAAGACGCAAATGGGCTGGTTGACATGCATGTAGATGCAAAATCGTCTAATGGAAAATCTGGGATAATTGACCTACATCAAAGTATGAGCTGGCCTGTTATGGCAAAGTGCTACTCTAAATTAGGAGTAGCATGATGGTTGCAAGCAATACGATACAATTTTCCACCCCTGCGGACAGCCATGTGGCATCCGTGGAAAATTCTAACAGTACAATACCTGCATTAACCCCTGAAACCCTGCAAAAGTACGATGTTTCAGGGCCTCGTTATACATCATATCCAACCGCAGACCGTTTTGTAGAAGCCTTCACCGAGGAATCATACAAACAAACATTAGCACAGCGGCGCATAGGTGGGTTGACGCTACCTTTATCCATCTACGTGCATATTCCATTTTGTGAATCACTCTGCTTTTTTTGCGCCTGCAACAAGATTGTGACCAAACATCATGAGCGCAGCGCAGAATACCTGCGCTATTTAAGCCGAGAAATTGACCTGCATATCGAGCATGTCGGCGCGGGTCAAACTATATCGCAACTTCATTTAGGCGGTGGCTCTCCCACTTTCTTTAGTGATGCGGAGCTCAGCGAGCTCATGAACATGATACGCCGCAGTTTTAAACTTGCACCTGGCGGCGAGTATTCGATTGAAGTTGACCCGCGCACCGTCAATGAGGCACGTTTGGCGCATCTTGCCTCGTTAGGGTTTAATCGTTTAAGTTTCGGCGTGCAGGACTTTGACCCCGAAGTGCAACACGCAGTCCACCGCGTTCAACCTGCTGAACAAGTGTTTTCATTGGTGGAGGCCGCCAGAAAAGTAAAATTTGACTCTGTGAATGTTGACTTAATCTATGGCTTGCCCAAGCAAACGCCTGAATCTTTCAGCAAAACTTTATCGCAAATTGTGGAATTAAGGCCAGAACGCATTGCTTTATACGCCTACGCACACCTGCCTGAACGCTTTAAACCGCAGCGCCGTATTGACGCATACGAGTTGCCTGCAGCGTCGGCCAAAATCTCTATGCTATCCTCTGCCATCAAAGCATTCCTTGATGCGGGTTATGTCTATGTCGGGATGGATCACTTTGCATTACCCACAGACGCGCTTGCCATTGCCAAACGTCAAGGCAGACTACACCGCAATTTTCAGGGTTACAGCACGCAGCCAGATTGCGATTTAATCAGTCTGGGCGTATCTGCGATTGGCCGCGTGGGCGCCACCTATAGCCAGAATGCCAAAACGCTGGAAGAATATTATGATTTGTTAAATCAGGGGCGCTTTCCGATTGTGCGCGGCCTCGCATTAAGTCGTGATGATTTAGTCCGCCGTGCCGTGATTATGGCCATCATGTGTCAGGGTGAATTGCAGTATGAATCGATAGAACTCGCCTACATGATTGACTTTAAACATTACTTTGCCACCGAACTCGAGGCACTTAAAGAGCTGGAAAACACTGGTATGGTGGTATTAGAAAACACGGGCTTGCAAGTCACTGACTTTGGCTGGTTTTTTGTAAGAGCTGTCGCCATGCTGTTTGATCGCAATTTACAAACAGACCGTAACCGCGCGAAATTCTCAAAAAT
>JAQTXW010000029.1 GCA_028688575.1 Methylotenera sp. | reverse complement strand
CTTTGCTGTTAATGTGGCATTTTCTGCTGGCCTGTTTGTAGCCACTTCAGTTTCGGTAGTCTTTAATGCTTTTGCACGTGCAATTGCCGCTGCAATTGCGGCTTTTTTTGCGTCCTGATCAGAAGTGTCAGCCTGTTTTTTCTCAGGTACCCCCTCGGTTTTAGGGGCTTCGTTTTTTGCACTCGCTGCGCGTTCTGCATGTTTTTGCGCACGTTCCAATTTTTCGCGCTCAATACGGGCTAACCTGAATTCATTGCGTTCACGTGCTAGGTCAGCGGCTTCTTTTGCCTTGTCGGCAGCAATAATTTCACTCTTGGCGTAGCGGTAGTATTGTACTAGAGGAATATTGCTCGGACAGACATAACTGCAGCAACCGCATTCAATACAATCAAACAGTTGATAGTCGCGCGCTTTTTCAAAGTTATCTGATTTTGCAAACCAGTATAATTCCTGAGGCTGTAAGTTCACGGGGCAGGCATCGGCACAACGTGTGCAGCGTATGCAGGGCATCGCGGCAGGCGGAGTCGAAAACATTGCATCAGTTGCCGCAATGATGCAATTGGCCGCTTTTGTAATCGGTACGTCTTGCGCGGGTAAATTAAAGCCCATCATGGGGCCACCCATGATGAAATAGGTGTCTTCACTCTTGGGGCCGCCTGCTGCCATGACCAAGTGCATCAGCGGTGTGCCAAATAAAACCTCGAAATTTTGCGGCGAATTGACATTGCCTGTCATGGTAACAATACGGCTGACGCTAGGCTCTCCGTAGGTGAGATAGCGGTATATCGAGCGAATGGTGGCCACATTAAACACTTGTATGCCAAGTTCGGTGGAGCGCTTGAGATGGGGAACTTCAACCCCTAGCAGCAGGTGAATGAGGCGGCGTGCGTCACCGCTTGGGTATAAGGTTGGTACCACCTTAACCGCAATGTCAGGATGTGTCTTAATGGCATTGGAAATGGCTTTAATCGCTTCTGATTTATTGTCTTCTATCCCTAAAATTGTATTTTTTGCACCGAGCAGATGTTTGACAATTTCAATGCCTTGGATAATTTCTTCGGTATGCTCGCGCATCAGCATATCATCACAGGTGATGTATGGCTCACACTCCGCTGCATTGATGATTAGAGTGTGAATGTTGGGGGTGCCATCCAGTAATTTAATGTGCGCAGGAAATGTAGCGCCGCCTAACCCTACGATACCAGAAGTGCGTAACTTGGCATTGATTTCGGTTAGCGACATATTGCGCCAATCCAGTGGCTGCAATGGCATCCATTCATCCTTGCCATCGGGCGTTAATGTCACGCACATGTCAGGTAGCCCCGACGGGTGTGGAATAATGGCCTGTGCAATAGCTGTCACCGTGCCCGAAGTGGGCGCGTGTATTGCCGCAGATACACTGCCTTCAGCCTCTGCAATCAGCTGCCCCTTAAGTAAGTGGTCACCCACTTGCACTTTTATTTTAGGGATATAACCGATGTGCTGGCGCAGTGGAATTGTGAGCTTTTCGGGCAGTGGCAATTTTGCTATTGGGCGCAGGCTTGATAATTCTTTATGGCCTTCAGGATGAATCCCGCCATGGAATTTGTGTGTTTTCTCAGAAGCATCAGCACCCGAGATTAATTTTTCAAAAAATTGAATAATCGCGTTCATGAGATTGCGTGGCTTGCGTTAGAAGGCAGCGCCTTAATAGGGATTACGGGGTACTTCCATTTCCAGTTATCGGGGGTTTCAGCGATGACCTGCATACTGATGCAGTCAACAGGGCAAGGCGCTACACACAGTTCGCAGCCTGTGCACTCAGAGGCGATAATGGTGTGCATGTGTTTGGCTGCACCTAAAATAGCATCCACAGGGCACGCTTGTATGCAAAGCGTGCAACCTATGCAGGTCGTTTCATCAATATAAGCGACCGATTTAGGTTTGGGTGTGCCGTGTTCTGCATTCAGTGGTTTGTATTCTACGCCCAGCAAATCTGCCAGTGCGTGCACGCCAGCATCACCGCCAGGCGGGCACTGGTTGATGTCCGCTTCGCCGTTGGCAATCGCCGTTGCATAAGGTTTGCAGCCAGGGTAGCCGCATTGGCCGCACTGTGTTTGTGGAAGAATTGCATCAATACGGGCAACCAATGGGTCGCCATCCACTTTAAAAACCAGCGCGGCAATGCCAAGCAGGATGCCTAGCACTAGAGCCAGACCGAGCATGATATAAAGTGAAGTCAGTAGCATGTTGCTTAAATTGGCAAAGAATATTAATTAATGGTTAAAGTGAGTGAAGCAAGAGCGTTGTTTGCTGCATGAAGGTTCTTAATATTTATCAAGGCCAGAAAACCCCATAAAGGCAAGACTCATCAAAGCGGCTGTCACCATGCCAATGGCCGAGCCTTTAAATACAGCGGGAACATCCGCACCTTCCAAGCGCTCACGCATGGATGAAAATAAAATCAGCACCATGGAAAAGCCCAGTGCACCGCCTAGGCCAAAAAAGAGTGATTCTATGAAACTATGGCTTGCTTGAGCATTCAGCAGAGGAATGCCAAGTACGGCGCAATTGGTTGTAATTAAAGGTAAAAAGATGCCCAGGCTCTGATGAATGAACGGAAAGTTTTTTTCCATCACCATTTCAGTAAATTGCACAACGCTTGCAATCACCACAATAAAAGACAAAGTGCGTAGATAAAACAAGTTGTTAGGTTCCAGCAGGTAGTGGTTAATGCCCCAGCTCGTCATGGAGCCGATGCTGAGCACAAAGGCAGTGGCACCCGCCATGCCGATTGAGGTTTCTAGTTTTTTTGAAACCCCCATAAAAGGGCATAACCCAAGAATCTTGACCAGCACGATGTTATTGACAAACACTGTGCCGATTAAAATCATGATGTAGTGATGCAGATTTAAAGTCATACTAGATTAGTCGGTTGTTCGGGTGTATGGTTCATGTGATTATACCGCGATTGCTTTCGTAATTATCTATTTGTGATAAGCTAAATCTGTTTGGAAACATTAATTTTCGTGCTTCAAGGTGCAGTTTGAGGGGAGCTTGCTGCTAGCCTTGATCTAGATAATCAAATTATGCATGATAATTTACGCAAAAACTGCGTGCATTCAGGTTAAAATATAGAATTAAAATAAGTTTGGGTTGACTATGTTTCAGGGTAGTTTGGTCGCTATTGTTACCCCCATGTTTGAAGATGGGTCTTTAGATATTTCATCACTGAATGCGCTGATTGAATTTCATATAGATCAGGGTACAGATGGTATTGTCATTGTAGGCACTACGGGCGAGTCGCCGACAGTGGATTTTGAAGAGCATTGCCTGTTGATTGAAGCGGCTGTCAAGCAAGTCAACGGGCGCGTTCCTGTGATTGCAGGCACTGGCGCCAACTCAACTAAAGAAGCCATCGTGCTGACGCAAAAGGCAAAGTCTTTGGGTGCTGACGCCTGCCTGCTGGTAACGCCTTATTATAACAAGCCAACGCAGGAAGGCTTATACCAGCATTTTAAGGCGGTTGCTGATGCGGTTGATATTCCGCAAATACTCTACAACGTACCTGGGCGTACGGGTTGTGATTTAGCCAACGATACAGTGCTACGCTTGGCGCTACATAAAAATATCGTGGGCATTAAAGATGCAACAGGCGGCATTGAGCGCGGCACAGATTTGCTGTTGCGCGCACCTCAGGATTTTGCAGTCTACAGTGGTGATGATGCCAGTGCGCTGGCATTGATGCTACTGGGTGGACGTGGTGTTATTTCGGTCACGGCAAATGTCACACCAAAACTTATGCATGAGATGTGTGTCTCAGCTATTGCTGG
Source organism: Methylotenera sp. (assembly GCA_028688575.1). Lineage (GTDB taxonomy): Bacteria > Pseudomonadota > Gammaproteobacteria > Burkholderiales > Methylophilaceae > Methylotenera. Next base: position 26,627 of record JAQTXW010000029.1, on the reverse strand, counting down.
CAATGTGAACGCGGCACGCGGCATTAATGCCAAATTATTTGCCCTGCACCAGAAGTTATTCGTTGAAGCAAACCCAATCCCTGTAAAATGGGTGTTGGTGGAAATGGGGTTGATTAAAACAGGCATACGTTTGCCCATGGTCAGCTTGTCTGCCCAATATCATGAAGTGTTACGCCAATCTGCCAAAGTGGCGGGCATTCTTTAATTTCTGTAAGGTATCAAAAAAGAGGTTTAAATGAAACAAAAGCATGTGACATATGTGAATACGCTTAATCCGCGTGTTACATTCAGAGTGAAATCTTTCTTTTTACCTTTGGTGCTGGTGGCGAGCTTAACCGCTTGTGATTCGATCCCGTTTATTGATAACAAATCCGATTATAAGGGCGCTGGACGTTCTCGCCCATTAGAAGTTCCGCCAGATTTGACCGTAAGTCCCACGAGCGATGCCTACGCTATTCCTGGTAGCACAAGCTACTCAAGCTATAGTCAGGCACAGGACGGGCAAGAGGTCGGCGTGGAAAAAGTGCTAGTAACGCCACAAGGCGTGCGCATGGAGAAATCAGGTGCACAGCGCTGGCTAGTTGTGAATGCGCCTGCCGAGAAAATCTGGCCAGTGATTCGTGACTTCTGGACCGACATGGGCTTTGCGGTCAGGGTAGAGAACCCTCAGATTGGTTTGATGGAAACCGAGTGGATCGATTCTGATGCGATTAAAAAAGATGATACCAGCGGCGTTTTAAATAAATTTGATAAATGGCTGGATAAACTTTCAGGATTTGCGGATAAGAAAAAATTCCGCACCAGACTTGAACATGGTGCAGAGTCTGATACCACAGAGATTTTTATGACGCATCGTTCAGTTGCTGGAGCTCCTGATGATGGTAAGAATCGCGTGGTTACTCAATTAGGGGTTGTGGAAACAGGCTACAGGATGGATGCAAAAGAAGCCCCGCAAGAGCTCAGCGCACTTGATGCGGAGCTGGATGCAGAGCTGTTGCGCCGTCTGATGGTGAAGCTGGGTGTGGAGGAGCAGAAGTCCAAGGCAATCCTGGCCGACACGGTTGATATTAAGCGTGCTGAGGTTGTGAAAGAGTCTGACGGTAGTGCCAGGTTGTTATTGGTTGATCCCTTTGACCGTTCATGGCGCCGTGTAGGTTTGGCGTTGGATAGAATCGGGTTTGTGATTGAAGATAGGGATCGTTCAAAAGGTTTGTTCTTTGTGCGCTATGCGGATGTGGATATTGACGATGCGCCCAAGAAGAAAAAGGGCTTGTTTGAGAGTTTGAAGTTCTGGGGAGATGACGACAAAAAGGAGCCAGAAACCGCAGTTGCCAAAGAAGAAAAAAGCCTGATAGATAGCCTGAAGTTCTGGGGTAACGATGATAAAAAAACGGCAAGCTTGGAACGCCAGTATCGTATCAGCGTTGCCGACACCGATAATGACAAGTCAGTTGTGACTGTTGTTGATAAAGAGGGTGCGCGTGTAGGGACGACCACCGCAAACCGTATTATTGCTTTGTTATATGAGCAGTTAAGGTAGATTTAGATTTGGATATGGCATGCGCTTTGCCTCGCTAGGGAGTGGTAGTGCAGGCAATGCGCTAGTGGTGGAAGTCAATACAACGCGCTTATTGCTTGATTGCGGCTTTGGCATCAAAGAAACCGCACATCGGCTCGCTCGCCTGAATTTACAGGTGTCTGATTTAACAGGAATTGTGCTCACGCATGAGCATGATGACCACGCTGGTGGCGCATTCAAGTTTGCCTCGAGGTATCATCTGCCAGTCTGGCTGACTTATGGCACATTTAAAATGTCGGAGCGCTACCTCCCTAAAGCGCATCAACTTCAGCTACATATTATTGATAGTCATGCTGCATTTGCTATCAATGACATTCACCTGCAGCCCTACCCCGTGCCCCATGACGCGCGCGAGCCTGTGCAGTATGTTTTTTCAGATGGCGATCATCGACTAGGCGTGCTGACCGATGTTGGCCGCTCGACAGCGCATATTGAGCAGCAACTCAAAAGTTGCCACGCGCTGGTGCTTGAATGCAATCACGATGCTACGATGCTGCAGAATGGACCGTACAGCTGGTCACTAAAAAAACGTGTTGGCGGCGAATTGGGGCACCTTGAAAATTCAGCTGCGGCTAATCTGTTGGCGAAATTAGATCATCACTCACTTCAACATGTGGTGGCTGCTCATCTGAGCGCAAAAAACAATACGCCTACATTGGCAAAATCTGCCCTGGCTAAGGTGTTGGGGTGTGATGCGTCATGGATTGGCATTGCAGATCAGGCGTTGGGGTTTGATTGGAGAGCTATTGGTAGATGAAAGGCGGTTTTTGGTGGCTATCATTGGCAGAATCGAAACACATTGCAAATATAAGCCATAAAAAAGCCGACCAAAGTCGGCTTTTTTGGTTTTTGCTACTAATTTAATTAGTGAGCAGCAGCTTCAGCAGGTGCAGCTTCAGCAGGTGCAGCTTCAGCAGGTGCAGCTTCAGCAGGTGCAGCTTCAGCAGGTGCAGCTTCAGCAGGTGCAGCTTCAGCAGGTGCAGCTTCAGCAGGTGCAGCTTCAACAGCTGGCGCTTCAACAGCAGCTTCTTCAGCCGCTTTTTCACCGCAAGCAGTAACAGCAAGTGCTAACAATGCAGCTAATAAAATAGAACGTGTCATTTTTAAATTTCCTTAAGAGTTTAACTGGTTAAAAAACTGATTTCGATTTAGCAAAATAGGATGAGTAAATAGCTTTATCGAGTGGCGCAAATTCTAGCAGTTATTTTAAAAAAAAACACTATTTTTCAATGATTAACGCATAATATTTTATAAAAGTTCCCAATTTAAACATTTTTTTTAGAAGGGCATCAATCCACGCGGATTTTAAGCTGGACTTCCTCGTTATTTTGTCTCGCAGACTGCGTCAATATCGCACGACTCACCTCATCATTATTGTGCATGATGTGACTTAAATCGACCCATTGATTTTTTTCTATTGTCATGGTGGTGCTAAGTTGCTCAAATTGGATGGTTTGATTTTTCTGCACCTGCATAAACGTCGGGGTGATTTCGAGTAACAGTTGGTTGTGCATGCTATATGGCCGAACTGAAAATCCCGTCTGAATTTCAATCAACGTTGTTATTTTTTGTGCACTGATGTAGCGCTGAGTATACGCGAGCCATTCCTGCGTGAAAGGGATGATTTGACCGGTTGAGATAAAGCCGCGCTCGCCTTCCAAGATCTGCAGCATTTGAGAGTTGGTCGTATTTGCTTCTATTTGGCCATTATGTAAATCAATTTGCAGGTGTTGTTGGTTGCGGTGAGTGTTGTTGCCAGTTTTTAACTCAACATCGCCGATACGCGTTTGACCACTTGCGCTGTAATCTTTAACAGTTCCTTGCTTGGCGTGACTACGGTTGATGCGAATCTTGTAGTTGACGCGAGACTTATCCAAAGTGCTGATCACCTGCTCAATTTGTGCCATGTTTTCATCACTGGTGCGGATGATCAGGTGGTTCTGCGAGGCAGTCACCACGCCATTTGCATCAAGCAAAGGCTGGATCATCGGTAAGATGTCGGCAGCAAGGCGATTTTGCAAGCTGATGATTTTGAAGGCTTCTACAGCATAGGCGCTATGTGTGAAGTTTACTAAGCTAAGCGCCGTGAGCACGCTGAGGAAGTGTATTCTTGTGCGCATGAGTCAATGTCTCATAACCCTAACGGTGTCACAGTAACAAGGTCTTGGGTCGCCTCTTTAAGGTCATTGAATCGAAGATTCAGTGATTCGACAGTGGTTTTGTCGTGCAGAGCGTATTTGAAGCGTGCTTGGTCGATATGAAAACGCCTTAAGTAGTGTTCACCATCAGCTAAAATAAAACAGTCTTTGGCGTGTTTTACCTTGTCGTTTGTGACAAATACCTGCATTTTATGGGCGTAGATTTTTAGTAAACCTAGCAAGCGTGGGCATTGATGCAGAAAATAGCGGGTATCCTGCAATATGATCACTAATCGGCTATTCAAATGTGCCGCTAAGAATGCCCGAAATAATTCGTATTGATGCACACTTGCAAAATCGCCACGGCTTAAATCCTGATCAAAAATAAGCAATTCATGCTGAGCTGAAGCTAGCATGAATTGAGTTGCTTCATTATATAAGTGCTCACCAGTGATGATTTGGTTGGATGTGAGTGTGTTTTTGTCTATCATAAAGATATTTCGTTTTAAGCGTAGTGAATAAAGCCAGCCAAATACCAATCATAAAGCTGTTGCAGCAGATGTTCATTCAAAGGATGTGCTGTAATTAGGTCATTTGCATCAAGTTTGCGATTGTCAGCCAGCGTCTGGAGTAAGCTGGCTGAAACCCCAGTAAAATCAGCGGCTTCGGCATTGAGGTAAAAGGTGGATTCAGAAAACAACATCTGACTTTTAATATCTAATACCAGCCCAGTATGTTTAGCTTTTTCGACAAAATTACGCTTGCTGATTTTTTTGTTGGGTTCAAATAGCACATCAGGCTTGGGTTCTGAAAGGTAGGTGCCCAGAAAGGCTACAATGTCTTGCTTGGACCATTGGATTTTTTTTAGGATAGACTCTACCTTTTGCACCATCGCCTCGTTAATTTCAGCGGGGTGCGCTTGAGGCGTTAAATCATCATCCTGATAACGGCCAGTGAGCGCGGCAGGGTCTATGCTGAGCTTGTCTTGCATAAAACCTAAAAACTCCGTTGCAAGCTCCTGCTCTTTAGGTGCGCGAAAGCCAATGGAGTATGTCATGCAATCGGTCTTGCCTTCAGAAACGGCAATGCCCCAGTGTGCAAGGTGCGGTGGTAAATAGAGCATGTCGCCTGCTTCTAGCAGCCATTCTTGCGCTGTGTCAAAATGTTGCAGGATGCGTAGCGGTGCACCATCAATCAGGGTTAAATCAGTTTGCTCGCTGATACGCCATAGCCGCTTTCCCTGCCCCTGCAATAAAAACACATCATAACTATCAAAATGAGGGCCAACTCCGCCACCATCTGGCGCATAACTCACCATCAGGTCATCCAGCCTGGCGTGTGGGATAAAGTTGAATTGCTGCAATAATGCACTGGCTTCAGGTAGAAAATGATTCACACTTTGCACTAGCAGCGTCCAGCGGTGTTCAGAATCAGGCGCTTCTGGCAGTGTGGCAAAGTCTTCTTCATTAAATGGGCCATGTTTGGCATGCCAAATGCCGTGAATTTCTTCTATGATGCGAGATTGGACATCATCTTCACATGCCAGTCCTGCTAACTCCTCAGGGCTTAACAGGCCAGTAAATCCAGGAATGGCCCTTCTAATGAGTAATGGCTTTTTATGCCAGTATTCATTTAGAAACTGCTCAGGAGTGATGTTGCCAAGTAATTCTAATGCCTGACTGTGTGCCATATTGGGTGAGTTTATTGAATTTTGTAAGTAGTCATTATGCCATTGCGGCGCTAGCTATGCCATTACACTAGTAGCTAAATCAAGCCATATTGATAGGAAGCTGCTGTTTTACAGAAGCTAAAGGCAGTTTTTTCAAGTAAAATTCCACCATGAATATTTACTCACTTACACGTCCTCTATTGTTTCAGTTTGATGCTGAATCTGTACACGATTTTACTTTAAAAAGCCTGAAAACTGCCGAGCGTTTAGGTGTTTTGAAACTATATCCATCGCCACCAGTGTGTGAGCCTCGTCAAGTAATGGGGATTACCTTCCCCAACCCTGTAGGACTGGCAGCAGGCTTAGATAAGAACGCTGCGGTAATTGACGGTATGGCTGCATTGGGTTTCGGTTTTTTAGAGGTTGGTACGGTCACGCCACGTCCTCAGCCAGGTAACCCGAAACCGCGTTTGTTCCGTGTGCATGAGGCGCAAGGCATTGTGAACCGCTTTGGGTTTAATAATCTAGGCGTCGATAATTTAATAGAAAACGTAAAAGCCGCCAAATACAAAGGTGTGCTTGGTATCAATATCGGTAAAAACTTTGATACGCCAAATGAAAAAGCAGTAGATGATTATTTGATTTGCATGCGTAAAGTCTATGCGTATGCGAGTTATATTACTGTCAACATCTCCTCACCTAACACTAAAAACTTGCGTGCCTTGCAAGAAAAAGAGGCGTTGTCCGATTTGCTTGCTACATTAAAGGCCGAACAGTTAAAGCTGGCTGAACAATATGGTCGTTACGTGCCTGTTGCTTTAAAAATCGCACCAGATTTAGAATTGGCACAGGTGAATGAAATCGCAGACTTATTGATGGCACATAAGATTGATGCGGTCATTGCAACCGACACTACGCTTTCTCGCGACGCAGTTAAAGGCATGAAAAATGCTGATGAGACTGGCGGATTATCTGGTGCGCCAGTGCGAGAGAAATCTACTTTGGTGATTGGGCAAGTGTCTCAACGCTTACAAGGCGCATTGCCGATTATTGGGGTTGGCGGTATTTTAAATGGCGCGGATGCGGTGGAGAAGGTAGCAGCGGGAGCGAGTCTGGTGCAGGTCTACAGCGGCTTAATCTACAAAGGCCCTAAACTGGTTCACGATATTTGTAAAACTCTGGGGTAACAGGTGAGTGGCTTAAGCCAGCCTTTACTTTATTCATATCGCCGTTGCCCATATGCGATGCGTGCGCGCATGGCGTTGAAATATGCGGGCATCGCGACTAAAATCTACGAAATTTCTCTGAAAGATAAACCTGCACACCTGTTGCAGGTATCACCTAAAGGTACCGTGCCGGTTTTGGTATTGCCGGAGGGTAAGGTCATCGACCAGAGTCTGGAGATTATGCATTGGGCATTGCATCAGCAGGATCAGGACGGATGGCTGAATGCTGATCATGTGCTAACGCAAGCGTTGATTGCTGAAAATGATGGCAGCCTCAAGCAGGCTTTAGATAAGTATAAATATGCGATTCGTTTCCCAGAGCACCCTGCGGAAGTCTACAAAAGACAGGGCGAACTGTTTTTGCAGAAACTGGAGTCGCTATTAAATATCTCGGATTTTTTGCTGAAAGACCAGCCAGTTTTGGCGGATATTGCAATCTTTCCGTTCGTACGGCAGTTTACCGCCGTTGATAGTGTCTGGTTTGAGTCCAGTGAGTATCTCAAACTTAAGGCGTGGTTGAAGCGCCTGGTGTCGTCTGAGTTGTTTAAGCAGGTGATGGAAAAGCAAACTCAGCATGAGTTTATGTGATAAACACGCGTGTGCTCAATCGCCTGATTCTATTTTCCAGCTTGGCAGCCGCCATGTTAGATAAATCGCCATGACTCTAAACAGGGTGATGAGCCCAGCAGGAATAAAAACACATAACCATTGCGGCAGGGAAATTGCGTTAAATAGCACGACTAAAAGACTGCCGAAAAATGCAATCACCGCATAAGGCTGGTGGTCGTTGAATGCCTTGGGGATTTCGTTGCAAAGCATGTCCCGAAGCACCCCGCCAAATACCGCAGTCATGACGCCCATCAAGGCGCAGACAATCGCTGGCAGGTTGAGTGCTAACGCCATCTGTGTCCCAAGCGCTGCGTAAAGTCCCAAGCCGAGTGCGTCAGGAATAAGGATTGCGCGTTCAGTAATCTGGATATGCCTGCTCCGCATAAACACCATGGCAAATAGGCAGATACACAGCATCAGCCATATCCAGTTCGCATGGACTACCCAGAAAAAAGGTCTTCTATCCAGCAGGATGTCGCGCAAGGTTCCTCCGCCAAAAGCGGCGACACCCGTCACGACAAATACACCAAACGCATCCATTTTTTTCTGGGCGCCAGCAATCAGGCCAGAAAGTGCAAATGCAAAAGTGGCGCAAATCTCGATGGAAACTTGAAATGTCGAAGCCGTCACAATCACCATCGGAGATTTATCCGTTCTGGTTTGAGGGTGTTTTATGCAAATCTGTAGGCTCTGCTGGTGTCAATAGTTCACCTGTAGGCGCCGATTGAGTATCAATCTTGTAACGTTAAATTACTCCACTGTTGCTGCTAGGTCATTTTCCTTACTGGGGTTTTTGGTCTCAAAGGCCAGTATCAATTCATCTTTGTCGTCAATATCCACATGCACATTGCCCCCATTAGCCAGCTTGCCAAACAGTAGCTCATCTGCAAGTGCTTTGCGGATGGTGTCCTGAATCAGCCTTGCCATTGGACGCGCGCCCATGAGCGGGTCAAAACCTTTTTTACCCAGATAGGCTTTGAGTTTGTCCGAGAAAGTGGCTTCTACTTTTTTCTCGTGCAGTTGGTCTTCAAGCTGCATCAGGAATTTATCTACCACGCGGATAATAATCTCATGTGATAAAGCAGTAAATGAAACAATGGCATCCAGACGGTTGCGGAATTCAGGAGAGAATAGACGCTTAATATCCGCCTGCTCGTCCCCCGTCTGTTTCATGGTGGTAAAGCCCATGCTTGACTTGGATAGGCTCTCTGCCCCTGCGTTGGTCGTCATGATGATGGTGACATTCCTGAAGTCAGCTTTACGGCCATTATTATCAGTCAGTGTGCCGTGATCCATGACCTGTAATAGAATATTGAAAATATCAGGGTGTGCTTTTTCAATCTCATCCAGCAGTAACACGCAGTATGGATGTTTGGTAATCGCCTCGGTCATCAGCCCACCTTGCTCGAAGCCTACATAGCCTGGAGGTGCGCCGATTAAGCGAGAAACCGCATGACGTTCCATGTATTCACTCATGTCAAAGCGAATAAGCTCAATGCCCATAATATAGGCTAGCTGTTTTGCAACTTCAGTCTTGCCAACACCTGTAGGTCCGCTGAATAAGAAACTGCCAATCGGTTTATTGCTCTGCCCCAGGCCGCTGCGCGCCATTTTGACTGCAGATGATAAGGCTTCAATCGCATTGTCCTGCCCAAACACCACAGCTTTTAAATCGCGCTCCAGTGTTTTGAGCGCATTGCGGTCATCGGTGGAAATGTTTTTAGGTGGAATACGTGCCACTTTGGCAATAATGTCTTCAATCTCTTTATGACCGATGATTTTTTTCTGTCTGGATTTTGGCAAGATACGTTGTGCAGCGCCAGCTTCATCAATCACATCAATGGCTTTATCTGGCAAGTGGCGGTCGTTTATATATTTGGCGGATAATTCCGCAGCAGTCGTGAGTGCGCTGGCGGTATATTTCACATGATGATGTGACTCAAAACGTGATTTTAGGCCTTTCAAAATTTCAATCGTTTCCTGCACGCTGGGTTCTACGACGTCAACTTTCTGGAATCTGCGAGATAAGGCATGATCTTTCTCGAAAATGCCCCGATATTCCTGATAGGTGGTGGCACCTATGCATTTGAGAGTGCCATTGGATAGCGCAGGCTTGAGCAGATTGCTTGCATCAAGCGTGCCGCCACTGGCTGAGCCTGCCCCAATCAGGGTGTGTATTTCATCAATAAATAAAATCGCATCAGGTTTTTCTTCCAACTGCTTCATGACGGCTTTGAGTCGCTGTTCAAAATCCCCACGATATTTTGTCCCCGCCAATAGCGCGCCCATGTCAAGTGAGTACACAACTGCATTGGCGAGTACATCTGGGATATCTTTTTCAACAATACGGCGCGCTAGACCTTCAGCGATAGCTGTTTTACCAACGCCAGCCTCACCAACTAATAATGGATTATTTTTACGGCGGCGGCACAGCGTTTGTACAACACGCTCCAGTTCAGATGCGCGGCCGATCAGCGGGTCAATTTTTCCAGCTGCAACTTGTGCATTCAGGTCGAGGGTGTAATGCTCGAGTGCACCACTCTGTGGCGCTTCCACATCTGCCTCTTGTGAGCCACTCTCAGGTTTGGCAGTCTCGCCGACCTTGGAAACCCCATGTGAGATGAAGTTGACGATGTCTAAACGGGTAATCCCTTGTTGGTGTAAAAAGAACACCGCATGTGAATCCTTTTCTCCAAAGATGGCGACCAGTACGTTGGCGCCGGTGACTTCTTTTTTTCCAGAAGATTGCACATGCAGCATTGCACGTTGAATGACACGCTGGAATCCCAATGTAGGTTGCGTGTCTACGTCATCCTGTCCAATCACGGTAGGCGTATGTTCTTCGATATACTGATTAAGTTCTGTACGCAGCACTTCCAGTTTTGCTCCGCACGCGCGCAGCACCTCTGCCGCTGTAGGATTGTCAATCATGGCGAGCAGTAAATGCTCAACTGTAATTAATTCGTGGCGCTTCTGTCTGGCATCCATAAATGCCATATGTAGGCTAACTTCAAGTTCTTGTGCAATCATTTTATACCTAACTTTCTATGCGAATGCTGTATGCCTACGCGATTTCTATGGTGCACTGCAATGGATGCTGTGATGCGTTTGCATGGTTTAATACCTGGTTCATTTTTGTTTCGGCAATATCCTGAGGGTAAATACCGCACACCCCCACACCCTCTGTATGCACTTTGAGCATGATTTGCGTGGCTTGTTCACGGCTTTTGTTAAAAAACCGCTCGATGACTTCTACTACGAACTCCATCGGGGTGTAATCATCATTTAGAAGCAGCACTTTGAACATAGGCGGCAACTTTGGTCTCGCCACCTGCGGTTTCAGCGCGATATCGTTAGCATGTGATTCTTTTGTCATGATATTGAGTCTATTTTGAGCCAACCAGAGAAAAATTCAAGTTTAATTTCGCAATATTAAGCGACAAACCGATAGGCCAATAGCGGAGATTAAGGGAATATTTTGACGCTTTTCACAATTCTATCTTGTGTTTGTAAGATTTCCAGACGGTGACTGCCAATTTTCAGGCTGGTATTGGGGTCGGGAATATCTTCAAAATGCTCAAGAATCAGTCCGTTAAGCGTGCGTGGACCATTAAGTGGTAATTCAAGTTTGAGTTTTTTGTTCAGGTCACGCAATGAGCTTGAGCCATCTACCAGCCAGCTACCATCTGCTTCCTTGTGAAAGCTTGCGTAGCGTGATGGCGACTGTGTTGTGAAGTCGCCGATCACTTCTTCCAGAATATCCTCAAGGGTGACTAAGCCTTTGAATTCACCATATTCATCTACCACTAGCCCGACGCGTTGCTGGTTCTCCTGGAATTGCTGTATCTGAGTGAATAAAGGTGTTCCAGACGGGATGAAGTATGGCTCAGAAATGACTTCGAGCAACGCTTCTTTACTGAGATTGTGATGTTGCTGATGCTCGCGTAGCTGACTAATCACCTTGCGTACGTGCAGTATGCCAATAATTTCCTCAGACTCACCTTGTCTTACAGGCAGGCGTGTGTGATGACTATTGGAGATGTGTTGCAGTATCTCCTCCAGTGAGCTATCAAAGTTGATGCTTTCCACCATGGTATGCGCCGTCATAACGTCATCCACGGTGATTTTTTCTAATTCAAATAAGTTTAACAAGATAGTGCGGTGTTTTTTAGGAATAAATTGCCCTGAGTCGCTCACAATGCTTCTTAGCTCATCCATGGTGAGTGATTGCATTTGCGATTCGAAATTCACTTTTACGTTAAAAATGCGCAGCAATCCCACTACGAATAGATTTACAAACCATACAGCAGGGTAAAGTACTTTAAGTAGGGGGTACAATACATAACTGCAATAGATGGCGAGTCTTTCTGAATGCGCGGCGGCAATCACTTTGGGAGAGATTTCACTAAATACCAGAATAGCAAAGGTAATGCAGAGTGTGCCCAACATCAGCGTCCACTCACCTTCACCAAACAGCTCAACAACAATGACGGTGACGAGCGTGGCGGAAGCCGCATTAGCGAAGTTGTTGCAAAGCAGAATTACGCCGAGTAATTTATCTGTCTTTGCAAGGAGCGCACTGGCAAGGCGCGCACCGCGATGCCCTTCCTTAACTAGATGGCGCAGACGATAGCGGTTAACCGACATCAGGCTGGTTTCAGCGAGCGAAAAAAAACCAGAAATAAAAAGCAATATGGCAAGTGCGCCTAGTTGCCATGAAATAGGAATGTTATCCAAAGTTCAGGTGAGTGCGGATGATAATATTAGAGTGTATACGCGAGCATGAAGGGATGCAAGTGCCGCCATGGATGATGCGGGCACTATGCGTAGTTTATGATGATCACTGTGTGGTAGTGTTAAGCAAACTCAGAGGGGTCTGGCTCCGCTATCTTCTCATCTTTGTTGGCTTCTTTTTTCTCAACATCACCAATCAAGTTAGCGCGATTAATCCCGAGCATAAGGGCAACTGGACATGCCACCAGTACGGATGAATAAATACCGAATAAAATGCCAATCGTCAGTGCGAGTGAGAAATTGTGCAACACCTCGCCGCCAAACAGCAGCATGGAAAGCACCATGAGTTGCGTTGAAAAGTGTGTGATCACTGTGCGTGACATGGTGCGGGTAATCGCATTGTCAATCACAGTGACTACACTGGCTTTACGCATTTTGCGAAAGTTCTCGCGCACGCGGTCAAATACCACTACTGATTCATTCACAGAATAACCTAACACCGCAAGCACTGCGGCAAGAACGGTTAAATTGAATTCCCATTGGAAAAAAGCAAAAAACCCCAAGATGATAATTACATCGTGCATGTTGGCGATAATTGCCGCAACGGCAAAACGCCACTCAAAACGCATGGCCAGGTAAACCATAATGCCTGCAATCACCAGTAGCAAAGCCAGCGCGCCGTTTTCATAGAGCTCCTGGCCCACTTGCGGGCCGACAAATTCAACGCGGCTAAGTTGTACTGTGCTATCAGCCTCTTTCAATTTAGCAAACACTTGCTCAGAGAGTTCTGCGGTCGTAAAACCTGCTTTTACGGGTAAGCGAATCAGCACATCACGGCTACTGCCAAAATTTTGTACAGTTGCTTCTTTTAAGCCAATTTGATCAATGCTGCTGCGAATGGTCGTAAGGTCAGCTGCTTGTGGGTAGCTCACTTCCATCATGGTGCCGCCAGTGAAGTCCACGCCAAAGTTCAGGCCGCGTACTGCTAAAAAGAACACTGCCAACACAAAGGTGATTAGAGAGATGGCTGTCGTTAAACGGCCATAACTCATAAAAGGAATGTCTTTTTTGAATCTAAAAATTTCCATAATATTTGCTCTTGATAATGTGTAGATTAGCCGATTGACAGATGTGTCGTTTTGCGACGGCTACCATAAATCCAATTGACGATTGCGCGTGAAACTACAACGGCACTGAACATAGAGGTTAGAATGCCAAGCACGTGAACCACTGCAAAGCCTTTGACTGGGCCTGAGCCAAACATGAATAAGGCAAGGCCAGCAATCATTGTGGTGATGTTGGAGTCTAAAATTGTGCCCCATGCGCGGTCATAGCCTGCATAGATGGATGCCTGGGGCGTATTCCCGCTTCGCAGCTCTTCACGTATACGTTCGTTAATCAGCACGTTGGCGTCAATCGCCATGCCCAGTGTTAGCGCTACAGCAGCCAGACCAGGCAATGTCAGTGTGGCTTGTAGCATGGAGAGAAGTGCTACTAAAAGCAATAAGTTAATGCTTAAGGCAAACACGGAAATGCCGCCGAATACTGCGTAATAAAAAATCATAAATACTGCGATTGCAGCAAAGCCCCATAAAGTTGAGCTTGTGCCGCGCTTGATGTTCTCAACCCCCATGCTCGGGCCGACGGTGCGCTCCTCAATAATTTCCATCGGTGCGGCAAGTGCACCAGCACGCAGTAACAGTGAAATATCGGTTGCTTCCTGCGTGTTGGCCATGCCAGAAATCTGTACACGACCACCACCAATTTCTTCATTGATGACAGGCGCAGTAATCACTTCGGTGCTGCCTTTCTCAATTAAAAGAATCGCCATGCGTTTGCCTACGTTTTCACGCGTCACTTGCTGGAATACGCGTGCACCGCGACCATCAAGCGTGACATTCACCACTGACTGCCCTGTCTGGTTATTTACCCCAGGCCCAGCATCGGTAATGTAGTCACCCGTAAGTACCACGCTCTTTTTCACGAGAACAACGCGACCATCTCTGTCCTTGAAGGCTTCGTCACCCATAGGAACTTGGCCTTTTTCAGCTTTTTCCAGGGTGGCTGGGTCGGACTTTTCTTCATCCACCAGGCGAATTTCCAGTGTGGCGGTGCGCCCTAAAATTTCTTTGGCTTTGGCAGTATCCTGAACACCAGGTAACTGCACTACAACACGGTCAGCCCCCTGTTGCTGGATGATGGGTTCAGCGACACCTAATTCGTTAATGCGATTATGCAGGGTTTGTATATTTTGTTTTATTGCAAACTCTTGAATGCGCTTTTGTTCAATGGCGTTGAGTGAAGCTGTCAGCAATAAGCTTTCACCACTGCCGCTTTCTTTAAGAATGAGATCAGGAAACTGTTTGCTGATAACATTTTTAGCTTTATCGCGCTCGCTGGCTTTGCTAAAACCGATTTGAACAGTTTGTCCTTCGCGTGTGACGCCCGCATAAGAAACACGCTCTTTTCTTAATGTCGCTCTAAAGTCGCCGACAAAACGCTCAGCGGCCTTGTCTAAGGCCGCTTTCATATCCACTTGCAGCAGAAAATGTACGCCGCCTCGCAAGTCCAAACCAAGATACATTGGTTTTGCGCCAAAGCTGCGTAGCCAGTCGGGTGAGCGCGAGAGTAAGTTGAGTGCAACGGTGTAATCACTACCTAAGCTGGCCTGTAAAATGTCTTTGGCTTTAATCTGCGTGTCAGCATTTGTGAAGCGTGCCTTCACGCCGCGATCATCAAGATAAATACCTTCGTATTCAATACTTTCTTGTTTGAATACCTCTTCAACCTGTGCCAAAAGTGCTGGGTCAACTTTGCTGGTGCTTTTAGCTGGAGTGACCTGAACCGCAGGCGATTCACCAAAGAAATTGGGGACGGTGTAGATAAGCCCAGTTAGAATCATGAAAACAACTAAAATGTTTTTCCACAGTGGATAGCGGTTCATAGTGATACTCTAGTAATTAATGGCAGGTGTATGCGATAAAGATTAAGTGGCGTACGCGCACTAGATGCTTTTGATTGTCCCTTTAGGCAACACGTTTTGCAGCGCGTGTTTTTGCACGGAAATTTCGGTGTTAGGCGCAATTTCCAAGGTAACAAAGTTATCGGTGACTTTGGTGATTTTACCCACGATACCACCTGACGTGACTACTTCGTCGCCTTTTTCTACTGCGGCAATCATGTTGCGATGCTCTTTGGCCTGCTTCATTTGTGGGCGAATAATCATAAAGAAAAACAGCACAAAAATGATAATTAAAGGTAAAAAGCTTGTGAAGTCTGTGGCAGGTGCGGCTGCTGCATAAGCGTTGGATATAAACACGATATAACTCTCTTTTAGTAAGGTGAATGGTTAATGATTGAAAATTTAACTCTTGATTTTAGCACAGACTATTTGTGATTGCTGAATTAGCGTTGGCACTGTGCATCATTATGACAAACTCTGGCGTTTTATCGAAAACTCTTGTTTAAAACGCTCAAATGTCCCGGCTTCAATCGCTGAGCGCATGCCAGCCATGAGTTGCTGGTAGTAGTGTAAATTATGAATCGTATTGAGGCGAGCGCCTAATATTTCACCGATTCTGTGTAAATGGTGTAGGTAAGCACGGGTGAAGTTCTGGCAGGTGTAACAATTACAATCTGCATCAAGCGGAGTGGTGTCAGTTTTGTAACTGGCATTTTTGATTTTAATATCGCCGTATTGTGTAAATAACCAGCCATTGCGGGCATTGCGTGTCGGCATGACGCAGTCGAACATATCAATGCCTTGCGAAACCGCCGCCACTAAATCCTCAGGCGTGCCCACCCCCATAAGATAACGCGGTTTATCCTGTGGCATCTGCGGTGCGGTGTGTGCCAGAATTCTCAGCATATCTTCTTTGGGTTCGCCAACGGATAAGCCGCCTATCGCATAGCCATCAAAGCCTATTTCTTCCAGTCCGTTGCGGGAAATATCGCGCAGGTCTTCGTACATGCCACCTTGTATGATGCCAAATAGCGCGTTCGGGTTGCCCTGATGCGCCAGTTTGCTACGCTTCGCCCATCTGAGCGAAAGCTGCATGGAGTCACTCGCTTGCTGGTGCGTGGCGGGGTAGGGCGTGCATTCGTCAAAAATCATCACGATATCTGAGTTGAGTACGCGCTGAATTCGCATGGATTCTTCAGGAGTGAGAAAGCATGAGTCGCCGTTGATGGGCGAGCGGAATTTTACCCCCTCCTCGGAAATTTTACGCAAATCGCCTAGGCTCCATACCTGAAAGCCACCAGAATCAGTGAGTATGGGTTTGTCCCATCCCATAAATTGATGCAAACCACCATGCGCGGCAATGATATCAAGGCCTGGGCGTAACCATAGGTGGAAAGTATTCCCGAGCACGATATGGGCATTGATTTCATTGAGCTCTAATGGTGACATTGCTTTCACCGTGCCATAAGTGCCCACAGGCATAAAGGCTGGTGTCTCAACGTTGCCATGTGAGAGGCTAACTGTGCCTCTGCGTGCAAGGCCATCTTGTTTGTGTAAAGTAAATTGCATGGCAGAACGTAAATTTGAAGCAAAAATTGAAGTAGCGATACTAACATAATCCACGTGGTTTGTTGGCTGCTGTGTTGCTGACATTGCGAATGGTGCGTAATGTCGGATTGCTTTAAAATTTTCCAGAAACTTAAAGATTGGTTCAATAGTCCTATACAATTAATAAGATTAATGTAAACAACATGGAGGTTAAAATTGAAAACGAATATTGGAATGACTGCGCTGGCGCTCAGTTTTGTGCTGAGCGGCTGTGCCAACATGACAGAAACACAAAAAGGCACAGCAAAAGGCGCTGCGATTGGTGCGGGCGCAGGTGCTGTGGTGGGTGCAGTTGCTGGTGGTAAAAAAGGCGCCGTCATAGGTGCAGTTGCTGGTGGGGCGGTAGGCGGTGTGGTAGGGAATGTGTGGACCAAGCGCCTGGAAGAGCAAAAGCGCCAGATGGAGGAGGCAACGGCAGGTACAGGTGTAGCAGTAACACAGACAGCGGACAATCGTTTAAGGCTTGATATTCCAAGTGATGTTTCTTTTGATATCAATCGCGCAGATATTAAGCCAAATTTCAGGCCTATTCTTGATACCTTTGCGAAAGGCTTGGTTGGAAACCCAAATGCGACAGTCACCATTATCGGACATACCGATAGTTCAGGTAGTGATGCAATCAATAATCCGTTGTCGTTAAACCGTGCTGCCAGTGCGCGAGATTATTTGGTGGCAAGAGGGGTCGCGTTTAATCGCATCGGGATTGACGGACGAGGCTCACGTGAACCTCTGGTGGTCAATGATACGGCAGCGAATAAAGCCAAGAATCGACGTGTAGAGATTTTTGTCGCAGAGCCTGCACCGCAGAATTAAACCCAGACTCTCCATTCGGACATGCAAGTAGAGGCAAAATCGCCTAATGGAAAACTGGGTTAAATAAGCTGATTGATTTTGTAGCTTAGGTGAAAGCCTGAGAGAAGAGAGCGTTAAAAAAACCGACGGTCCAAAGTCGGTTTTTTGCTAATTTATCCAAATCAAATCCGAGTTACAATGCGCTAATCAGGGTGCTGTAAGACAACCCAATAATATCAGGAATTGACATGACTGAAATTAACGAAAATCGTCGTCCACTCGCAACGCGCAGTGCAAGTTGGGCAAAATGGCTAGCGAGTGTACTGGTGAGGACGGGCGTTTCACCTAATCAAATCTCCATGTTAAGTATTGCACCAGCAGTTGCTGGCGCATGGTTGTTGATGTGCCAGAATGCGCCAGCGCTGTCATCCTGGACTTTGACGCTGGTGGCGTTGTGTGTGCAGTTGCGATTGCTGTTTAACATGCTGGATGGCATGGTGGCGATAGAGGGTGGTAAGCAGTCTAAGGTCGGGGTGCTGTACAACGAGGTTCCTGACCGTATTGCGGATTCATTGTTTATTGTTGCTTTAGGTTATGCGATTGCCGCGCCTTGGCTAGGCTGGTTAGGTGCTTTATTGGCCGCCAAAACCGCTTATATCCGCGTTTTAGGCGGTGCTTACGGCTTAAAGCAGGACTTTCGCGGGCCGCTAGCCAAGCAGCATCGGATGTTTGTACTGTCTTTAGGCTGTTTAATTGCCGCATTGGAGTTGCAGTTTAATGGTAGTTTGTTGGCGTTGACTATCAGTGCTTATGTGATTGCCGTTGGCGCGGGCGTCACCTGTATAACGCGGTTGCAGGCCATTGCTCGGCAGCTTAAGCAAGTATGATGCTTATTGCGCGGCTCGTTCGTATCACCTTTATCGGGCTGGTTAAGCTTCTGGTGGGTGCCAATCCTCGCTGGGAGGCATCCGCACCCAGCCTGAGCCAAACCATTTACTTTACCAATCATGCGAGTCATTTAGATACGCTGGCCTTGTGGGTGGCGCTTCCTGCTGAAATTCGCAAGCAAACCAGGCCCGTGGCGGCGAAGGATTACTGGGGTTGTGGTAGAGTCAAAAGGTTTATTGCGCTAAAAGTACTGAGCGCCGTGCTAATTGAACGAGAGGTTTCTCGCCATAACGACCCCTTAAGTCCTTTGCTTGCGGCTTTAAACCAAGGCAACTCTTTAATTATTTTTCCTGAAGGCACGCGTCGGACGCAGGCTGAGCCTGGTGACTTCAAGGGCGGCCTGTACCATCTGGCGCAAGCTTTCCCTCATGTGCAGTTGGTTCCAGTTTACCTGGATACTCTGCATCGCAGTATGCCCAAAGGCAGTTGGTTGCCTGTGCCACTTATTTGCACTGTACGCTTTGGCTTTCCTATAGCGTTGCAGGCTGGCGAACATAAAAAAGATTTTTTAACACGTGCGCGTGAAGCGATATTGAGTCTTATCTGAATAGCTTAAGGAGCAAACATGCTAGGTCAGTTGGTGGAGTTGGAAGCGGACTGTAAGTTTTATTGGCTGACAGGTGGGGTTGCTGCGCTACTGGTGGTGGCCTCAATCATCGGTTGGGTATTAAAGCGCAGGTTAGCAGGTCAACTGCAGGTGAATGAGAAATCAAAAAAAATTGTTGAAAACCTGATATCACGTGTCAATGCCTGGTGGGTTATGGTAGCTGTGTTTGCCGTGGCATTTTTGGCAGGTAAATTAGGCACCATCATTTTATTTGCGTTTATTTCTTATTTTGCATTGCGTGAGTTTATGACGCTCACCCCCACGAGAGCTGGCGATCACCGCGCGCTGTCACTGGCGTTTTTTTTGCTGTTGCCGTTACATTATTATTTGATTTACACCGAGTGGTATGCGTTATTCACAATTTTGATTCCAGTATATGCGTTTTTGTTGATGCCTAGCATCTCGGTATTGGCGCAGGATACTGAGTATTTTTTGGAGAGAACCGCTAAAATTCAGTGGGGAGTCATGGTTGCAATTTATTGCATTAGTCATGCGCCTGCTTTGCTGTTATTAGAAATACCTGGTTTTAACGGGCAAAACGCACTACTGCTGTTTTATTTTATGCTGATTGTGCAGTTGAGTGATGTGTTGCAGTATGTGTTTGGTAACTTGTTTGGCAAAACGAAGGTTGCGCCAGTGGTGAGCCCGAATAAAACGTTAGAAGGATTGATTGGAGGCGGTATTAGCACTATTCTGATTGGGACCACCATGTGGTGGATTACGCCTTTTACCCCGCTACAAAGTGCAGGAATGGCAGCGGTGATTGTAGTGATGGGCTTTTTAGGTGGGCTGGTGATGTCCGCCATTAAGCGTAGTCTTGGGGCCAAAGACTGGGGAAGCATGATAGAAGGTCATGGCGGTATGTTGGATAGAATGGATTCAGTCAGTTTTGCTGCACCCGTTTTCTTTCATTTGGTGCGCTACTTTTTTACGCCATAATAGAAGCATGATTTATACTAAGCGTATCGGCATCACATTTTATTGATTATGACAGAAACTAAACAACCATTTTCTAATACAAAACCTGAGAGTCCCTCGTTGCGCGCGCGCGGCATTTATCTACTTCCAAATTTGTTCACGTCAGCTGCATTGTTTGCGGGGTTTTATGCCATTGTGCAGGCCATGAATGGCAATTTTGAGCTTGCGGCGATTGCAATTTTCATTGCCATGGTGATGGATGGGCTGGATGGGCGTGTCGCACGCATGACTAATACGCAAAGCGCGTTTGGTGCAGAATATGACAGCTTATCCGATATGGTTTCATTTGGGGTGGCGCCCGCGCTTATCCTTTATATCTGGGCACTTAAGCCGTTAGGTAAGCTCGGGTGGATTGCTGCATTTATTTATTGCGCCTGTGCTGCGTTACGTTTAGCCAGATTTAACACCAAACTTGATGATGAGCATCAGGATAAGCGTTTTTTTCAGGGATTGCCTAGTCCCGCTGCTGCCGCACTGCTGGCTGGATTTGTATGGGTGTCATATGAATATGGCGTAAGTGGCCGTGATGTGTTTTTTGGTGTACTTAAAATGAAATGGATGGCTTGGGCAATCACAGTATTTGCAGGGGCGTCCATGGTCAGTGATTTGCGTTATTACAGCGGTAAAGACATTAATCTTAAAAACAGTGTGCCATTTATTGTGATGCTGGGGATTGTGCTGGCTTTTGTGTTGATTTCATATAGTCCGCCTGAAGTTTTATTTCTGGTGATGGTGGCTTATGCGCTATCAGGCTATGTGATGTGGGTGCGTCGTAGGCTTTTGTCAAAAAGAAGACGTTAGGTCATGTCGGTTTTGAATTTGCTTATCATCACGATAAGCAAATTCAAATGGTTAAACGCTTGCAGAATGCATTAAAAAATATTATATTTCTATCACTATGTTGAATTTAGATGTTTCTTATGCTTTTTATGCACTTAGCCTGTTTGTTGGTGCATCATTGTTGCGCAAGTTATTTGCGTTACGTCTGCTCGCGCTCCGCGCAACCCTGCGCTAGCGCGCAGACTAAACCCTCCCCCTAAGACTTAATGACCTTGCACCTTGGCGTAATGCGAAGTGTTGTAATTTAAAGTTGTGTCAACGGCACGACAAAACTGAATAAAAAAGTTAGGTGTTCATAATGAAACAAGACCAGAATCAACAAAACCAAATCATTATTTTTGATACAACATTGCGTGATGGCGAGCAAAGCCCAGGTGCAGCAATGACTAAGGAAGAAAAAATCCGCATTGCGCGCCAGCTTGAAAAATTGGGTGTTAATGTGATTGAGGCAGGCTTTGCTGCCGCTAGTCCGGGTGATTTTGATGCGATTCATGAGATTGCAAAAATCATCAAAAATTCAACGGTTTGCTCACTTGCGCGCGCCAGCGAGAACGACGTGCGACGTGCAGGCGAGGCGATTAAGCCAGCAGTGAGTGGACGCATTCATACATTTATCGCCACTAGCAAAATTCATATGGAAAACAAGCTCCGCATGACGGAGAATCAGGTGGTTGAGCGTGCAGTGCAGGCGGTGAAATGGGCGTTGGAGTATACCGACGATGTTGAGTTTTCAGCTGAGGATGCGGTGCGTTCAGAGATGGACTTTTTGGTGCGCGTATTTGATGCAGTGATTGAAGCTGGGGCTAAAACCATCAATGTGCCTGATACCGTAGGTTATAGCATTCCTGCCCCATGGGGTGAGCGTATGGCTGAGTTAATCAAGCGGGTTAAAAATAGCGATAAAGTGATCTGGTCTACACATTGCCATAATGATCTCGGCATGGCAGTAGCCAACTCATTGGCAGCAGTGATGGGGGGGGCGCGTCAGGTGGAGTGTACAATCAATGGCTTGGGTGAGCGCGCTGGTAATGCGAGTTTGGAAGAGGTGGTCATGGCAATCAAAACCCGCAGTGACATCTTTAATTTGACAACACGTATTGATACCGCACAAATCGTGCCGACCAGCAAATTGGTTTCAAGCATTACGGGTTATCCAGTGCAGCCTAACAAGGCGATAGTGGGCGCCAACGCTTTTGCTCACGAGTCTGGCATTCATCAGGATGGCGTATTAAAACATCGTGAAACATACGAAATTATGCGTGCAGAAGATGTGGGCTGGAATGCAAACAAATTAACTTTGGGTAAATTGTCGGGCCGCAATGCGTTCAGGACACGTTTGAAAGAGTTGGGCATTGAGCTTGAAACAGAAGATTTGTTGAATGCTGCATTTGCGCGATTTAAGGATTTAGCCGATAAAAAGTCTGAAATCTTTGATGAAGATTTACACGCCTTGGTGAGTGATGAGTTTGTGCACGAGGCGAGTGAGAATTATAAGTTGGTCTATTTGCAAGTAGCTTCACAAACAGGTGAGATACCGCATGCATTTATTACCGTGTCAGATAATGGCATTGAACATAAGTCAGAATCAGATGGTGGCGGACCTGTGGATGCTGCTTTTAAAGCAATTGAGAGGATAGTCAACAGTGGGGCTGAATTGTTGCTCTACTCCGTGAATAACATCACTAGTGGCACGGATGCGCAGGGTGAGGTCACGGTGCGCCTTTCCAAAGGTGGGCGTATTGTGAATGGACAAGGTGCCGATACGGATATTGTAATTGCCTCGGCTAAAGCTTATTTGAATGGCTTGAATAAATTGCATAGCAAGCTTGAGAAGATGAATCCGCAGGTTTAATGGAAGTTTGTCATTCAGAGCATAGCGAAGAATCCATGCAACTAATTGACGATACTGGATTTTTCGCTATGCTCTGAATGATGGAGCTTCGGCAGGCATTGAATGATGTGAAGTAGCAAGGTGAGGTGTCAAATAAATGGATTTTTGCACCCATTACTGCTGAACTACTCTCAAGTAACTCATTCAATTTATAGGAAAATTGGGTAATGACTAATAAAAACCAAACCCTACTTATCCTAGCGGCTCTGTTTTGCACTTATTTTATTTGGGGTTCAACTTATCTGGCGATCCGTTTCGGGATAGAGAGCTTCCCGCCATTTTTAATGGCAGGTATCCGCTTTTCAGTCGCAGGCTTGATTTTGTTTATGGTGATGCGCGCGCTTGGCGTTGCTAATCCAAGCAGGCAGGAGTGGGTGGGGGCGAGTGTCGTGGGCTTGCTACTACCTGCACTAGGTAATGGCACAGTTTGCTATGTGCAGCAAACGGTTTCGTCTAGCGTCGCAGCTTTATCCATTGCAACAGCGCCAATCTGGATGGCGATTTTTGCCTCGATTTGGGGGCATAAGATCACGCTTAAGGAATGGCTGGGTATCGCCGTGGGTTTGCTAGGCATACTGTTGCTGAATATTGGAGGGAGTCTGCATGGAGATGTCGCCAGTGCGCTACTGCTGATATTTGCCGCAGCAGCATGGTCATTTGGTTCTGTATGGAGTAAGCATCTGGTCATGCCGCATGGGTTGATGGGCGCAGCCTGTCAGATGCTGGTGGGTGGTTTTGCACTGCTTGTCATGAGTACAGCCCAAGGCGAAGCTTGGCCGCAGGCGGTGAGTCTTAAATCATGGGGGGCGTTGTTATTCCAGATTGTGCTAGGCTCATTAGTGGCTTACAGTGCGTATCAATACCTTCTCAAGACGGTGCGCCCACTGGTGGCAAGCAGCAATACATTTGTAAATCCAGTGGTAGCTTTCGTCGTAGGCATATGGCTTGCCAACGAACATGTCACGACCAACGAATATATTGCACTCGCGATTATTCTTGTCGGGGTTTTTTTAGTCCTTTCAGCAACTAACTATAAAGAAATTTAACATGACTCAACCCAACAAACATAACTTGGCTTTATTTGATTTGGATAACACATTGCTCGCAGGGGATAGCGACTACAACTGGAGCTTGTTTCTGATAAGCGAAGGGTTGCTCGATGCAAAGACGCATCAGGAGCGTAATGAGCAGTTTTATCAGGATTACAAGCATGGTACGCTTGATATATATGCATTTCTCGAATTTCAGCTAAAGCCACTGAGCCAGCATCCTAAAGTGTTTCTGGATGAACTGCACCTGAAATATATGGAAAAAGTCATTCGTCCAATGATGACGCAAAAAGCCCAGGATTTGGTGAATCAACACAAATCGGCAGGAGATATATGTGTCGTAATTACTGCGACTAATAGTTTTGTCACCAAGCCAATTGCCACGGCTTATGGTATAGATAATTTAATCGGTACAGATCCTGAAATGGTCAATGGGGAATATACGGGTGGCGTGGCAGGCGTGCCTAGTTTTCAGGAGGGCAAAGTCACTCGCATCAATCAGTGGCTAGCTGCGCGTGGCCAGCAGCTCGCCAACTTTAACAAAAGCTACTTTTATAGCGATTCTCATAATGATTTACCACTGATGAAGCTGGTCACTAACCCAGTGGCAGTGGATGCAGACGCAACCTTGGCGGAATATGCCCAACAGCAAGGCTGGCCACAGATTAGTTTAAGATAGAGGTCATTATTTTTGTAGCAAAATTTGCAATACAAACTGACTGCCAATATAAGCCAGCAGCAATAGCGCAAAGCCCGTAAGCGTCCAACGGATGGCCTTGAGCCCACGCCAGCCATATTTTAATCGGCCAAATAACAAGCCAGCATAAATTACCCAACTCATGATGGAAAATACTGTTTTGTGATTAAGTTGCAGAGGTTGACCAAAAATTTCTTCAGAGAACCACATGCCGCTAATGAGCGTAATGGTGAGTAGAATAAAACCGAGCCCGATAATCTTGAACAGTAAAGACTCCATAATCATGAGTGGCGGAAAGTTCGGTAATTTAATCAAGGTGGATCTGTGGTGCAGGCTACGCTCAGCAATTGCCATTAGCAATGCGTGCAATGCCGCGAAAGTAAACAGGCTGTATGCAATCATGGCGATCCAGATGTGAGCGATAAATAAGCTGTTTTGATCCTCTGGCAGATAGTGATTGCTCACACTGAAAGCTGGCAGTAGCGCAAAAAGTGCAGCCGGCGGTAGCACGAATGCCTGCAGGCTATGTAAATCATGTTTGCGGTCTGTTACCCAGTAAATCAGCACAGTAAGCCAAAAAATTGCAGAAATTGATTGGTAAAAACCTAAATTAAATCCTACTGAAAAAATACTGTGATGCAGCAGCCAGCCATGAATCAGCAAGCCGAGTGCAATCATGGCAGAATGCAATTTCAGCTGTGTATTTTCAGGTACTTTGGCGATGCGCCAGTAATCTATGGCGACAGCCAAATAGATGAAAGTCACAATCAAATAAGGGATGAGTTTTTGTGCTGTGTAGTCCATAGCGCAATTATGGCGCAAATGTGCCGTAAAGATAATAGCTTGATGTAAAATTGAGACTTATTTCATTTGTTAAGAGTATGTAATGCTAGAAAACTTAACTGGACGCTTACAAGGCGTTATCAAAAATTTACGTGGTCAGGCTCGCCTAACAGAAGAAAACATTGCAGATGCCATGCGTGAAGTGCGTATGGCACTTCTGGAGGCAGACGTGGCCTTGCCTGTTGTGAAAGACTTTATTGCGGCAGTTAAAGCGCGCGCACAGGGTAAAGAGGTATTGCAAAGCCTAACACCTGGTCAGGCAGTCATTGAAGTGGTCAATGATGAGCTCACCTCTTTAATGGGTAAAGCTAATGTAGGACTTGATTTAGCAGCTGTACCTCCTGCAATCATCCTTATGGCAGGTTTACAGGGCTCGGGCAAAACCACAACTTCCGCCAAGCTTGCAAAACTCTTAAAAGAACAAAAGAAAAAAGTGCTATTGGCGAGTGCTGATATCTATCGCCCCGCAGCGATTGAGCAACTCAAAACATTGGCTAAACAGCTTGAAGTTGAATGTTTTGATAGTAACGCCACTCAAAAGCCAGCGGATATTGCCGCTGCGACGTTAGACTTTGCCAAGCGTGGTTATTATGATGTAGTCATCTTTGATACGGCAGGTCGGCTAGGCATAGACGAAGCGATGATGGCAGAAATCAAGGCCCTGCACGCGCAGCTTAACCCGATTGAGACCCTGTTTGTTGTAGATGCTATGCAGGGTCAAGACGCTATTAATACCGCTAAGGCTTTTGGCGAGACATTGCCGCTGACAGGGGTGGTACTCACCAAGCTTGATGGCGACTCACGCGGTGGGGCAGCGTTGTCCGTGCGTCATGTGACAGGCAAGCCCATTAAGTTTATTGGCGTAAGCGAAAAAGTCGATGGGCTCGAGCCGTTCTACCCAGACCGTATGTCTTCACGTATTTTAGGCATGGGTGATGTGCTCAGTTTAATTGAGCAAGCGCATAAGAATGTCGATATGGCAGAGGCGCAAAAACTCGCAGATAAGGTCAAATCAGGTAAAAACTTCGACCTGAACGACTTTAAAGCGCAAATGTCACAAATGCGCAAAATGGGAGGCATGGGTGCACTCATGGATAAAATGCCAGCGCAGCTGGCAGGCATGGCGGGCAAGGTAAATCCAGATGATGCTGACAAAAGCATACGCCGTATAGAAGGTATCATTAACAGCATGACCCCATTAGAACGACGCAAACCTGAAATCATCAAGGCAACGCGCAAAAAACGTATTGCCGATGGTTCTGGCGTACAAGTGCAAGAGGTCAATCGCTTGTTAAAGCAATTTGAAGAAACACAAAAAATGATGAAGATGTTCAGCAAAGGTGGTATGGCAAAAATGATGCGCAGCATGGGCGGCTTGATGGGCGGAAAACTCCCTGGAATCCGCTAATGCTAACTTGTTGATAGATTTAAGAGCTTTTCGTCACGGGTTAAAAAAA
>JAQTXW010000075.1 GCA_028688575.1 Methylotenera sp. | reverse complement strand
GCAGTTCGCACCAATACCGCCAATGGCGAGAGCATCGGTTATATGGTGAGGCTTAACTCGGTAAAAATAGGCGGCATACACGCGGAAAACGTCGCGGCCATGATTGCACCCGGACTTGATGGTGACGCTTTGCTGGGCATGTCATTTTTGGGGCGCATGGATGTCAGGCTCTACAAGGGCGAAATGACCATCAAACAAACCGAGGAATAAACCACTTGCAGATGATTTGATTTATGTAATAACAGTGGGCGTAGCGCGTCCTGTTTTTTCAACCAGTTGCGAAATCTGCAATCCAATTTTAATCATTTCAGCCAAAGCCACCTGCGCATCCAGATGATGCTTGGCTCTATCGGGCTCAAAGGCTTCCAGATAGATGCGGAGAGTCGCGCCTTCAGTCCCTGTTCCCGAAAGTCTGAACACGATACGTGATCCATCGGTAAACAGAATTCGAATCCCCTGATTGCTACTCACAGAACCATCAATCGGATCATGGTAGCTAAAATCGTCACACTTATCCACGACATAGCTACCGAAACTTTGGCCAGGCAAGCTGGAAAATTGCGATTTGATATGGGCAATCACAGCGTTGGCAGCTTCTGTTGGGATCGATTCATAATCATGACGGGAATAGACATTGCGACCAAATTCCCGCCAATGCGCTTTAAGTATAGCCTCTACGCCCAGCCCCTTTACAGCAATGATGTTCAGCCAAAACAGCACTGCCCACAGGCCGTCTTTTTCCCGCACATGGCTGGAACTGGTGCCAAAACTTTCCTCGCCACATAAGGTTACTTTGCCAGCATCCATCAAGTTGCCGAAAAATTTCCAGCCTGTTGGTGTTTCATAACATGGAACAGCTAATTTTGCAGCCACTCTATCTACCGCGCCACTGGTTGGCATAGAGCGCGCTACACCCGCGATGCCTTTGGCATAGGCTGGCACCAGCGTTGCATTAGCCGCCAGCACGGCCAGGCTATCTGAAGGCGTCACAAAAAAGTTTTGCCCCAATATCATATTCCGGTCGCCATCACCATCAGACGCTGCGCCAAAATCCAGCGCATTTTCACCTGCAAACATGATATTCACCAGATCTTCAGCATAAGTTAGATTAGGGTCAGGGTGACCGCCGCCAAAGTCCTCAGAAGGCTCGCAATTCATCAAACTCTCAACAGGCGCACCTAAGCGGTTAACAAAAATTTCTTGGGCATAAGGCCCTGTAACCGCATGCATGGCATCAAACTTCATTTCAAAACCATTTGCCAGTAGTTGATGAATCGCAGGAAAATCAAACAAATCCTGCATTAAATCCGCATAATCCTTGACCGCATCAATCACCTGTACAAAAAATGCTTCAGCACCATCACCAAACCTGAACTCGCCCAGCGTATCGATATTCACCTCAGGCAAGTCAGCGATGCTATATTCTGTAATGACCTTGCTTCTCGCAAACACTGCATCAGTAATTTTTTCTGGTGCTGGCCCGCCATTGCCAATGTTGTACTTAATACCAAAATCGCCATCAATCCCCCCCTGATTATGGCTGGCAGACAGCACCATCCCGCCAAAGGTCTTATATTTCCGTATCACATGTGAAGCCGCAGGCGTAGATAAAATCCCCGATTGCCCGACAATAACCCGCGCAAAACCATTGGCTGCAGCCATCTGAATAATCGTTTGTATCGCCTGACGGTTGTGATAGCGCCCATCCCCCCCCACCACCAGCACCGCATGCTGCGGCACGCTCAGCGTATCAAAAAAACTTTGAACAAAGTTCTCCAGATAATTGGGCTGCTGAAAAACTTTAACCTTTTTCCGCAATCCAGAAGTACCTGGTTTTTGATCATTAAATGGGTGAGTCGATATCTTTTTGATGTTCATAGCTAAGGCTTACAAATGGATGGTGTTAGCTACAATATAATAGATGTTAAACAAGACAACAACTACTTAGGTTAAAGAATCCGCATTATTTGCCTGATATGCCTCAAATTTAAAGCATATCCTGTCTCCATTGACGTTGCTGACCAATCAATTAAATTACTCCCTCCATTAATTTTATCCATGTACTTGCGCAAAATTTGAGATAATATTAAACAACTGTTTTAAGAATCAACAAGGCCAGATATGGAAGATCAAGTATTTATCGGACGCCAGCCCATTATGGATGCCAAGCAGCACATCATTGGCTACGAACTGCTATTTAGACATAGCGGTGACGCACAAACGGCGGTATTCGAAGACGAGCTTAAAGCTTGCTCCAGTGTGCTGGTCAATACCATGGGCGACATGGATGTGCAGTGGTTACTTGGTGACAAGCTCGCATTTATCAACGTCAATGAAGACATGCTCATGAGCCAGTTTCTCGAGTTGATGCCACCTCAGCGCACCGTGCTTGAAATATTACGCACGGTTGTTGCGGGTGAAGCCGTGATTGAGCGCTGCACAGCACTACAGGCGCTCGGTTTCAAAATTGCTCTGGACAACCCGCAACTAAGCACGCAACTTGAGCCTTTAGTTCCTCTCGCCAACTATATCAAGATTGACTCACAGCTCGTTAGTGAGGCAGAAGCCGCAAAACTCTTTTTCAAATACGCTTCACCTAGCGTACAACTGGTGATAGAAAAGGTTGAAACCTTAGAACAATTTGACGCTTACAAAGCAATCGGCTTCAGGCGTTTTCAGGGGTTTTATTTTGCGCGCCCTGAAACCTTCACCGCCAAGGTCATCAACCCATCATTTGACAGCGTATTAAACCTGCTCAATCTTGTCAGCCAGGATTCTGAAAATAACGAGATAGAATCTGGATTTAAGCGTGACGCGGCACTCTCGTTCAAGCTATTGCGCTATATCAACTCTGTGGGCTTTGGCTTATCCTGCGAAATCCAATCCATCAACCACGCATTAACAATTTTAGGCAGAAAGCAACTCTACCGCTGGCTCACCTTACTCATGGTCACCGCGGGCGAGAACACAACGCCGCCTGCACTGATGAAAACCTCAATCACGCGCGGACGCCTCACAGAATTACTTGGTGAAGGTTATTTTGATAAACATGACAGAGATAACCTGTTTATTGTGGGTGTATTCTCACTCTTAGATGCCATTTTAAAAATGCCGATGGAAAACATCTTGGAAAAAATACAACTGCCAGAAACGGTTACCGAAGCGTTACTTACACGCGGTGGAATTTATGGCCCTTTCCTAGCCTTAACAGAAGCTTGTGAAGGTGCGGACGAAAAACGCATATTAGAACTCTCAGAGCTACTACAATTTGATGCTGAAAAAGTAAATCAATGCCACGTTTCCGCACTCGCCTGGGCAGAGTCTTTAGGGATCTAAACTAAAAACCCGCCCCCCAAAAAAATTTGCGTACTTGGTCTGATTTCTGCTCCAAGTACGCACGACTTTAAGTACGCACTACTTATTATTGGCTAGCGCGATTAATTGGCGCTCAAGAATATAAACATAGCGGTTTATTAAACCTTCATTTCCGCGAGATGGTGCAATATATTGCAGGCCAATGCGATGTTTCAGCACACCCTCTTTGACATGCACTTGATTGATATTTTTAACTTGCAGGGTCAAATCTGTCACCCCCACATCGGGGAAGCTGATTTTACAATGATGCAAATATGCGCCCAAGGCTAAAGCCGAATCCAGCGGGTCTTGGGTAAGCACGCCAATGCCTCCAAGACTCACATCGTCCAGCCCTAAATCTAGCGTGTTGAGCGTTTCGGCATCATGCGCATCTGGCACATCAATACGGCATAGCACTGGATTCACGATAGGCGTTGTGAAACGATAAAACTCTCTACGCTGCAAGCGCAACAAATCTTTAGGCAGCGCTACTTTTATCGCTTTACCATCCTTAAGATTAACTTCAGCGATATGCGTGCTCGTCCACTTGATTTTAACGCCATCCTCTTTTGAAAACACCACCTGATGACTAGCCAGTAAACGGCGATTAAAATCTTCATCACGGCCTATATCAAGATGCACTGCATGCGTTTTGTCATCAACTGCGATCACCGTGGTCAGATACTCATCCGCCCCATGATTGAACGAAACCTTCAGCATGGCTTTTTGTTTGAGTAAATCATTTAAAATCTGCACAATCTCTTTAGGATTATGCACAATATATTGCTCTTCACCCTCTGTGTAAACCGAGTACTCCATGAGATTTCCTATGCCCAACTTTACTGTCAATATGAATCCGATATTTTACATTCGATAATATACATCATCCGCAGCCTGCCTAATATAAGAAACACTCAGTCATTCACGTTTCTGTTTACAGATTCAACCCAGATTTTCCATTAAGACTTGCAGTGGCAACGCCGCGCAGTTTGATGCAAAATCGTCTAATGGAAAATCTGGGTTCAATAGCAGTTCGCGCGACCTTAAAGAGTGCCAATGCAAATTGAAAGCAATAAATTCAATTTACATTAAACAGGCTTTAAAAAAACACGGAATAAATAAGCGAGCAGTTGAAGCGCAGCAATTAGCCAGTATTGGGCAGAGGACTACCAACCTGAATATAAAGAGATTCCCATGACCAAAGCCTGGGCAACTCAATGAATGCTAAAACTACTAATGCAAGGTCACCTGATCACTTGATATTGTTGTGCGCATTTCAGCAACCACAGGAATTTGCGGGCGGTATTCTTCAACCCAAACAGCAAGCTCTGCTTTAATATGATTTTCATTTGCACTATGCGCACCTTCAATCCATTTCAGCAGCCTGCTGACCCATGTCGCATCTGTGGTTCTCGCTTGTGCAATGCGTAGTTTCTCATGGGGGGTTGGCATGGTGTGTTCATCATCGGCTAATAGTTCTTCATAAAGTTTTTCACCTGGGCGCAAACCTACGTATTCAATTTTAATTTCATCTTCCTGCAAGCCAGAGAGTTGAATCATATCCAAGGCTAAGTCAGCAATTTTTACAGGCTCGCCCATATCCAGCACAAATATCTCACCACCCTCGCCCATCAGGCCAGCCTGCATCACCAATTGAGCAGCCTCAGGGATGGACATAAAATAGCGTGTAATATCAGGGTGCGTAATGGTAATTGGCCCGCCCTTAGCAATCTGCTCACGAAACTTAGGAATGACACTGCCACTGCTACCCAGCACATTACCAAAGCGCACTATGACAAAACGTGTGCCAACATCTTCCTGCAAGCCCTGACACACCATCTCCGCCAAGCGCTTACTTGCCCCCATCACATTAGTTGGATTGACTGCTTTATCGGTTGAAATTAAAACAAATTTCGCAACCCCCGCGTCTTTGCATGCTCGTGCAAGCTGGTGTGTGCCAATCACATTGTTTGATAATGCCTCCCACACATTGCCATTTTCCATCATGGGCACATGCTTATAAGCCGCAGCGTGGAACACCACAGATGGCTGGTATTGGGCCAAGGCATTGTCGATGCGTATTTTGTTCTTTACATCACACGTCAAGTAAACAAGCTGTGTAGATAATGACTGCGCACTCAACTCCTGCTCTAGCTGGTAAAGTGAAAACTCAGAAATATCCAAACAAACCAGCACACTCGGATTAAACTTAACAATTTGACGGCATAATTCAGCGCCAATTGACCCCCCTGCACCGCTTACCAATACAGCCTTATCGCCAATGAGGTTTTGCAGCCCAGAGTTATCAAGCGCTACTGCATCTCGCCCTAGCAAGTCCTCTACATCCACTTTGCGGATTTGAGAAACACTCACCCTGCCGCTCATCAAATCATCAATCGCTGGTACGGTCATCACCTCCAGATGCAATTGGCTTGCAAGCTCAATTGCCTGGCGCCGTTTTTCATGATGTACATAAGGCATGGCTACAATTACATTTTCCACGCCCAATCGCCTGCTAATTTCTGGTAAATGCTTAATTTGCCCTTTAACTTTTACACCAAAAATCTCACGCCCAGTCATGCTTGGATCATCATCAAGCAAGCCAATGACGCGCCACTGAGTACTGCGAGCCAAATCCTTCACCAGCGCAACCGCAGCCTCTCCAGCACCTAACACAATCACAGGGCTACCTTGTTTTAAAGTCATGCCGTAAAGCTGGTGTTCTTTCCACGCGCGGTAAACAAAACGGCTGCCACCCATCATTAAAACAAGCAACAAAGGATCTAACACCAATACAGACCTTGGTACAACAGTGCTGGTTTTCACCATAAACAACACCGCTGCTACTAATACAGAAGCGGCACCAACCGCCAGAAAAATACGTTTCAGATCCAGAATGCTGGCAAAGCGCCATATGCCGCGGTATAAACCAAAGGTAATAAATACCGCTGCTTGCAACAGCACCACCCACGTGATTGATTCCAACATATCTTGAATATGTGTTTCAGGGATTGCAAAATTAAAACGCAATAAATGAGCGACAAACCACGCAATGCTGGCAGCAACAATATCGTGTAGCAGTGCTAAAAAAGTGCGCGGATTCATCAAGGTTTTTTTCATGTAAACTATCTTTATTATCTAACTTTATTATCTAATCATGTGTTTGCTATCATTACTTGCCAAAAACTCAAATACGCTGCAAAACAGCCTCTATTATATTCGTATTATCTTGGCAGATACGACGAAATCCCTCACTAATCCTAGAATCCTCACTGGCAACACGCCAAAATTTAATGGCCAATTCAGCAGCTTCTTTCCAAACATC
This sequence comes from Methylotenera sp., assembly GCA_028688575.1. Taxonomy (GTDB): domain Bacteria; phylum Pseudomonadota; class Gammaproteobacteria; order Burkholderiales; family Methylophilaceae; genus Methylotenera. The sequence goes on along the minus strand of JAQTXW010000075.1, from coordinate 216 downwards.
TTTAACCATAGGCAAAGGCAGCACGGGCACAAAAGTCCGCGCCACCACCTCGCCACCAGCTAGAGGTGCATACATCATGGGCAACATATCAGAAGTGGCCCAGCAAAATTGAACAACGCTATAAGTGATCAAGTTTACTCAACCCTGTCATAAAATGACCAATAATTGAGGAGTAAACGAAATGACCAGAAGACCCCGTCGTAACCACAGTGCAAC
>JAQTXW010000028.1 GCA_028688575.1 Methylotenera sp. | reverse complement strand
CCAGCCCTGTCACTAACAAGCTGGCTGTAATTATTCGGGTTTTTAACATTGCGCGTTGAGTGATTTAATTAATGGTTAAACGATGAGTGAAGACTGGGGGTATTTCAAAGGTTTTTTAATTTTAAAGGCTTTATTTTTTGATTCTAAAGATAATTAAGCGCTTGATGCCTTGATTTGCTCGCTAGTACGGCCAAATCGACGCTCTCGCTGTTGATAGGACTGGATAGCTGCACTAAATGCGGCCTCATTAAAATCTGGCCAAAGCGTATCTGTAAAATAGAGTTCGGTGTACGCCAGCTGCCAAAGCAGAAAGTTACTGATACGCTTTTCACCACCAGTGCGGATAAACAGGTCTGGCTCAGGTGCGTAAGCCATCGACAAATAGGGTGTTAAATGATCTTCACGATAAAATCCAGTCAACTGCGGAACGTCCTGCTGCATTTTGTTCATTGCCTGCAAAATATCCCATCGACCGCCATAATTGGCAGCGATAGTCAGCACAAGCCCAGTGTTGTTGGCAGTTAACTGCTCTGAGGCCTCAATTTGAGCGATCAAGTTTGCATCAAATCGGCTACGATCACCTATCATTAACAGTTTAATGTTGTTCTGATGCAGTTTAACCACTTCACGTTTAAGTGCCTCCATAAAGAGACTCATCAAAAAAGTCACCTCTTCAGTAGGCCGCCGCCAATTTTCACTGCTAAACGCAAACAAAGTGAGGTAGTCTACTTTAAGCAACACACATTGCTTGACTAACTCACGCACGGTTTCTACGCCTTTTTTATGTCCAGCGATTCTGGGCAAAAATCGTTTACGCGCCCAACGCCCATTGCCATCCATAATCACAGCAATGTGCTTAGGCACATGAGCGATTTCAGGAACACGCTGCGTAGCACTAGAAAATAAAGCCAATCAACACTCCAGAAACTGTCGAAAAAATAAAGCGGTCTATCATAAGCACGGTATTTGAGTGAGTGCAACGCCGATTAAACAGCCATTAAATCTGTTTCTTTAACCTGTAACATTTTATCAACCTCTGCAACCGCTTTATCAGTTGCCTTTTGCACTTCATCTTGTGCACGACGCTCATCATCCTCAGAGATGGCCTTATCTTTCACCAATTTTTTCAAGGCATCATTGGCATCGCGACGCACATTGCGAATAGCTACTTTGGCGCCCTCACCCTCACTGCGTACCAGCTTGGTGAGATCTCGGCGACGCTCCTCAGTCAGCATAGGCATAGGTACACGAATCAAATCACCGTTGGTAGCTGGGTTTAAACCCAAATCGCAATCTCGAATGGCCTTTTCTACTTTAGCAATCATATTTTTTTCATACGGTTGCACATTGATAGTGCGTGCATCACCCAAATTCACATTGGCCACCTGATTCACCGCCACTAAAGAACCGTAATACTCGACCATGACATGGTCCAGCAAACCCGTATGAGCCCTTCCAGTACGTACTTTGGCCAAATCGTTCTTAAGCGCCTCTAATGACTTTTGCATTTTCTGCTCAGCAGTTTTTTTCACTTCTTCTAACATTTATTTCTCCAACTATCACTGATATTAACAATCAATGCAAAACAAAAAACAAATATCCAGGGCAACACCTTAAGGCAGCACCATAGTGCCCTCATCCTCGCCCATCACCACTTTTTTTAAAGCACCCTGCTTAAAGATACTAAATACAGAAATAGGTAACTTCTGATCACGACATAAAGTTAACGCCGTTGCATCCATCACTTTAAGATTTTTAGAAATTGCCTCATCAAAGCTGATTGTTTTATAACGCATCGCTTCGGGGTTGGTTTTTGGGTCATCTGTGTAAACGCCATCTACTTTTGTCGCTTTAATCACAATTTCCGCATTAATTTCCATACCACGCAATGCGGCAGCGGTATCGGTTGTGAAAAATGGATTGCCCGTACCCGCACCAAAAATAACCACACGCCCTTCTTCCAAATAACGTATGGCCTTACCACGAATATAAGGCTCCGCCACCTGCTCAATGCTTAATGCAGACTGCACACGCGCATTTAAACCGATGTTTTTCATGGCATCCTGCAGTGCCATTGCATTCATAACGGTAGCCAGCATCCCCATATAGTCTGCGGTTGCCCTATCCATACCTTCTGCGGCAGGTGCTACCCCTCTAAAAATATTACCGCCGCCGATTACTACAGCGACCTGTATGCCTAAATCAACCACCTCTTTAACTTCGTTCACTATTCTAGTGATGGTGGCACGATTAATGCCATAGGCATCATCTCCCATTAAAGCCTCACCAGAAAGTTTAAGTAAAATGCGCTTATAAGCTGGTTTTGACACGTGGGCTCCTCTTAATTTTTAGTTTGCATATTTAAGCATATATTACCCCAGTTAGTCATAAAAATTGACATCTTAAGGCTGATAATCTGCGTTTAATTCAGATCATCTTCAATCTGAAAAAAACTTATAAAAAAAAATGGACTAAGCATGCGCTTAATCCATTTTCATTTAACATTGTAACTACACAAGCATTATGACAGCTTAGCAGCTGCGGCTACCTCTGCTGCGTAATCAACCACTACTTTTTCAATACCTTCACCTACAGTAAACATGGTAAATGAGGCAACTGATGCACCTTTTGACTTGAGCAACTGCTCTATTGTTAATTTGTCATCTTTAACAAAAGTTTGGCTCAACAAAGTCACTTCTTTCAAGAATTTTTGCACGGTGCCATCCGCGATTTTCTCCAGCATAGCCTCAGGCTTGCCTGCTTCTTTCGCTTTTTCAATTGCCACACGACGCTCAGCCTCAATCAAACTCGCATCAATACCTGACGCATCAAGCGCTTTAGGTTTAGCTGCAGCAATATGCATTGCAATATCTTTTGCCAGCACATCATCACCACCAACCAAATCAACCAACACGCCGATTCTGCTGCCATGCACATAACTCGCCAATTTGCCTTGAGCAGATGGACGCACAAAGCGACGTGGCGTGATATTCTCACCAATTTTACCAACTAGTTGCGCGCGAGTTTCTTCTACAGTAGCACCACTCATTGCCAACGCACCCACTTCAGCAATGTCATTTGCGTTACTAGCCGCAATCACACCAGCCAATTCATTCACAAATTTCAAGAAGTCTTCGTTTTTTGCACAGAAGTCAGTTTCAGAGTTCACCTCAACCATTGCGCCCACTTTGCCATCAGCACTGATACTGATACCAACGGTACCTTCAGCAGCAACACGACCAGCAGCTTTACTTGCTTTGTTGCCGAAACGCACGCGCAAGATTTCTTCAGCGCGCGTCATATCGCCTTCAGCTTCAGTTAATGCTTTTTTACAGTCCATCATCGGCGCATCTGTACGTTCGCGTAATTCTTTTACCATACCAGCGGTAATTTCAGCCATTTGCTCACTCCTAATTTTAACAAATCACTTTAGTTAAGTGATTTTATCTATTGATTTAATTGAAAATTTTATTAATTAGCATCTTGAAACTAAAAAGGGGCTATTAGCCCCTTTTTAGACAAAGCACATTACTCAGCTACGGCTTCTGTTACTTCTTCTTCGCTCGCAGATTTAACAATTTCCGTGATAGCAGCGCTGCGGCCTTCAATTACCGCATCAGCAATACCACGTGCATACAGACGGATGGCGCGGCTTGAGTCATCGTTACCAGGAATCACGTAAGCAACACCATCAGGCGAGTTGTTTGTATCCACAACACCAATCACTGGAATACCTAGTTTGGCAGCTTCAGTAATAGCACCGCTCTCATGGCCTACGTCGATAATAAAGATTGCATCAGGCAAGCCGCCCATTTCTTTAATACCGCCGATTGAACGCTCCAGTTTTTCAACTTCACGTTTGTAACCTAACGCTTCTTTTTTGCCGAATTTTTCTAGGCTACCGTCTTGCAACATGGTTTCAAAATCAGTCAGACGCTTGATAGATTGCTTCACTGTTTTAAAGTTAGTTAGCATGCCGCCCAACCAACGGTGATTCACATAAGCGCAACCTGCACGCGTTGCTTCTTCTTTAACGATATCGCGCGCCTGACGCTTAGTGCCCACAAACAGAATGCGACCTTTGTTAGCTGCCAATGTGCGTACGTGTTTCAACGCATCTTCAAACATTGGCAATGTTTTTTCAAGGTTTACAATATGGATTTTATTGCGGTCACCGAAAATGAACGGTGCCATTTTTGGATTCCAGTAACGGGTTTGATGGCCGAAGTGAACTCCAGCTTCCAGCATTTGACGCATGGTTACAGACATTTTAATCTCTCTTCAAAAGGGTTATCAATTCACGCGACACCAGAAACACTCACATCCGTGAGCACCCTTGAGTGGGCCACATGTAAAATTTACATCAGCACGGCTAATGTTTTGCTAAAATTGCAAAGGCGGGATAATACCACTAAGTGTTTAAATACGCTAGCGTTTGTTAATCAAACCAACGCCTAACAACAGTGACTACTACAAATTCAATAACGCAGGCTCTTCGACTGAAGATCCGATCGCATCAATACCATTGCGCGCATACCAATATCAAGCGGCGGCCACCTCTGGCACACCCAGCGCACGTTTGGTTTTTTCCAAATCCATACGCAAGAGCTCCGCAATATCGTGATAATCGTCAGGCAGTGCAGCATCATCCCAGCCATTTGCAGAATGACGCGCTAAATTTACTGCCAATATTACATTCTTCACCCGCACTTCATGGGCGAACTCATCCAGCATTAATTTATTCAGTAATGGCGGGAGCTGGAACCTGCTCACCAGTTCCTTTTGTAAATCCAGCAAAACAAACCCTAAAACCTCTTGCTGAACCGCCTTGCTGCGCACATGCTTGTCTTTAAGCTGAATTTCATGGATACGCATCATCTCATCAGGCGCATAACACCACATCAGCATCTCGGACAAATCATGCAACAAGGCTGCAATTAACACCTCTTCTGAATGCAGGTCATTTAAATGCGCCGCCCATTCAACAGCAAAATTAGCGGCCCGGTGCGCGCGTTTGATAAGTTTGAGCAACTGCATCAGTGCGGGCAAATTAGTTTTAAGCACATCTTCAACTAAAGGCGTTGGTGGCACATTGCGGAAAAATGCAGACGTACCCATCATCATAACGGCTTGCTCAACCTGCACTAGGTCTTGTAACTGACTGCGACCCTTATGCTGCTGCGCATAACTCAACACTTTAAACACCATCATCGGGTCATTAAGCACTACGCTAGTAATGGCTCTGGCACTGACATTGTCTTCGTCAGCCTGCAAACGGCCAATCTCACGCGCAGTCTGCTTCAGCACAGGGATGGGCGAACTGCAAATACGTTTAACCCACGCATTCAGTTGATTTTCATGCAAACTCTGTGGTGTAGATGTCATGACCGTTCGCCCCAAATTTATTTTGTAATTTCTTTGAATGTTATCTTACATCCTAGCCATACAAACTAAAACAAATTTACATGCAATATACCCGTAATAAATTAAAAAAACAAAAACATTTTGCCTAACACCCATCATGTACAAACGGATTTAAGAATTTACACCAAGCCCTGATTCGACTGGTATGCTATGGTAAAATGAGCTTAAATTAAGCACACACTAATAAACATACAACAGAAAACTCATGGCTATTTCAATTAAAAATCAGCAAGATATAGAAAAAATGCGCATCGCAGGCAAGTTAGCCTCTGAGGTATTGGATTTTATTACACCTTATGTGGTTCACGGCGTCACCACAGATGCGCTGGATAAACTCTGCCACGACTACATTGTGGACACACAGAAAGCGATTCCTGCACCACTTAACTACGCCCCAGATGGACATCGCCCTTACCCGAAATCTATCTGCACCTCCATTAACCAGCAAATCTGTCATGGCGTACCCAGCGACAAAGCGTTAAAAAATGGAGATATTGTCAATATCGACATCACTGTGATTAAAGATGGTTATCATGGAGATACCAGTCGTATGTTTTATGTAGGCGCGCCGTCAATACAGGCTAAGCGATTGTGCGAAATCACCTACCAGGCAATGTGGCTTGGTATCGATAAAGTAAAAGCAGGCGCCACACTGGGTGATATTGGCTACGCCATTCAGACTTTTGCAGAAAAAAGCGGCTACAGCGTAGTGCGCGAATTTTGTGGCCATGGCATTGGCAAAGTCTTTCATGAAGAACCTCAAGTGCTGCACTATGGAAAAGCAGGGGCAGGGTTAAAGCTGGAAGCTGGCATGATGTTCACCATTGAACCGATGATTAATGCAGGCAAGCGTGATATCAAGCAAATGCCAGATGGCTGGACAATTGTAACCAAAGATCGCAGTCTGTCAGCGCAATGGGAGCATACCATTCTTGTGACTGAAACTGGTTATGAGGTCATGACGCTATCCAGCGGCTCGCCACCACCGCCTGATTTTATCTTAAAAAAACAAAATCACTAGTGTAATGCCATTAGTAATTCCATTGAAAATTGCACGAGCATTCAATGTCGAATCAAGTAGATAAAGAAGCAGTCGCACAAAAATTAACTGAGTGGCGACAGTCCCTCAGATTAGGTGCTGCTGATTTAAAGTCAAGTTTTTATGCAAAGCCCAATGCCAATCAGCTATTCAGACAACACTGCAAATTAGTTGATGGTACGCTTCAAGAGGTGTGGCGCGCATTGGGGCTAAACAAGGATGCCACACTTATCGCAGTTGGTGGTTACGGACGCTCAGAGCTTTATCCGCATTCTGACATAGACTTGCTCATTCTTCTCCACCCCACCTCAGATATACTTCGCACAGATGCCAATAATCTAATTAATAGCAAAATCGAAACATTAATTAGTCTCATTTGGGATTTAGGCCTTCATGTAGGCCACAGTGTACGCACACTTGAAGAGTGCATTACAGAGGCACATAAAGACATTACCGTTCAAACCAACATCATGGAGTCGCGCTTTCTCGCTGGTGAAAAGCTGCATTACTCGGAATTTTTGCATCGCGTTAAAAATACATTAAACATCGCAGAGTTTATGGAGGAAAAATTAAAAGAACAAGAAAAACGCCACGCCAAGTACAACGACACCGCCTACAACTTAGAGCCTAACATCAAAGAAAATCCTGGCGGTTTGCGTGACTTACATATTATTGGCTGGCTAGTGCGTTGCGCAGGATTAAATCAAGCACAATCGCTATCGAGCACATGGCACGCATTAGTCAATCATCACTTTATTACCGCACAAGAAGCCAGAAAGATACGCCATCACGAAAAACAGTTGCAGTTACTGCGGATACACCTGCATTTTTTGAGTGGGCGGCGAGAAGATAAATTACTATTTGACTTTCAAAGAACTCTTGCGACCGCACTTGGCTTCTCAAACAACAAGAATAAGCGAGCCAGTGAACAGTTGATGCAGAGCTACTATCGCAGTTTTAAATTCGTACGTTTGATGAATGAAATTCTGCTAAAACTATTACAGCAGACCTTACTTAAAACGCCTTCTAAGGTAGTTGAAATCAATGCTCACTTTGAATCAACTAATCATTTTTTGGAAGCAAAAACTGCCAACCTGCTACAACAGTACCCTAGTGCGATTTTTGAAGCATTTTTGCTGCTCCAGCAACATCCAAATTTAAAAGGAATGAGCGCAAGACTGTTAAGAAATTTGCACCGCGTAAAGCATTTGGTCAACCGTGATTTCAGAAAAGATCAGCGTAACAAGCAATACTTCATAGAGATACTATCTCAGCCGCATGGCGTGAATCATGCCTTGCGCGCGATGAATCGATATGGCATTTTAGGTAGCTATATTCCTGCTTTTGGCAAAATTATCGGTCAAATGCAGCATGATTTATTTCATGTCTACACAGTTGATGAGCATATTTTGAACGTATTGGCAAATTTGCGCCGTTTTTCAAAACCTGAACTTAAGCATGAATTTCCACTTTGCAGCCAACTTTTTGCAGAATTTGACGCGCCACATCTGCTTTACCTTGCCGCCCTGTTTCATGATATTGCAAAAGGCCGTGGCGGCGACCACTCCACGCTAGGTACTATCGATGCGCTCAAGTTCTGCAAACAGCACGATTTACCCGAACCTGATGCATTTTTTGTCGCCTGGCTAGTTGAGGCGCACTTGAAAATGTCTGCTACTGCACAAAAATCAGACCTGTCTGACCCTGCGGTCATTCAAACCTTTGCACAAACCGTACAAACCAAACGCAACCTGGATGCACTTTACCTGCTGACCGTTGCAGACATACGAGGTACCAGCCCCTTAGTCTGGAATGCCTGGAAAGCGCGTTTGCTTGAAAATCTCTATCAGGCAACAGTCGATGCGCTTAAAGACCCATTTTTTCATTCAAAACAAATTATTAGTAATCGCATCAAAGAAGCATCAACCAAACTTGAGGGCTTTGACATCAGTAAACGTAGTTACGAGCCCTTGTGGCAGGCATTTGGAGATAGCTATTTCATTCGTCACGAAGGTAGTGAAATTGCTTGGCAGAGCCGTCTACTCATCCCTCATCTCTACACCCAAAAGTCAATTGTACGCGCGCGCCTAAGTCCGCATGGCGATGGTATTCAAGTCATGATTTACGTGAGAGATCGAGATGACCTATTCGCCAGAATCTGCAATTTTTTTGATCGCATGGGCTACAGCATCGTAGAAGCAAAAATCTACACAACCAATCACGGTTACGCATTAAACAGCTTTATTGTGTTAGACAGCTCTGGCAAGTCTGTGAGTTACAGCGAGCTATTAAAGTCAATAGAAACGGAACTCGCTAACAAACTAGATGAAAACCTCACACTGGAATCACCGCTGCAAGGTCGTGTTAGCCGCCAAGTGAAGCACATGCCAATACCAACACAGGTTATCATTAGCCCGCACAACAATCATCACAAGTTGGACATTGTCGCAAACGACAGGCCAGGCCTGCTGGCAACTTTAGCCCAGCAACTCCTAAAACATGGCATTGCGCTACACAATGCCAAAATCAACACATTGGGCAATCGTGCGGAAGATACCTTTTTGATTTCCGCCAGAAATAACCAACGCTTAACAGAAAGCAATATTAAATCATTGCAACTGGCGCTAACCAACAAACTTTAGCAGAAAAAGTCAACGACTAGCCTAGCTGATAGTGCTTGCGCAAAGCTTTTTTTACATGCCAGGTACAAGATAACCCAGCGGGGAAAGTCACCAAATCGCCTGCGGCAAAACTCACAGGCTCAGCGTTTTGTGGCGTAACAGTCACTTCACCCTCAAGAATGTAAGCGATTTCCTGTGTGCCAAAGCTCCATGGAAACTGCGAAACCTCTTTAGACCAAGTAGGCCATTGAGTTACACCTAAAGCGGCCAGTTTTTCGGCACTTGGTTTTTCTACAGTAATTTTACTCATCTATGCCTCCTATCAATAAATAAAGCCCTGATTACTCAGGGCTTTATTTTATGCTTAACACACTAAATTGCAATCATTCCAACACTCGTGCAACAGTAATCAAGCACGGTTACTCAAAAAACATTATGAGTGTTTGTAGTGTTTTTTCAATTGTTTAGTCACTTCCCAGTTTGATTTCAAACCTTTAGGAAACACAACAAAGTCACCCGCTTTAACCACAACGGTTTCACCACCTTGAGGTGTTACGCGGATTTCACCTTCTAACAAATAAGCACTTTCAGTTGCTGTATCAAAGTTAAGTGGGAATTTAGATGGTGCACAATCCCAAATAGACCAGCTAGAAACGCCTAATTCTTTTAACTTCTCTTCTGATGGGTTATGGTCAATAATAATCTGAGTCATGGCTTTATCCTTAAAAAATAATCACTATAAAAACAAATGCCGCTTCAAAAAGCGGCATTTAAATTCTTGGCGGAAGAGGTGAGATTCGAACTCACGGTGGGCGTGAACCCACGACAGTTTTCAAGACTGTAGCATTAAACCGCTCTGCCACTCTTCCAAATAAAATCTATTTACATTTAAACAAGTCAATCTTCGATTGACACAGTTTTGGCTACAACTAACATTCGCTTTGCTCATATTAGTTTACACCGCAATCAGTCTGCATTCGCAACCAGATTGTCAAGACTGTAGCATTAAACCGCTCTGCCACTCTTCCAGATAAAAATCTTCGCCACCTAACGTAGCGAGGCAGTATTATAACAACAAATTAGTCATCTTGGAAATCCTGATTTGGAAAAAATACATCAGAAAAGCCAAAATCTTTTAAATCATTGATGCGCATGGGGTACAAAATACCATCCAGATGATCACATTCATGCTGCACAACACGCGCATGAAAGCCACTGACTAAACGATCGATCGGATTGCCAAACTGGTCAAAGCCAGCATAATGCATCTGCGTATAACGTGGCACAATGCCACGCATCCCAGGTAGCGACAGACAACCTTCCCACCCCTCGTCCACCGCATCACCCACTGGTGTCAACACAGGGTTAATCAACACTGTATAAGGCACTATATCAGCATCTGGGTAGCGTGGATTAATTGACTGATCTGACGCTTTTTGGCCAAATATCACCACGCGCAAACTCACGCCAATTTGTGGCGCCGCGATACCAGCACCATTCATATGCCGCATCGTATCTTCTAAATCCTGTATCAACTGATGCAATGCCTCTGTATCAAATTTTTCAACAGGTTTAGCTTTGAGTAGCAAACAGGGCTCTCCCATGCGCAATACTGTTTTAATCGCCACATTTCACCTTCACATCAGTTGCAATCAATATGCACGCTATCCACATTGTGTACTCACTGCTGGCACATCAGGGTTAAAGCCATTTTGTCTAACAAGCTCTGCAATGATGTTGCGCACGCGCTCCATGGTAAGGTTGAGGTTGGCTATTATTTCTTCATAATGAATGGCGTGCAGATTGTCGCCCTTACCAGCAGCATAATTGGCCACGGGGCAAATTGCAGCATAACTAATACCCAGCTCTCGCGCTAGCGCAGCTTCTGGCATTCCTGTCATACCTACTACCGTAGCACCATCTCGCTCTAATCGTATAATTTCTGCTGCTGTTTCCAGCCTCGGCCCTTGCGTTGCAGCATACACACCATAATCAACCACCTCTTCGTCAATTGCTTCGGCAGCCCGCTTCCATTTTGCGCGCAAATTAGGGCAATATGGTTCGGTAAAATCAATATGTTTAACAGGTTGCCCTATGCCATCATAAAAAGTTGATTTTCTAGCGTAGGTATAATCAATAATTTGATGCGGTATCACTAGCTTACCCGCGGGGAGGTCTGCACTAATGCCGCCAACTGTGGCAACTGCAGCGATTTCAGTGACCCCATGCAAATGCAGTGCTGAGATGTTGGCGCGATAATTGACTTCATGTGGGGGAATCGTATGTCCCCTGCCGTGGCGGGCTAAAAATATCACTTCCCTGTCAGCAATTTCTCCAAAAATCAGTGGTTGCGAGGGCTCACCATAGGGCGTTCTTACGATTAAGCGTTTGGTTATTTTAAGATTGTCAAGCTGTGTTAAACCTGTTCCACCAATGATTGCAAGCATATTCACTTTCTATTTAATTTGGCTTTATTCTAACAAAGCTTCTAACACTTTGGGGAAATCAAGCGCATTAAAGCTGGATTTTCCCATCCAGTAAAATCTTGGTTGCCCCGCTGACGGCCCAAAAGCTTTTGTCATAAAATTTCTGTCTTTTTATGGCATACTCACGCCATGGATAACAATCAGTCAGATCTTTTGAAAGTTAGCACCCAAATTGACCAGCTAAGCCTGCAGCTTGCGCGCAGTCATTATGAAAACTTTCCTGTTGCTTCCATCTTTTTACCTCAACCACTCAGAAAACCCATTGCGCTGATTTACAACTTTGCACGCCAGGCAGACGACTTTGCTGACGAAGGTGACTTAACGATTGAACACAGGCTAAGTTTGCTGAATGATTTTCGTAACGAACTCGATTTAATCCAGGCTTACATCAAACCAAAAACCGCTTTCTTTCAAGTACTCAGCTTTATGATCAAGGAAAAAAAGCTACCATTACAGCCTTTCTACGATTTACTTGACGCATTTAGTCAGGACGTTACCAAAACCCGCTACGTAGATTATGACGATGTATTAGATTATTGCACGCGCTCTGCAAACCCGATTGGTTTACTGCTTTTACACTTGTACGGTGAAGCCAGTGAACATAACATTGTGCTATCAAACCATATATGCACCGCATTGCAACTCATTAATTTTTTACAAGACATTTCGATAGATTTCAATAAAAATGACGGCAAGCAACGCATTTACCTGTCTCAGGACGAACTGTCAGCTTTTGGTATTTCCGAACAGAAACTTAAACACTATGTAAACTTAACGCATGCCGCTGATGACCACTGGCAGCAGTTCATGCAATTTAATTTACGGCGAGCCCATGCACTACTTCAGGCAGGAAAGCCTTTAGGACAAATATTAAAGGGGCGTGTTGGATTTGAAATGCGGCTCATTGTTGCAGGTGGAGAGCGCATTATTTACAAAATCAGCAGAATCAACGGTGATATATTCAAGCATCGACCCACAATCAATTACTGGGATTGGACTGTCATTTTTTTAAAAGCACTTTTTAAACAATAGCTAAATTAACCTACCTGAATCAAACATGACGCCCAAACAATATTGTCAAGAAAAAGCCGCCAACAGCGGCTCTAGTTTTTATTACAGCTTTATTTTTCTGCCCCAAAAAAAGCGTGAGGCGATTACCGCACTCTATGCTTTTTGTCGCGAAGTCGATGATATTGTAGATGAGTGTACTGAGCTTAAAGTAGCGCAAGTGAAACTTGCCTGGTGGAAAGATGAAATCCGCAATCTGTATCTTGGCAATCCAATCCATCCTGTTACCAAGGCTTTGGAAGCACACGTTAAAGAGTACCAACTCTCAGAAGAGCATTTCCTAGAGATTATCGACGGCATGGAAATGGATCTGAATTTCAATCGCTATCAGGATTTTAAACAGTTACAGCTATATTGCTATCGAGTCGCCAGTGTTGTGGGGATTCTTTCTGCACAAATATTTGGATTCATTAATCGCCAAACCCTTAAATTCGCGCATGATTTAGGCTTGGCTTTTCAGCTTACCAATATCATTCGGGATGTTGGCGAAGATGCCCGCCGCCATCGGATTTACATTCCATTAGAGGATCTGGCAAAGTTCAACGTATCAGAAGAAGACATTCTCAATAGTCGTGAGTCAGTGAATGTTAAAAATTTACTGGACTATCAAATTGAACGGGCAGAGAATCTCTACGACAAAGCACTTAATGCACTCCCTGAAGAAGATCGCAGGCATCAGCGTGTTGGCTTAATCATGACTGCAATTTATCGCACATTATTGCGTGAAATCAAAACAGACGGTGCAGAAAAAGTATTAAACTCACGAACAACGCTCGGGACTTTACGAAAAATATGGCTTGCGTTTCACACTTGGATAAGAAATTTCTGATTATTTAATGGTGATACTTTGAATACAACCCAACAGATTGCGATTATCGGCGGTGGATGCGCTGGGTTAAGCGCCGCGGCAGCCTTAGTCGAGCACGGTTACTCAGTCACCGTATTTGAAGCCAGCTCACAATTAGGCGGTCGCGCACGCACGGTGGTTGTGCAAAATAACGACCTCATGCAATTACTAGACAATGGCCAGCATATTCTACTTGGGGTCTATGACGCTACACGCGCGCTATTAAAAAAAACGGGCGTAAATGAAGATGATGTGCTACTACGCCAACCGCTGCAGATTCGCATGCTATCCAACTCGGCAAAGACACTATTCTCACTAAAATCCATCAACTACTTACCCGCACCTCTAAATCTACTATTGGGCTTTTTATTCTGCAGGGGTTTAAGCCTAAGCGAACGCATAAATGCCTTAAAATTTATGCGGTATCTAAAGCAAACGCACTATGAAATCATCAGCGATCGCCCACTGATTGAGTTTTTTAACAGCCACCAACAGTCTGATAACTTATTGAGTTATTTGTGGGAGCCACTATGCCTGGCTGCACTCAATACCCCAGTGAGTAAAGCCAGCACGCGCATTTTTCTGAATGTACTCAAAGATAGTTTTGAGGGTAAAAAAAGCAATAGCGATTTACTGATTCCGGCAGTTGATTTATCTCAGCTTTTGTCGCACCCTTTATCCAACTATATTCGAACAAAGGGCGGGGTCATTAAGTTGAACCATCGCATACGTGCGCTTGAACAGGCCGACAATGGCTTTAACCTGGAAACTCGAAGTGAGAAATTTACTTTCAGCCACGTTATTGTTGCCACATCGCCTGCACGTGCAGGCGATCTCCTTCAGCATATTCCACAATTAAAGCTTGCGCTTGAGAGAACCAGACACTTTGATTACCAGCCTATTTACACCATTTATCTGCAATATCCATCGGATACCAGACTACCTCATGCCATGACTGGGTTAAACAGTTCGTTGGCACAATGGGTATTTGATCGCGGAATCATTTGCAACCAGAAAGGTTTGCTTGCTGTTGTTGTTAGTGCAGAAGGTAAACATCAAAAACTTAAACAGGACGACTTGGCCTTAAGAGTGGCAAAAGAATTAAACCGTGCATTCCCACACTTAACCAAGCCCTTATGGCATAAGGTCATTGCCGAGAAACGGGCGACTTTTGCATGTACGCCTAATTTAACACGCCCTGGCAACAAAACTGCATTACCCAATCTATTTTTGGCAGGAGATTATACTTATCAGGACTATCCAGCCACCATTGAAGGTGCTGTCAGAAGCGGGATCAAATGTGCTGAGTTGATCGAAAAATCCAGTGTAAAACTTTAAACTGATGGTACACAAATGAGCATAATTTTATCTCCGTCCAAGTGATGAATACGTTTCATTGGTTTTGTATTTTTAGTTTTGTTAATGAGGGCGCATTGTGAGGTTAAATTAAAAATCACGCACTCTTGCAAGCGCTTGTTCCAGACGCTCTACTGCAATCACTTCGATTCCCTCAATCTTGTGTTTAGGCGCATTGGCCTTAGGTACGATGGCTTTAGTAAACCCCAATTTTGCTGCTTCTTTCAGACGCTCCTGGCCGCGCTGAACCGGGCGCACCTCCCCTGCTAAACCAACCTCGCCAAACACAATTAGTTTGTTATTTAATGGTTTGTTTTTTAGAGAAGATACAATGGATAAAAGCACAGAAAGATCTACCGCAGGTTCAGAAATTTTCACCCCACCTACTGCGTTGATAAACACATCCTGATCAAAACACGCCACGCCTGCATGGCGGTGCAACACTGCGAGCAACATCGCTAAACGATTTTGCTCCAAACCCACACACAAACGTTTAGGATTCGGTGCGTGTGCTTCGTCCACCAGCGCCTGAATCTCTATCAACAATGGCCGTGTGCCCTCCATGGTTACAGTGATACATGACCCTGCCACCTGTTCACTATGATGGGACAAAAATAGCGCAGACGGATTAGTGACCTCACGCAGGCCTTTTTCAGTCATGGCAAAAACACCCAGTTCATTCACCGCGCCAAAACGGTTTTTAAAAGCACGAATCAGTCGAAAAGAAGAACTCTGATCGCCTTCAAAATAAAGCACAGTATCAACAATATGCTCCAGCACGCGCGGGCCTGCCAGTGAACCCTCCTTGGTGACATGCCCTACTAGCATCACCGTAATACCCGCCTGTTTGGCCAAGCGGGTTAACTGCGCAGAACACTCCCGCACCTGTGCCACTGAGCCAGGGGCAGACTGCAATGCCTCAGAATATACCGTTTGTATCGAGTCAATCACGGCAATATCAGGTTGATGTTTTTGCAATGTGCTGATAATTTTTTCAAGGTTAATTTCTGCCAACAGTGAAATTGGACTGGCATCCAAACCAAGTCGCTTGGCGCGCATGGCGATTTGTTGTGGTGACTCTTCGCCACTCACGTAAATAGCTTTACGGGCACTGCCAATGTGGCATAAGGTTTGCAACAGCAAGGTCGATTTACCTATGCCTGGGTCGCCGCCAATCAACACCACACCACCAGCGACTAAACCGCCGCCCAGCACGCGATCAAACTCACTGACGCCAGTGGGTTGTCTAGGCACCTCTGCCGCTTCAACCTCTGCAAGTTTTTGCAAGCCTGCGGTTTCAGCCAAAGGTGCAAAGCGGCTGGCAGATGCTGTTTCGGCGATGGTTTCAACCAGCGTGTTCCAGGCATGACAACTAGGACACTGCCCCTGCCACTTTGGCTCAACGCCACCGCATTCTGTACATGTGTATATAGTTTTAGCTTTAGCCATTAATCCACTGCCTTTAAATGAACTCGCGGTGAAACTGCGCACAGCAATTCATAGCCTACAGTACCAGAGGCTTTCGCCACATCATCTACTGGCACCTGACTCCCCCATAACTCTACAGGTGACCCTATGTTCGCGGCGGGGACTTGTGTCAGGTCACAAAACAACATATCCATGGATACGCGCCCCAAGGTGTTAGTCAATTGACCATTGACTGCAATCGGTGCGCCTTGTTGCCCATGCCCTTCATGGCTTAACAGACCCGCATGGCGCGGATAGCCATCGGCATATCCGCAGGCAACCACCCCTACCCGAGTCGTCTTGACCGCAGTAAAACGATTGCCATAACCCACACTCTCACCAGAGCGTATTGTCTGAACAGCAATAATCTCACTGGTGAATTGCATGACTGGGTTAAGTCCATATTCACTGGCTGCTACGTTACTAACTGGCGTTGCGCCATACAGCATAATGCCAGGGCGTACCCAGTCAGCATGCGATTGGGGATGACGCAAAATAGATGCAGAATTCGCCATAGAAATCGGCTGATTAAGATTTTTAATCGTTTGATGAAACAGGTCAAATGGCGCATCAATCCCATGCACATCGTCCGCAATGGCAAAATGTGTCATCAAGGTAATTTCAGCAACATTAGGGCTGGCACGCAAACGCTGAAATGCCGACAAAACATCATCTGGCATAAATCCCAGACGGTGCATACCCGTATTTATTTTAAGATGAACTCTAACAGGCCTGACGAGCTTAGCCCGCTCTACCATTTCTAACTGCGGCATTGAATGCACTACTAAATCAATACCAAAACTGGCGGCTACGCCTAATTCCTGAGCACGAAATATCCCTTCTAGTAATAAAATTCTGTGCTCAAAACCAGCCTCTCGCAGATCAATCGCCTCATTTAAACCTAATACAGCAAAAGCATCCGCCCCTGCCAAGCCTTGTGCGGCATTAATCAACCCATGGCCATATCCATTGGCTTTTACCACGGCCATTACTTTTGAGCGTGGCGCAAGCTGCCGAACAACGGCAAGATTGTGCGTGAATGCACGATGAGAAATGGTGGCTAATATGGGGCGCATGAATCGAATCTAAAGAAATCAGTTTTAGTACTCATCTCCCATGTGCGCATTACCCGCAAAATTTTCAAAGCGGGTATGCTGCCCCAGGAATGTCAAACGTACGCGACCAATAGGTCCGTTACGTTGTTTACCAATAATAATCTCAGCGGTGCCTTTGTCTGGACTATCCGGGTTATAGACTTCATCTCGGTAAATGAACAAAATCACGTCTGCATCCTGCTCAATCGCGCCAGATTCGCGCAAATCACTCATTACAGGGCGCTTATCTGGACGTTGCTCAACCGAACGATTTAACTGTGATAAAGCAATCACTGGCACATCAAGCTCTTTTGCCAACGCTTTCAACGAGCGAGAGATTTCAGAAATTTCAGTGGCACGGTTCTCCCCCTGCTTCCCAGCAGGCGCCGCCATCAACTGCAAATAATCCACGACAATCAAGCCTAACTTACCTGTCTGGCGATGCAATCTGCGTGCTCTGGCACGCACATCAAAACTGCTTAACCCTGCGCCTTCATCAATGAAAATTGGTGCTTCATTGAGCTTGCCTAATGCCGTCGTCAGCTTTTCCCAGTCTTCATCCTCAAGACGACCTGTACGCATACGATGCTGATCCAGACGCCCCACAGAACCAATCATACGCATGGCGAGCTGTGTACCTGCCATCTCCATGGAAAATACCGCAACTGGCAAACCGCTATCCAGTGCCACATTTTCAGCAATATTCAGTGAAAATGCGGTTTTACCCATCGACGGCCGACCTGCAACAATAATCAGATCACCACCCTGCAAACCAGATGTCATCGAATCTAAATCGGAAAAACCCGTTGGTATCCCTGTCACATCTGATTGATTATCGCGAGAAAATAACTGATCAATACGGTCTGCCACCTGTGGTAGCAAAATTTTAATATCAGTAAAACCTTCGGAGCTTTTCTTGCCACCTTCTGCAATCTGAAAAATTTTGGCCTCTGCTTCATCTAGCAATTGCTGGGCATCGCGCCCATTGGGCATATAGGCGCTCTCTGCAATACCTGAGCCCACAACCACCAACTGACGCATCACCGCACGTTCATGCACGATCTCTGCATATCGACGTATATTTGCTGCAGTGGGTGTATTTTGTGCCAACATACCTAGATAAGCGATGCCTCCCACGCCAGAAAGCTCAGCCGCGTTTTCCAATGACTCCGCCACGGTAACAATATCTGCTGGTTTATTATGCTCAATCAGTTTTGAGATATGCTGAAAAATCAGCTTATGATCATGACGATAAAAATCCTTCGCATTCAGAATATCGGCGACCTTATCTAGCGCCTCATTTTCAAGCAGCAAGCCGCCAATCACTGACTGCTCAGCCTCTACAGAATGCGGGGGGATTTTTAATGCATCTAATTGTTCATCAGCCATAGCTTGTGATTATACCAATGAAAAAGCCTGACCAATAAAAAAGGCTACCTAAGTAGCCTTTTTTATTGGTCAAAACTTAAAAATCAACTCATGGAAAGTTTTGTTTTCTAATGCCTTAAGCTTCAGCAGTGACTGAAACAGTTACATCCACCACAACGTCATGGTGCAATGCGATTGAAACGGCATGCTCACCAACTGTTTTTAATGGGCCATTAGGTAAACGAACCAACGACTTGGCAACATCATGACCAAGTGCAGCTAAAGCTTCAGCGATATCGCCATTGGTCACAGAACCAAACAAACGACCATCAACACCTGCTTTTTGCGCAACTGTCACAACAAAACCAGCCAACTTCTCACCACGTGCCTGCGCAGCAGCTAAAATTGCAGCTTGTTGCTTTTCCAATTCAGCACGGCGTGCAGCAAACTCAGCTTTGTTAGCCTCTGTTGCACGTTTAGCTTTTCCTTGTGGAATCAGAAAGTTACGGCCAAAACCATCTTTAACTTTAACCACATCACCCAACCCACCAAGGTTGCCAACTTTTTCTAATAAAATAACTTGCATCCTATATCTCCTTAGCCTGGGTGTTTGTCAGTGTATGGTAACAATGCCAAGAAACGCGCGCGTTTAACCGCTGATGTTAATTGACGTTGATAACGTGCTTTAGTACCCGTCATGCGTGCTGGGATGATTTTTGCATTTTCTGAGATAAAATCTTTTAACAGATCCACATCTTTGTAATCCACTTCTTTGATGCCTTCTGCTGAAAAACGGCAGTAACGGCGGCGTTTATACATATCTCTTGCCATTTTAAACTCCTAAACTTTCTAATTGATGCAAGCAGTGCTTACATACTCTATATTATTAATATGCATCACCAGTTGTGTGCTTTTAAGACTGCGTCTGGCTAAAAAACCTTGCACTATGATCTGCGTGCCTGATTTTAAACCTTTCAATGCGAGGTCTCCTAAGATAACCGCATTGACTTCACACTCCACTTTTCGCCTCATGCCAGCTTCTGTCTGTTCTGAAGCATGTCGCAAAATAACACTTAACAACGGTATGCCTGCTGGTGTGTAGCGTAGCGGCTCAATTTGAACCACCTCAGCCTGAAGCACCAGTTTATTCAATTAAGCTGCAGCTGCCTCTGTAGGAGCAGCTGGGGCTGGAGCTGCATCTTTTCTCAAAGCATCTTTAGACTTTTCTTCCTTCATCATTGGTGAAGGTGCAGTCACAGCAGTTTTAGTAGCCATTGTTAAATGACGCAATACCGCATCATTGAATTTGAAGCCATGCTCTAACTCTTCTAAAACTGTTTGGTTGCATTCGATATTCATCAACACGTAATGTGCTTTGTGAATTTTTTGGATTGGGTAAGCCAGTTGACGACGGCCCCAGTCTTCTAAACGGTGAATTGCACCGCCGTTGCTGGTGATCAGTGCGCGGTAACGCTCAATCATCGCAGGCACTTGCTCGCTTTGGTCCGGATGGACGATAAATACTACTTCATAATGTCTCATAGACACTCCTTTTGGATAAAAGCCACCTGCTAACCGCAGTGTGACAAGGTAAAAAATGCTTGCAGAACACATTTGGTTCTAGCAAGCGCGGGATTATAGGCAAAAGCGAAGAACAAATCAAACAATATTTAATGAAATCAATTGTTTTGTATATGAATCCTATGTTTCCTAAATTTCATCTACTCATCATAGGGCGTATTAGCGCAGCG
Source organism: Methylotenera sp. (assembly GCA_028688575.1). GTDB lineage: Bacteria > Pseudomonadota > Gammaproteobacteria > Burkholderiales > Methylophilaceae > Methylotenera. The sequence continues at coordinate 10,686 of JAQTXW010000028.1, read as the reverse complement.
TAATACGCCACCAACAACACACCATCAAATTCCATTCGGCGCATTACGCTACGCTAATGCGCCCTATAACCAATCTTTATCACTGTAAAGATGATCGTTACTACCGCCTGCCCAATCAATCGGGTAAACACCTTTTCCCACCAAACTGTGAAATGATGAAAACTCCCAATCCTGCACACGCTTTACCAAACCGTGCTTCAAAGGATTGATATGTACATAATCCATATGGGCGCGATAATCGGCATCATCGACAATCAGATGCGCCCAATAGCGTCGCTGCCAAATACCTCGTTCGTTCCTTTGTAAACGCACCGATGAGCGATACTCTGTTTTATCTATTACTTTTGAAAACGTAGACTTAATCAACCGCCAACGCAAAGCATAATCGGCATCATTCAACGGCAACTCAAGCACACAGTGCATGTGCTCCGGCAATACTACCCAAGCATGTATTTTGAACGGATATTTGGTTTTAACTTTTTGAATTGCCTCACGCAAAATTTGAATATGGCGCACCAATAAATCGTTTTGACGATTCAGCAAGTTTACCGTGAAAAAATAAGTACCGCCTTGATGCCATATACGCCGATATTCCATAGACAAAATATAGCATTAAACATGGGTAATTACCATGATCGACATAGGGCGTATTAGCGTAGCGTAATACGCCCTATGAGTTGTAATATTTCCACAACTCTTTATAGGTATATCGATCTCGCTCTGAATACACATCTTTTTTACGAGGATTTTCAAGAATATAGCAGTAAGTTTTCTCCCAAAAGCTGATCAAAAAATCAGCAAGATCACCTGGCTTATGTTCATAGCATTCAGGAATTATGATGTGATTGCCGTCCTTATCCCGAACAGGTTGCAAAGTCAGTAGGGTGAGTTCTAAGGGGCTTCCATTTACATATAGTATCCCACCATCAAATTCCAACTCATGAGTTGTTTGTTCAAGCTTCAACATGTAATTATGCGCTGTGGAATGACGCGCCTCCCACGCCCAATAAACAGCCTGCAATTCTGGTATCGCTTTTACTGTATCAGATGAAGGTGCGTTAAGAAGGCTGTATTTCTTGCTACCATAGGTAGGTAGTGCACTCCTTATATTCTCTACCGTAGCCGTAAGCATAAGTAAAAAATAGTCCATAGCAGTTTGTGCTTCATTTACGGTTTGATAATTTACTAAACTATCTCTATGGTTTTTAGCATAGTTAAAGAACCGATTTATTGCCTCTTGGCGCTTTGTATCATCATACAAACAACTCAATTTGCCACCTTATTCTGATAATTTTATTTATAATTAGCATTGGAGGCGCATTACGCCATGCTAATACGCCCTATTATTTATATTGATTAACTCCCGATTAGCTGATTTAGAGCAAGCGCACCCAATGACTTTATCGTGTCAAAAGTCAATTCAATGCTTTTTGTTTTTGCGGTTGATTTAATTGATTCCCAAATCGAAGATGAACGCATGGTGGCAAGAAGATCATGACCCGCCCAAGTTAATCTAGGGCCGCCTGCTTCTCGTCCAAAAGAAAATATTCCGTCTGCACTTCGGTAAACCTGAATACCCTCAACGAACCCATTATTAATTAACAATTCCAAATGCCCAAAAATTCTAGACTCAATTTCACGCACCTCTTTTGATTGGCGGTCAAAATCCTCCCATGACTGATCTTGCCATTTGGGCGCACTTGGAACCTCAGCCAAAACATCCCCCCCCCTCCTCAATATCAGTCAGTTGCTTTCGCAGCAAATCCCAGTCACGTTTCATTTTTTACTCCAGAATTCATCATAGGGCGTATTAGCGTAGCGTAATACGCCGTCAACATGCCAACATCATACATCCACGTATTAATTAAGGCGCATTACGCTGCGCTAATGCGCCCTATGGAAATATTGGCGGGTTACCGTAAAAAGCCGAGTTCAAACACTTGTGGGCGCAGTTTTTCGCTTAGGGCTTTGTAAGCAGTTTCAAATGGGATGAAGTCCACGGGCGGAAAGTCACCGCTGGCGTTACGCGCTTTAAGGGCGTTGCGGATTTGATACCAGCCGACATCGGGGCGATTGAGTTTAAGTTCGTCGCGCACCGTGCGTACATCGGTATGGGTAAAGTAGGCTTGCCATAAGGTGCGCCCGGCATTGAGTACCGCGACAGCTTCGCTGGAGAGCGTTTTATCTGCAAGGTATTGCACCATAAAGTCCGATTCAAAGCGATCCGGCGCGTTGACTTCGGCTTCAGTGTAGGGAATGAAGTGATTAACAATGCTCCATTTTTTACCGTTCCATTCCAGATTGTTGGCGCTGGCGGCTCTATTTTGACGATTAAACAACATCCAAATTAAGCAATCATGTTTGAATTCCTCAGTTAGCTCTTTTGTCGGTTGTAGAAATTGATCGCGGTCATTAAGCCATGTTGGTTTTATAAGTCGACGTACAGAGAAAACAATGGCAGACTGCCAAAGATTATCAGGATTGATATAGAAAGCACCCGCACTACTGAATCCAGATGAGTAAAGTGCGGTTCGTTGTTCTGTATGTTGCGGATCATTTCCAGCACAATCCAAACAGCCAATTGCTCCATCAGACCATTTTGTACCTCTCACATCACCAGTTCTGGTAGTTGGAGAAATAGCATTTTTAAGTGGTAAGGATTTCTCGCCATTAGGTTTTGGTCGCACAACCCATTCACTTAAAAACGAAGAGGATGGGAGACTGTAAAACTCTTTTTCACCTATTGGTGTAGCTTTTTTATCGATGACTTCCGTCATGATAGTGTTAATAATCAGCTTATTATTGAGCAATTGATCTGTTTTCCAAATTAAAAAACCTATCGGAAAGTTTCCACCTAATCCCTCAAAAGCCTTGTTATGCACGACAAAACCACCCAAATACCTTGCACTCCAATTTTTTCTAAATTTTTCAAAATTCGGTGCATTGACATATTTTAGCGTACTAAAAATAGCAATTACCGCTGTTGGTATCTCTTTGGAAACGCGAATTAAAAACTGTGCAAACAACTCTCTCGAAGCAAACCCATAATCAAAATCTGAAATCAGACTAATAATGTTTGTAGTAGCAACATCTTTTTTTGTTTTTGTATCATTTCCCTAAGCTGTGTTTTCTCTATTCATCGCCTCCGCATAAGGCGGATTAATCAACACCAATATCTTCTTACCTTCGGCAATGGCTTTGCGTAGAGTTTCCGGCACTTTATTGGTCAGACTATAGTCAATTTTACCGTCGTCGGTAATGTCATCGTTCAAATAATCGTATTGAAAGCGCGTGGCGGCGACGCAGGTTTTGGTGGCTTTCATCACATCCACATCAGCTTCGTCCAGCGTACTCATGTAGATGTTGCGCGGGTTGCTGTGTTTCACTTCCAGATTCCCCACACCGCAGCACATATCCCACACGATGTAGTCTTTTTGCCAGTTTTTACCCAGCGTTTCGGTGAGTTTGTCGTAGGCTTTATCTACCACATGCAGCGGCGTGTAATACGCGCCTTTGAAACTGCGTTCATCTAGCGGAATCAGGCTATCGCGCCGTTCGAGCAAGTAATTGCGGTATTCGGCTTTAGGCGGTTTGTGGTAAATCGCCCAAAATTGGCGGTAGCCCTCTTTGTTGCCAAGTTCGTACACTTTGCCGCCAAGTGTAAACACTGGGGCATCGTTTTTATGCAGCAATTCCGCCGGCAGATTATCGTGCGTGGACACTTTACCGTCGTGCATGATGTCAGCAAAAAACAGTAAAGCATAATCCTCTTCATTGATGCCGTTGATCTCACGCCCAACCATCGCCACCCATTTGTCAAATACCTGCTTGAGGTTATCGGGTGTAATTTGGGTACGGATAATATCGCCCGATTTGATGGCAGCTTTAACGGTGCTAATAAACTCGTCTTCATGCGTTGCGATTCTGAACGAGACAAAATGCGTACCGATATGGGTGGAGACTTCATCCAGCGCTTCTTGTGTGTACTGGCTGGCAGACTTGCCCCATTTGATGGTTTTCTTTTTCAAAAAAACCAGCACATCTGCAGTTTTCATGAGCGCTGCTTTTTCGGTATCAATCACCGCTAAAAATGGCGGTATTTCTTCGCCTTTATCTAAAGCAACTTGTACATAATGCAGCAATTGCGTAAACATGGCGTAAGTGGAAGTTTTGCCAGTGTCTTTAGCTTCAAACCAGATTTCTTTAGACTGAATGTCGATCAGACCCTTAGTGTAGGCTTTTAAGCCTAGCGCTTTAATATAAGCGTCTTTAACATCTTCTTCACTTTTTGCTTGTTGTAGTTGGGTGTATAGGCTCATGTGGTGACGATAAAATAAAGTAATTGGCATTGTATTGCAAGATAGTGTGTTTGCGGTGCATTAAGCACAACTTGCGAAATGATGTATAGGGCGCATTAGTGTAACGTAATGCGCCTAAAGTTATTGGCGTATTACGCTGACGCTAATACGCCCTATAGACCGAGAAAATTAACCTAAACCAGATCCGGCATCTCTGCGCCGTAGAATTTAATTCTGAGCTTTTTAAGCTGATCCCTGAAATCAGCCGCTTTTTCAAACTCCAGATTTTTAGCCGCATCATGCATCGCTTTTTCAAGCCGTTTCATTTCTTTTGTGATTTGTTTTTCACTTAAACTTTCAAAATTAGCCTGATCTTTTAATGCCTTACGCTCTCGCTGCGCCTCATCTTTATCATAAACACCATCAATAATATCCTTGATCCGCTTGCTTACACCTTTAGGCACAATACCATGCGCCGCATTAAATGCCATTTGCACGCCACGTCTGCGCTCTGTTTCATCCATCGCCAGCTTCATGCTGCGTGTGATTTTATTGGCATAAAAAATCACCTGCCCGTTCAGGTTGCGCGCGGCACGGCCTGCGGTCTGAATTAAACTGCGCTCGGAACGCAAAAAGCCTTCTTTGTCAGCATCCAGCACTGCTACTAATGAAACTTCTGGAATATCCAGACCTTCACGTAGCAAATTAATGCCAACCAGCACATCAAACTCGCCCAAGCGTAAATCGCGGATAATTTCCACACGTTCTACCGTATCAATATCGCTGTGCAAGTATCTGGTTTTAACACCATGCTCACTTAAATAGTCTGTTAAATCCTCGGCCATACGTTTAGTTAACGTAGTTGCCAACACCCGTTCACCTATATCAACGCGCTTTTTGATTTCACCGAGCAAATCATCTACCTGCGTATCAGCCGGTTTGACAATAATCTCGGGGTCTATCAGACCGGTTGGGCGTGCAATCATTTCCACTACTTGCTGCTGATGGTTTTTCTCATAGTCTGCAGGGGTTGCCGACACAAACACGCATTGACGCATAATGCGCTCGAACTCTTCAAACTTGAGCGGTCGGTTATCCAAGGCTGAAGGCAGGCGCCAGCCGTAATCGACCAAATTCTCTTTACGCGAACGGTCACCCTTATACATGCCCCCTATCTGCGGCACGGTAACATGACTTTCATCGATAATCATGAGGGCATTGTCAGGCAAATAATCAATTAAGGTTGGCGGTGGGTCGCCTGGATTGCGGCCTGATAAATGACGTGAATAGTTCTCAATGCCTTTACAAAAACCAATCTCATTGAGCATCTCAAGATCAAAGCGTGTACGCTGCTCGATGCGAGCGGCTTCTGCCAACTTACCTGTCTTGATGTAAAAATCCACACGGTCTTTCAACTCGTGTTTAATTTTTTCCATAGCGCGAATCGTGGTTTCACGGGGGGTGACATAGTGACTGGATGGATAAACCGTATAACGTGGGATTTTATTAAAAATCTGTCCAGTCAGCGGATCAAACAACGTGATGGATTCAATTTCATCATCAAACATTGAAATGCGCACGGCAGTCTCGTTATTTTCGGCAGGAAACACATCGATGACATCGCCGCGCACCCTGAATGACCCGCGAGAAAAATCAAACTCATTACGGTCATACTGCATGCCCACCAAGCGTGTAATCATGTCACGCTGCGGGATTTTTTGCCCCTGAGTCACATGTAGCACCATGCCATGATAATCTACAGGATCGCCAATTCCGTAAATCGCAGAAACGGTCGCCACGATGATACTGTCTTCACGCTCCAATAATGCCTTGGTGGCCGAAAGCCGCATCTGCTCGATATGTTCGTTAATGCTGGAGTCTTTTTCAATAAACAAATCGCGCGAGGGCACATAAGCCTCAGGTTGATAATAGTCGTAATAACTCACAAAATATTCAACTGAGTTGTTTGGAAAAAACTCCCTGAACTCGCTATAAAGCTGTGCCGCAAGCGTTTTGTTGGGTGCCATCACAATCGCTGGGCGACCTGTCCTGGCGATGACGTTGGCCATGGTGTAGGTTTTACCCGAACCCGTCACGCCGAGCAAAGTTTGAAACTTCAAGCCATCATCCACACCTTGCGTGAGTTTATCTATTGCCTGCGGCTGATCTCCCGCAGGCGGGAAAGGCTGATGGAGCTGATACTTGCTATTAGGGAAGGTAACAAACACGTTGTGATTTTTTTCAATGAGCTAACGTTTAATTTTAACAGCAAACGTAAAAACGCATCCTTAAAATTATTCGCCATGACTGAATCAAAAAGCAAACAACCCAGAACTTTAGCTGAGACAAACAGTCATTTAACAAACACTTGAGCATCCAGTCAGCAGAAAAGTGCGAAATAGCAATGGATAGCTTGAGATTAATAATGCACAACTACTCACTTTGGAGATTTTATGCGTAGCGCGCTTCTGTTTCTCATCACCTTAACCTACATCTCACCTGCATTGGCTCTAGATCAGGCTAAAATTTTAAAATCATTACAGTCTGTTGTGATGATACGCGGCTACAACAGCAACGGCGGCCTAGCCTACGGTTCTGGCGTGGTCATTGCTAAAGACAAGGTCGTTACTAACTGCCACATATTTCGCACAACAAAAAAGCCATGGATTGCACGTGGCGAAGACTCTTACGAAATCATCAATGTCCAGGCAGACAGATGGCATGACCTGTGTTTGGTTTCTGCACATGCACTGCCATTCACTCCAGCGCCCATAGGCAATAGTAACCTAATCAAACGTGGGCAGGAAGTACTTTCCATCGGGCACTCAAATGGAGTACCCAGCCCCTTAACCTCAGCTGGCGCTATTAAAACTTCTTACGATTTTGATGGTGGGAAAGTGATTAGAAGTAGCGCTAAATTCACAATGGGCGCGAGTGGCAGCGGCATTTTTGACCTTGAAGGCAACCTTCTTGGCATTAACACCTTCAAAACACCTGGCCGCCCTGCGTATTTTTATTCTCTCCCAATCGAGTGGATTTCACAGCTGGAAAAATTACCCGTAGAAACGCAGTTTCCTATTACAGGAAAAACATTCTGGGAGGAAGATGACTTGCAAAAGCCATTCTTTATGCAAATCGCCATACCAGAACTTAGTCAGGACTGGCTTAAATTGGCTGAAGTAGCCAAAAGATGGATTGATTTAGATCCGAACAACACTGAGGCCTGGTATGAGTTAGGCGTTGCGCAGGAAAGCTTGGGTCAATTAGAAGAAGCAAAAGGAGCTTATCATCAATCTATCCTGCTAGATTCAGGCAATTCAGACGCACTATTTAGGCTGGGTGCAATCGCCCAAATACAAGGGGATACCGAAGGCCTTAACAAGGCAAATGTAGCGATAGCCACAATTGATGAAAATCTAGCAAAAGAATTTAATAAAATGCTCAACTGCAACTTTAAATGTTGAGCCCTCGCATGAAGTGACACACCAAACTCAAGTGAATTTAACTTCAAAATACCTCTTGCTTTAGCCTGAGGTGTTTTTTTATTCATTACAAGCAGTTGAGTTATTCCTAATCATACAATTTGTGCGTAAAATGGCGCGTATTCAAACATTTATAGTTCAATTTGTTTTAAGGAACATACCTTGTCACACTCTGTTTTGTCACATCGCGTTTTATCAATCAAAGAGTCACCCACCTTGGCCATTACTGCAAAAGCAGCAAAATACAAAACGGAGGGGCGCGATATCATCGCGCTGGCAGCTGGTGAGCCAGATTTCGACACACCACAGCACATCAAAGATGCAGCCAAAGCAGCCATTGATGCTGGCTTCACAAAATACACGCCTGTATCTGGCATACCCGGGCTAAAAAAAGCCATTATCAACAAATTCAAAAATGAAAATGACTTCGACTACAACCTCAACGAGGTTATCGTAGGCGTTGGCGGCAAACAGACTATTTTTAACCTTTGTTTAGCTGTGTTAAACAAAGGCGACGAGGTCATCGTGCCTGCACCTTACTGGGTGTCTTATGCCGATATTGCACTCGTGGCTGAAGCCAAGCCCGTCATCGTGCAATGTGGTATTGAGCAGGGCTTTAAAATCACGCCACAACAGCTAGAGGCGGCAATCACGCCTAAAACCAAGCTATTTATGATTAACTCACCTTCAAACCCAACAGGCTCTGTTTATACCTTGGCTGAGTTGCAGGCATTAGGTGAAGTGCTGCTCAAATACCCTGCGGTATTAGTTGCCACAGATGACATGTATGAACATGTCAATCTCACTGGCAATCAGTTCTATAATATTCTAAATGCCACACCTGCACTTAAAGACCGCTGCATTGTGCTCAATGGTGTTTCTAAAGCTTATTCCATGACAGGCTGGCGTATCGGCTATGCTGCGGGCCCTGCCAGCATCATCAAAGCGATGGAAATTTTGCAATCGCAGTCTACCAGCAATGCCACTTCGATTTCGCAAGTGGCTGCACAAGCGGCACTGGAAGGCTCTCAAGACTGCATCACCCCCATGGTAACGGCATTTAAAGAGCGTCATAGCTATGTGGTCAATCGCTTTAATACAATGCAAGGCTTAACCTGCTTAATGGCAGGCGGTGCATTTTATGCATTCCCTGACGCACGTGCTGCCATTGATACCCTTTACAAAGCAGGCAAAATCAAAGCCGCAACCGATATGGCATTGGCAGAGTATTTGCTGGAAGAATATGATGTGGCAGTTGTGCCAGGCTCAGCTTTTGGGGCTGAAGGTTACTTCCGCATTTCGTTTGCAACATCTATGGATAATCTGCGCAATGCACTAGACCGCATAGAAAAAGCGCTTAATTAATATTGATTGCGTACGACTTAAATCATACCGAGGCTTATTTCAAGCGCTTATTTGCTTTGAAATAAGCCTTTAACTTTACCCAAAGCCTCACCCGCCTTCGCTCCCAAGCTGGTACCCACCCCAGGACCTAACACTGCAGTACCTGCAATCGCACCAGCCAACGCTGCTTTTGACGGAAGTACCACAGGATTAGCCAAAGTACCTGACACATCCAGCGGGATTGCCACCAGGCTAGCACTGCGCTTGAGCTCAACAGCCACCTCTCCTTCCAGCGATTTGTTCGCTTTAATTTTTACTTGGCCAGCCGCTGCTAACAAACCAGAGCTTATTTTCAAATCACGTAAACGATATTGCTTACCAAGCACGTTCAGCACGCCAGAAAACTCATCAAACTGGGTTTCACCACCCTGTTCATTCTGCCTGACTAACAAACTCGCAAGCTTCACCAAGTCTAATCCATGCAAAACCCCATGATTCACTTTGAATTTAAAATCAGCTTGAATCTTATCAATTAAAGCAGAAACTTCTTTTGCAGAAGATGAAAAACGCCCGTCACCATATAAACGCCCACTTAAATAAACAGACGGGCTGACTGACTTTGAAACCTCCCTGACAGAAACACCGTTCACATTTAAACTGCCATTCACTTGCCATTGACTACCCCAACTAAATTCAGCCGCCCCAGTTAAATCGCCATCGTATAACCTGGCCTCCAATTTTGAAATGGTTAGCTGATTGTCTTTATAATGCATCTTTACTAAGGCACGCTCAAGCTGAATAGGCATCTGAGTTGGCAATTGCCACTTCTTCACCTTGACTTCAATATCATAGCCCGTCAAATTGGGATCAGCTTGCGCGACAAGCGCACCATCCTGTGTTTCCAAATTTAAGGTTGCCAATGTTTGTTTATCAGTGAGAAAAGCCCTGATATTTAAATTAGGCAATTTCGTATCTGGCAACATCAATTGAAACTGCTCAATTTCTATGCGCCTAACAAGATAAATAGAGGTACTTTCATCTTTGCTTTTAGCATTTTCATCGCTTAATTTGGACAGCAAAGTTAAAGCGCTAGATTTAATCACGGGCTCGTCCAAAGCAAGATCAAACAACAGGCGCCCAGATAAAAGACTGGTTAACACTGGAATTACCGCAAGCCTTGCCACTCGCACATCTTCAGACTGCCCAGCCACAATCTCCTTCACAATCAATCTAGGACTAGGTAACAATGCAAAGTGCGCTGAGGCGATAGTCACCGGCGCTCCAATTTTTTCACTTAACTGCTGCTCAGCCTGATTAAGATAAGATTGCATAGGAATAAAAAAAGGCAAAATAATCAATAAGCTAGTCAAGGACAGGAAAATGACTGCAATTTTTTTTGTTTTTTTCATCAAAATTAGCCTAAATTTTGTTGCAATAGTGATTGACCAATCACTGGGATGTCAGTATTATAGCGCCTTCACCGATTCCTCAATAGCTCAGTCGGTAGAGCGCCGGACTGTTAATCCGTAGGTCCCTGGTTCGAGCCCAGGTTGAGGAGCCAA
>JAQTXW010000074.1 GCA_028688575.1 Methylotenera sp. | reverse complement strand
TGGTTTCAGTGGGTGCGGGTTCTAACATATAGCGCTGCCTGCATCAGCTAGTTACGTTGGCCAGGTCTTCCAACACTTGCAAAAAAGCATCGCCATAATGAGCAAGCTTAGCTTGGCCTATGCCGCTGATACTTGCCAAGGCATTCAAGTCACCTGGGCGACGATGCAGTATTTCCAGTAAGGTGCTGTCGTGAAAAATAACATAAGGTGGCACGCCCTGTTCTTTTGCCAGTTCCATTCGTTTGGCTTTCAGTGCCAACCATAGCGGATCTTCTGCCACATCCGCATAGGCTTCTTTTACACGGTGTCCCCGTTCTGCTTTACTCATGTTGCGTTGTTTGTCAGTTTCTGGCTCATGGCGCATCCAGACTTCCTGCTCGCCCCGCAGTACAGGACGTGCTGCCTCACTCAGTCTTAGGCCACCAAAGGCTTCCAGCTCGGTTTCCAGAAGACCACCGGCGACCAATTGACGAAAAACACTGCTCCATTGATGTTGCGAGAGTGCTTTGCCAATGGCAAAGGTACTGAGCTTATCATGTTTGAATTGCTCAACTTTAGGTGTTTTTTTACCAAGTAAAATATCAATCAGATGTACTACACCAAATCGCTGACCAGTTCGGTAAACACAAGAAAGCGCCATCTGAGCAGCTTGCGTTGCATCCCAGGTATCTACTGGCTGGAGGCAGTTGTCACATTGTCCGCAGTTGCCAGGGTGCTGTTCACCAAAGTAGCGCAACAGAGTCTGGTGGCGACATGCTGTTGATTCACAGAAGCCAAGTAGCGCATCCAGTTTTTGCCGCTCTACGCGCTTGCGTTCTGCGGTCGCGTCACCGCCTTCCAGCATTTGCCGCATGCTGACTACGTCGCCAAGACCGTAAGTCATCCATGCGTCGGCGGGCAGACCATCTCTGCCAGCACGACCTGTTTCCTGATAGTAGCCTTCCATGCTCTTGGGTAAATCCAGATGCGCCACAAAACGTACATTTGGTTTATCTATGCCCATGCCAAAGGCGACCGTGGCGACGATAATGACGCCTTCCTCGCGTAGAAAACGTCGCTGATTGCCATTGCGTGTCTGTGCGTCCAGGCCTGCATGATAGGGTAGTGCATCCCACCCTTTTGATTTTAGCCAGCTGGCTGTTTCTTCTACCTTACGTCTGGACAGGCAGTAGATAATGCCTGCATCATGCGGGTGTTCGTGCTTAAGAAATGACTCCAGTTGCTGGCGGGCGTTGGATTTTTGTGTGACGCTGTAACGTATATTCGGGCGGTCAAAACTGGACACAAATTGGCTTGCATCTTCCAGCGCCAGTCGCTCTACAATCTCTGCACGCGTAGGAGCATCTGCTGTGGCAGTGAGTGCAATACGCGGCACTTGTGGAAAGCGCTCGTGCAGAACGGTGAGCTTACGGTATTCAGGGCGAAAGTCATGTCCCCATTGCGAAACGCAATGCGCCTCGTCAATGGCAAATAGTGAGAGGCCGACATATTGTTCTACATCCTCCAGCAAGCTTAAAAAACTTGCCATGAGCAGGCGCTCTGGCGCCACGTAGATAATCTGCAAATCACCGCGCAAAAGTTGCGCGCTAATCGCACTGGCATCTTCTGAAGAGAGGCTTGAGTTAAGAAATGCAGCACTGATGCCAAGTTGCTGCAGTGCATCTACCTGATCTTGCATCAGTGCAATCAGTGGGGAAACAACAACACCTACCCCGTCACGAAGCAGGGCAGGTAACTGATAGCATAGTGATTTTCCGCCTCCAGTAGGCATGAGCACAAGGGCATCGCCACCATTAATAACATGCGTGACAATTGCCTCTTGCTCGCCACGAAAGCTGCTATAGCCAAAAATATCTTCCAAACACTGCTTGCTGGAAATATACGCCATGCTAAATGTCTAACATCACGTATTGGGCTGGCAAGTGCAATGGGTTATTCAACACCTTGGCTGAGTAAGTAGTCTTCATAGTTGCCTGTAAAGTCCACAATGCCATCGGCTTTAATTTCAATAATGCGTGTGGCGATAGAGCTTACAAATTCACGGTCATGACTTACAAAAAACAGAGTGCCCTTATATTTATCAAGTGCTGTGTTGAGCGCCTCGATAGATTCCATGTCCATGTGGTTGGTCGGTTCATCCATTAATAATACATTGGTGCGCGCCAGCATGAGCTTGCCATAGAGCATACGGCCTTTTTCTCCGCCAGATAATACTTTGACCGACTTTTTAGTGTCTTCACCCGAAAATAGCAGACGACCTAACATGCTGCGTACGGTTTGGTCATCGTCACCTTGTTGGGTAAACTTGCTCATCCATTCAAAAAGGTCTTCACCGTCTTCGAATTCGTACTCGTGATCTTGTGCAAAATAGCCGATTTTAGCTTTTTCTGCCCACTTAACTTCACCATGATTAGGCGTTAAATCCCCTGCAAGGCAGCGTAAGAAAGTGGTTTTACCAATGCCGTTTTCGCCAATAATCGCGACTTTTTCACCTGCTTCAAACATCATGTCTACGTCATTAAATAATGGGTGATCAAAGCCGTGGCTTAGTTTTTTCAATTCAACTGCATTGCGATGGAGTTTTTCACGCTCATCATATTCAAAACGAATAAATGGATATTGACGGGAAGAGGGCTTAAATTCCTCAATTTTAATCTTATCAATCTGTTTGGCGCGGCTGGTCGCTTGTTTTGCTTTTGAGGCATTCGCAGAGAATCTGCGAACAAAGTCTTGCAGGTCGGCAATCTGCTGTTTGGCTTTGGCATTGTCTTTAGCTTGTTGGGCGCGTGCCGCGGTGCTGGCTTCCATGTAGTCGTCATAATTACCAGGGTAGACTGCAAGTTTGCCATAATCCATGTCGCAGGTGTGCGTGCATACCTGATTTAAAAAGTGGCGGTCATGCGAAATGATAATCATGGTGCAATCGCGGTTGTTTAATACATCTTCCAGCCAGCGAATGGTGTTAATGTCCAAGTTGTTGGTTGGCTCATCAAGCAGTAATACATCAGGATTGGCAAACAGTGCCTGCACCAGCAATACGCGCAGTTTCCAGCCTGGCGCTACCGCGCTCATCGGGCCGTTGTGCTGCTCAATGGGGATGCCTACGCCAAGCAGTAGCTCACCCGCACGTGCTTCAGCGGTGTAGCCATCGTATTCAGCAAAAACCGCTTCCAGTTCCGCTGCGCGCATGTAGTCGTCTTCTGTCGCCTCCAAGTTGGCGTAAATTGCATCGCGTTCCTGCATCGCTTGCCACATCTGCTCGTGGCCCATCATCACCACGTCAATGACGCGTTGGTTCTCATACGCAAATTGATCCTGACGCAGAAAAGCCATGCGTTCGTGGTTATCTAGCGAGATATTGCCTGCGCTTGGTTCAAGTACGCCTGCCAGGATTTTCATATAGGTGGACTTGCCACAACCGTTTGCGCCGATTAAACCATAGCGATTACCATCGCCAAACTTGACTGAAATATTTTCAAACAAGGGCTTGGCGCCAAACTGCATGGTGATATTGTTACTGATTAACATTATTGCTTTCTCTTTGTTTAAAACTAGGGACTAGGGTTAGGAACTAGGGGCTAGGAACTAGGGGGAAGATCAAAAACAGAGGGTATTCTATTGTTTCTTAAAAGATACCACCCATCACCCTAGCCCCTAAGTCCAAGCCATTAATTCCTAGAATTTATTATAAACCACGACTTCATCCATACTTAATTGGCCGCCACGTGGCTGTGCTGCTTTAAGCGCTTTTCCAACCACTACAAACATGGTGGGTATGTGGTCAGCAGGCAGGTTGAGCAGCTTTGCCACCGCATCAAAATCAAAGCCATCCATCGGGCAGGTGTCGTAGCCCATTTCTTTTGCAGCTAGCATAAGCGTGGTGGCTGCCATGCCGCAAGAGCGCATGGCTTCATCACGCTGTACCTGTTCGTGCCCTGCATAATATTGGCCGATTGCAGGAATCAAGTAATCCTGTACTGGTTTGGGTGCATTTATCCAATAACGTTCTGGTTGTTTTTCCCATGATTTTAAGTCGGCAGTGAGCACAATTAAAAGTGAGGCTTCTTCTACCTGCGCTTGGTCCCAACTTGCTTTGCGAATTTCTTTGCGTAAAGCAGGGTCAGTTACCACCACAAAACGCCAATTCTGAATATTAAAAGCCGTAGGGGAGAGCATGGCCAGTGACAGAAGTTGTTTCACTTCCTCATTGGTCATTTTGTGTTGCGGGTCGTACGCCTTGACAGCGCGACGTTCAATGATGGCTTGGCCTACATTCATGATGGGTAGTGGATATCTAGAATTTCCAAATGGGTGTCGCCAATCGGGCGATGCCAAGTCACGGTGTCGCCAACTTTCTGCCCAATTAATGATTTTGCCAAGGGCGAAACCCAGCTTACTTTATTGATGCTGGCATCCGCTTCATCCTCACCTACAATGTGAAAGGTATGGCGGTTATCATCATCATCCTTCACTTCAATGGTCGCGCCAAACAGCACTGTTGCATGATTCTGTGTTTTAGGGTCAACCAGAATGGCTGAATCTAAACGGGCACGGATATAGCGTAAGTCACGCTCAATTTCAGCCACACGATCTTTGGCAAAAGTATCATCATGCTTATCTTTCAAGCTATTGAGCTCTGCGACCAAAGCTTCTTCTTGTGTCTGTAACTCAAGCGCACCTGTTGGGGTAACGTAATTAGGATGCTCGCTAATCGGGCGCTCTACCAGCTCTTCGCCACCCGCTTGCTCAAATCTTTCTTCATTTACAAATGCACGACTCATGGTTTAGCCTCCATTATTCCCACTCAATGGTTGCTGGCGGTTTGCCAGAAACATCATATACAACTCGGTTAATTCCGCGTACTTCGTTAATAATACGGTTAGAAACGCGACCTAACAGCGCATAAGGCAACTCTGCCCAGTGCGCTGTCATAAAGTCGCTGGTAACAACTGCACGCAATGCCACCACGTAATCATAGGTGCGGCCATCACCCATCACGCCAACGGATTTAACAGGTAAAAATACGGTAAATGCCTGACTGGTGAGGTCATACCAGGATTTTCCTGATTTTTCATCGACAGTATTGCGTAACTCTTCAATAAAAATCGCATCGGCGCGGCGCAATAAATCCGCATAGTCTTTTTTGATTTCACCCAGAATACGCACTCCTAAACCAGGACCAGGGAACGGGTGGCGATACACCATGTCCGCAGGTAAGCCAAGGGCGACACCAAGCTCACGGACTTCATCCTTAAACAAGTCGCGCAGTGGTTCCAATAGCTTCAAGCCTAGTTGCTCAGGCAAGCCGCCTACGTTGTGATGGCTTTTAATCGTCACGGCTTTTTTGGATTTAGCACCGCCAGATTCAATGACATCTGGGTATATCGTACCTTGCGCCAAGTAGGTTGCGCCTTTATGACCGCCAGTGCCGGCTTTGAGTTTTGCCGCTTCTGCTTTAAATACTTCAACAAACTCACGGCCGATAATCTTGCGCTTAGCCTCTGGGTCACTTACCCCAGCTAAATGCCCCATAAATTGGTCAGTCGCATCTACACGAATCACATTCACATGCAAGCGCCCTGCAAACATGTCCATGACTAAATCACCTTCATTCAGGCGCAATAAGCCATGATCAACAAATACACAGGTGAGTTGGTCGCCTATAGCGCGGTGAATAAGCGCTGCTGCTACGCTGGAATCAACACCGCCTGACAGACCAAGAATGACTTCTTCGTTCCCAACCTGCGCCTTGATTTTAGCGACAGCTTCAGAAATGTAGTCACCCATAATCCAATCAGGCTTGGCACCACAAATTTCTAATACAAAGCGCTCAAGCATGGCTTGACCTTGCTTGGTGTGCGTCACTTCTGGGTGAAACTGCACGGCGTAGAACTTACGGGCTTCATCTGCCATAGCGGCAATTGGCGTGGTGTCATTGCTGGCAATGACCTTGAAGCCGGCAGGTAGTTCAGTGACCTTGTCACCGTGACTCATCCACACATCCAGTAGACCATGGCCTTGGGCATTGGTGTTATCTTGAATATCACGGAATAGGGCAGAGTGACCATGCGCGCGCACTGCGGCATAACCAAATTCACGCTTATGTCCCGCCTCAACTTTTCCGCCCAGCTGTTGCGCCATGGTTTGCATGCCGTAGCAGATGCCGAGCACTGGCACGCCTAGCTCAAATACAGCTTGAGGTGCAATGTCTGTTTCTTCTTCATACACGCTGGCATGACTACCTGAAAGAATAATGCCATTGGCGCCAAAATCATGTACAAATGCATCAGAAACGTCACATGGGTGAATTTCACAGTACACATGCGCCTCGCGCACGCGGCGGGCAATAAGTTGGGTTACTTGAGAGCCGAAATCGAGAATGAGGATTTTTGAATGGGTCATAAAGTTAGGTGAAAAATGAAACGTGAAACGTGAAAGGTTGAATAAGGGTAACGTTTCACATTTCCCTTTTCACCTTTCACGGCAATTAGTCAACGCGGTAATTAGGCGCTTCTTTGGTAATCTGTACATCATGCACGTGTGATTCACGCATGCCTGCACTGGTGATTTGCACAAACTCAGCGCGATTACGCATTTCTTCAATTGTTGCGCAGCCAGCATAACCCATAGAAGCACGTACGCCTCCCATCAGTTGATGAATCACGGCTAATACGCTCCCTTTGTAGGGCACACGGCCTTCAATGCCCTCAGGCACCAATTTATCTGCGTTGCCATTGTTATCTTGGAAATAGCGGTCGCTTGAGCCTTTTTGCATCGCGCCGATAGAACCCATGCCGCGGTACGATTTGTATGAGCGGCCTTGGAATAGTTCAATTTCACCTGGGGCTTCTTCAGTGCCTGCAAACATGCCGCCTAACATCACGCTGTAGGCGCCCGCTGCAATTGCTTTTGCTATGTCGCCGGAGTAGCGGATACCGCCGTCAGCAATAAATGGCACACCCGTGCCACGCAAGGCTTCCTCAACATTGGCGATTGCACTGATTTGGGGCACACCCACGCCTGCGACAATGCGTGTGGTACAGATTGAACCGGGGCCAATACCGACTTTAACACCGTCAGCACCTGCATCCACCAAGGCTAATGCTGCACTTGCGGTGGCAATGTTGCCGCCAATCACATCAATTTTAGGGAAGTGTTTTTTAACCCAGGTCACGCGG
>JAQTXW010000027.1 GCA_028688575.1 Methylotenera sp. | reverse complement strand
TAGATTGCGGAAATGTAACCTGATCTTTTTGCACCAATAGTGATTGTGACTGGCGGTATGGGTTTGCCATGGCGTTCATCACCACTTCTACTGTGGCATACGATAACAGCGCTAACATGGGCATCATTGCGCTGATTTTAGCGCCGTTGCATTGCATGCTTTTGTGTAATAACACCGCACCTGCCACCACCCAAAATACCCCCGCACCCGCAGCAGTTTGCCAATAGCTATTGCCTGTGCCAACTGCATAAAAGTAAGGTAGCACCAGTAATAAGCATACAAAGGCAGCAATAGGTTTAGGGTTAGCCTCTTTTGCTTGAGGCAAAAACTTGGCAATTAATATAGAAATCACCGCCCCAAATGGAATCGCCAGTACAATCAGGCCATGGTATCTTTTAATAGATTGTGCAGGCGCTTGCAGCAACAAAACCAGCATTAGCGCTGACACCACAAAAAACGCAGATAACAAACAAATTATCACCGTGTGCATTTTTTTAGTGCTCACATACAGCAATACTGAAACAGCGACAAACAGGCTAAAAACTATAAATTTGACCTTAAAAACCGCATCTATAGGAAAGTAATCAAGCTTAAACAAACTGGTAAGTCCATGCCCTGCCTGCATTAAGGTTGCCGCGTGCAAACCTTGTTGCAAGCGCTCAATAAAACCCAGCACTGAACCATCGATATAAAATGCAGAAAGCACTAATGCCAATACCGAGGTTAATACACCCAGTGCCACATGCTTGATTTGCAGCTGCTTAATGGCAAAAAAATAAAGCAATATCACAGCGCCCAGCATTGCCGCACTTGGCGGCTTGGCCATAAAACTCAGCCACCCGCCAAGCCCGATTAACACCCACCCTAACCGAGGCTTGGCAGGCTGCACATAAGTGGCCAACATTACCCCCACCATAGCAACAAGGTAACCCTGAAAATTAAGGCTGTTATAGCTGGGTGTTGGCACCCATCGCCCTGTAATCATCAAAATAAACAGTGAAGGCGCCGCAATACACAGGCTGATGATTATTGCAGTAAATACTCGATTTTCAGCACACCATGGCCGCACCAGCAAATAAGCAAGCAGCCACGCCAAACCAAAACTGATCAACACATTGGCCTGACGAATATGCGCGACACTTTGCCCGAGCACGTTAAATAAATCGTGATAAACATAGCCAAACTGCGATACATAATACTGATAAAGCCAAGGGTTACTAATCCAATTGAGGTAGTAACCTTCATCGGTTAAATCAATGCCAATATGGCTCGCACGCAGTACTAGAAAGATTAAACACACACAAACTAACAAGATAGATGCAAATACGGTGATGGCATAATTATCTGAAGCCGTATTTTTTTCTATGTGGTTAATAATATTTTTAAAAGACAGCATGCCAAGAATTGAATGAAACATCACACCTAAAAATTTTTCAGTCGTACACATCTGCAATTTCAGTGCCAAAAACAACCTTACATTTTAATAATAAAAAGAATATTAAATTCAATAGCTTAAGTGCTTCTTCTATCTAAACACCTAGTAGTGCACATAAATATGGTTTAAATAAACCAATTTTCAGATCCTTTTAACCCTTTTGGTTGATATAAACCAATTTAATAAATGGGTTGAATAAAATATATTCACCAATCAATGGGTTAGTGAGCAATCGGCAAGGCATAAATTTTGCTTATTGCCTTATAAACGTTAATTTATAAGGAAAACTATCATGATTCGCGTATTTATTGGGTTTGATACTAGAGAAACCGCAGCTTTTCATGTGTTGTCACACAGCATACACACGCATGCCTCTCAGCCTGTAAGTATTACGCCAATTATGCTCACGCAGTTAAACGGTATTTTTAAGCGTGAGGTTAACCCTTTGCAATCTACCCAGTTTTCTTTTTCTCGTTTTTTAACCCCTTATCTTTCCAACTTTGAGGGGTGGAGTATTTTTATGGACTGCGACATGGTGGTGACTGAAGACATTGCTAAATTATGGGCAATGCGTGATGACCGTTATGCAGTGATGTGCATTAAGCATGACCACAACCCAGTTGAAGAAACTAAGTTTTTAGGTGCGATTCAAACCAAATACCAGAAAAAAAACTGGTCTAGCGTCATGCTGTTTAATAATGCCAAGTGCAAAGCATTGACGCCAGAGTATGTCAATTCTGCAACTGGGCTTGAGCTGCATCAGTTTAAATGGCTTGGTGATGATGCCCTGATAGGCGAACTACCCATCGCGTGGAACCATCTGGTGGGTTATAACCCGCCTAACCCGAATGCTGCGTTAATACACTACACCTTAGGTGGCCCATACTTTAATGAATATATCGATTGTGAGCATGCGGATACCTGGTTTAAAGCCAAAGAGGCCATGCTTGCCGTCACGCAGCGTGATGACAGCTCGGCTGTTGCCTGATTTTTTTAACCTTTATTATTGCTCATTCTCACTTTAATTCCCCCTGATGCAAATAAGCCAGGCTAAGTTAACAACGCCCCCCTCCGTGTCGCCATACGCTCGATTGTGTGGCATGCATTCTGCGCAACGACATCAAGTGCGCCAACACGGCCAAGCAATGATTGAGTTTGCCATAGTGCTGATTTTAATCATTATGGTAGTTGCGGGCGGTGCAGAGCTTGCTATTACTGCTTATCATGCCAGCAAAACGGGTGATGGCGCTAAAGCTGCCGCCAATGATTGGGCCAATGCGGTGAGTTTTACTAACGGCGTGCTGGTAAGTAATGCGCTTGATACCAGCGCCTTCAGCCACTTAGATTTTACATCAGCACTAGCTGAAGACTGCTCAAGCCCAAGTGTTATTCCAGCAACTTCACCCATTATCATCAAATCCAGCACAGCTCCTAATGAATGCAATTTATCAGATAGCACGCATTTAAATACACTCATCACTAAATTATCAGATAACTCTAACAACCCAGCCGCTGATTTTGCGATTATTTGCAAAAATTCTGTCACTGATGACTTTGAATCATGTACGAACACTTCAATTAAATTTTTAGTAGAAAAACCAATTACTTATCACCAGCAATCTGGTTCTGTCAAATATCTCCTTGGCGATCATAGTGACCCAAGTGTTTTTAGAATGCCATCATGCATCGCTAACAATGGAGACTCTGGTGATTACGATAACGGTTTACCACTAGATGGTAAAATTTACCTATTTAACCCTTTACCGATTAACATTACCAATTGCGCGCAAGATACATTAAGAAGTAACCAGAATGGCACCAGCATATTATTTAGCGGGTATATCAACAAAACCAGCCCAGCACTCAATATTGATGGCCTGCCCAAGCTTAACCTTGCCTTGCGTTCACAATATCATCAAGTGTGTGTGGCTGACGTTGCTGGCGTGATTACCATACAACCCCTCAAGGGCTGTGTCGCCAATGGCTTTCAATTATGGCTCAAACCCCCAGGTAAAATGTGTGGCGCTGGCACAGCAGCTGGTACAGAATATTGCCCTGGCATGGGCGACTTAAACGGCGCTACGGGTTTTTACTTTTTTGGCGACAGTAATATCAGTGGTAATAACCTGGAATATATCCCCAGCAGTTGGGCTAATCCTGAGCTTCAGTTTCGCCCTACTTTTCAGCTAGTTTGTGGTGGTGCAGATTATAGAGATAGCAATTTTGATGCGGCAGATGAATGCAGAGATTTATCAAACCCAATCGCACCCATACCCCCCACACGTGTTTTTGCTGTTCAGGTAAATACCCGTTACCGCTCAATTTTTGAATCATTTTTAACATTTGGCTTACAGGCGATTCCTATTGATTACATTAATGGCACACAAGCGAGCTTACTCCCTTATTTTTACAACCCCAATCAAGTGGGGGTGACCAATCAGTTAGTAGGCACTGCTGGCTCGGAGATCGGCCCAATAGGCGGTAAAGACAAAACCCCGACTGTTAAGCGATTTAGAGATTTTAGAGGCTGTTACCAAGTGGATATTATTCCGCCTGACAACATTGGTGAGCAAGTTAAAACAACGGTTTCAGCTTGCAATTAAGGTATCATTAATCACTATTTAGAATGATGGGTATTCGTATTCTGTGATTGAATGTGTATTCTGTGTTTGCTATCAAGCACAGAATACGAATACCCGAAATTATTAACTTTACTTTTTTGAATATAACCAACACATTTTATGGCTCAACAAAATAACACACGTATTCGGCAAAAAAGGCGTCAACGCACCATTGTTATAGTGATGGCTTTGGCACTGCTGGCGATTGGTGCATTTTTTGCACTTTCCCCAGCGCCCAAACAGGCAAAGCCGCAAGCGCAAAGACCCGCTGGCATGATTGCGGTGCCAGTGGCTCGCAGAGACATTGCAATCGGCACCCGCCTTAGCAATGCAATGTTCAGAATCACCTATATGCCGCCTGCAAATGTGCCCACTGACGCATTAATTGCCCCTTCAGAATTTGTGGGGCGATTTGCCAGAAGAAATATTTTAACCAATGAGCATTTTAGAGAAATTGACATCACCGAGCCTGGCGGGCATGCTGGTTTTTCTGGTGTTGCAAAGCCAGGGATGCGCATCGTACACGTGAATGCAAATTTATTTCCTGGTGCATTAAACACACTCCGCGTTGGCGACAGAATTGATCTGTTATCTATTGAAACATCAGCGGGCGTGCAAACAGGTGGCACGGCTTCTGCGGCTCGAATCGCCGCATTGCAAAAACAATCCTCCGATGCTTTTGGTGGTGGCAACCCGGGTGACGTTAAAGCCAAAGTTGATGCGCGCGCAAGACTCAGGGCCGCTACCAGCGGTGGTGTGGTCGCAGGAGCTGGAAACGCAGTCACCGCCACGCTCATTGCAGAAAATGCAGAGATTATGTTTGTACCACGCCGCAGGCAAGGCCAGCGCCCAGACCCGAATGGTGAGTTTGTTGTGATGCAAATGACGCCAGAAGATGCCCATGTTACGGTACTGGCCTCCTCTATTGGCACACAAATGCGTGTGGTATTCAGACCATTTAGCGATGAAACTCGCCTCACCCCTGTAAAAGAAGTCAAGGTGACAACACGGCTACCCAAGCCCAGCCGCGACCCTGAGAATATTGTGATCATCAATGGTTTGCAGCCTAGGCAGGCAAAAGCTTATTCAGATAGATTTCGCACAGACTCTGAAAATAGCCAGCGCTTTAACCCCAATGCCGATGACTTGAACTTTAACGGCAATAACCCGCCTGGTGGCAACAATAATAATGCAAATAACACAGCGGGCAACTTAAATCTCTATGGTGATTATTAAGCCCAGATTTTCCTTAATTTAGGGGAACACAGAATCAATTTTAATCAAACACTTTGTCACACTATGTTTGAAATGACACTTAACTCCCGTGTTTATCAGATAGTTTGAGTTGCCTCTGTGCATAGTACATAAAAATAAATGCACATCCAATGCTGCTCATGCCAGTGAGGATGTAGTCTGATAATTGAATCGCCTCACCTTTGATCATTGCCATAATATGCATGTGCTGGGCAATTACAGGGATCATGTGCTGAAGCGTTTGCTGCCCTGATTCTGCAATTTGCATGGTCAACGGTGTGAGCGTAATCATCAACAAAACCGCTGTAGCAAGTGCCTGTGCCTGCTTGGTCGTGTTTGATCGCACCCCTACCCATATCAGCGCGGCTGAAAAAAGCCCTACCAATGGCATAAGCAATAAAATGCAGGTGGTCGCTTCATGCACACCAAAAGCAAACATGGATTTTAGCGTTTCTCCCGACATCATTACCTGCGCGGGAATAAAGGCGATCACGGCAACCAGCACAATCAAGGCACCGATTACAGTGGCGGCCAGCCATTTGCCAATTACAATAGACCACGAGTTTTTTACTGCAAGCATCAGTGGCGCCAATGTGCCGCGCTCACGTTCTCCTACCGTAATATCAAGCGAAACCGCCCACACGCCGTAGAGTGCAGCCAGCACCAAAAAATAAGGGAGCATGCCAAACACCTTGGCCGCATCTGCCTGACGATTAGCGATATCGTAATCCTGAATGCGCAGGTTGAGGGGCGATTTAAATGACACGCCATATTGCACTAAGTGGTGATTGTTTTTTTCTGCGATGTATCCTGATAGCTTGCGCTTTAATCTGGCTACACCTGCATTAACTCTTGCGTTTGCCGAGTTGGTCAATATCTGAAGTTCTACCGCTTCTTCGTTGTTGAGTTTTGCATCAAAGCCTTCTGGTATGATCAGTACGGGGTCTAGCAACGCATTGCGCTCCAGTGCTGCCACACTATCGCTCGGGGCAGTGATGACGAGTGCAGTATCTCTGGCAAAATAATTCGCCAGAGATGGTGCGTGTTCAATGCCTTTCACCATCACGATATTGCGCTCGGCCCTTGCCTCAAAACTCGCCAAACTATTCGCCAGCATCAGTAGCAATAATGGCCCTGCCAGTACTGATACCACAGTGATAATGAGCAGTGAGCGCATATCACGATATGCTTCTATAAGCTCTTTATGACCAATAATCCAAATAGTATTCATCATGACGCCAAACCTGCCAATGAAACAAAGGCTTCTTCAAAGTCAGTGTGCCCGGCCTGATTGCATAACTCAAGCGGTGTGCCGCGCGCTTTAACTTCTCCCGCAGATAACACCACCACGGTATCTGCCAGTTTTTGCACCTCAGACATCACGTGCGATGAAATCAAGATGCAGTGCCCGCCCCCTTCTGGTGAAGCTAAATATTTTAAAAAAATGCGTAATCGCCTCACAGAAACCAGATCCAGACCATTGGTTGGCTCATCAAGGATGATTGTTTGCGGGTGATGAATCAACGCCCTTGCCAGATTGATACGCATTTTCTCCCCCTGGCTGTATTGCTCTGCGCGTTGGTTCAGTAACGGTTTTAAATCCAGAGCTTCAGTAAGCTTTAATAAATTTTCTGCCATGCGTGGTGCAGCTATCGCGTGCAATCGTGCAAAATATTGTATGTTTTCGTACCCTGTTAACCTTGGGTACAAAGCACAACCATCACTTAAAAAACCCAAATCTGAATGCATGCAATGACAGCCATGCTGGTTGATTTTTGCATCACCTTCAGAGGCGGTTTCCAATCCTGCCAATATTCTTAGTAAAGTGGTTTTGCCTGCGCCATTAGGCCCTAACAATGCTGTGATTGCACCATCTGCCGCTGTGAAAGCCACTTTTTTAAGCGCGGGGGTTTGGATGGCTTTAATCCATTTTTTTTGATAAAAGTTTTTAGAGATGCCAGCGACCTCAATCATTTTGAAAAGACTTTCTGTTGCGGCTTGGGTGATGAATGGTTGGGTATGTGATATTAAACAAGCATTGCGGCTGAATGGTAGTTTGCATTTCTGCACCAAAATGATGTGCATTAATAAAGCGATACACAACATCACGTGCACAACTGTAGGCTAATATGTTGCTCCCTGCCGCTGCCACACTTATTGTTGTGGCTTGCGTGTATTGTGGCCAGGCGTCGCCTGCCATGGGGTCTAATTCACCGATTAACATTAAAGTGGGTACTTTTATTAGCTTATCTGGAATTGTCTTATCTGGTATTGGCTTATTTAAAAATTGCTGTTCTGGCGCAAAAGGTAATGCCTGACTCTTTGATATCTGTGGCTTATCTACACTTGAATGCAGGGTGTCTGATGCTGTGTTTTGTAACAAGGGCGCACATAGTTTGCTTAGCCTCTGGTACTCAGTTTGATAAAACCAACTAACATATTTTTCTTGCGATTGGCTTAATTCAAGTGACAAAGGCCAGTGCGCCGGTTGCTTTTTAATTGCCCACTCTGCCTGATTGCTATGGCACAGGCTCGCTAAATATAAGCCATCACTGAACCTCGACTCGGCAGATAGCCAGCGCTGGCTATCCAGCGCAATCAATGGCTGCCAGTCGCCTTTCATTGCCATATGCAACACCATGGGCAGCTTGGAAGAATGCTCTGGCTGCCGCAAAGCGGTTTTAAGCATTTGCGCAAACAACTCTGGTGTTACAGTGACACGCTCTGGTAACTGGTGATAGGGGTTATTCACTTTAATCTGTTTGGGTAGCTGCTTGATTAAGGCATGTATTGTTTCATCCAGATTAAAGAAGGCTTGATGACAAGCAAAATCTTGCTGGCAAGCTTTTATCAGCGCCTGTAACGCCTTGGCTAATTGCAGCGCTTGCTGCTGCAAGGGGGTGACTTGATCAAATGATGTCTGATTTAATGTCGTTTCAAGCATGGGTGGGCTATCCATGACTATGCTGCGCAACGATTGCGGCGCTAATGCTGCCCATAAATTCACCACTTTTGCACCATGGCCCTCGGTCAGTACATTGACAGATGCAATCCCCATCTGCACTCTTAATTGCTCGTAATCCTGCGCGATCTGCTCAGGCGCAAATGCCGCAAGCCCGCCTTGCTTATTCACAAATGCCTGACAAGCCTTCAGGTGCTGATTATTTGAGAAATGATCAACACCCGAAGCAATGGCCATCGGGGCATTTAACTTGCAATTAAAAGGCGTTTCGGATGAGCCCCGCACCTCCAGCCAGATAAGATCACGTGTATTAAGAATGCGATTCAGTGCATGGCTCATGGCAGGGGCGCGCTCTGTTGCGTCTATCCCCAATCCGCCAGGAATCCAAATGACAGGGTCTAGTTTAGGATAACGCGCTCTGGAGGCAATTTTAAACCACTTTAAAACGAGCGTATCTTGACTTGAGCTAACGATCTTGCTATGTGCAGTTTTGGTAAAGTGCTCGGCAGGCGTGAGGGGGCGTGAGGGATAAAAGCGCGGCACCTCTATCTCGCCACAGGTCAATTGATAGGGGTAACCTTGTATTCGACAGTCTGTTTTTGTGTTTAGATGGTTATGTGTAGGGGTTAATCCCTGAGTACGATGCGTTTTAAGCTGACTGATACTCTCTGAATAACCCGCAACAACAATGGCAGCAATGAGCGCGGACGTTACTACAAAATAAATGAGGAATCTAAAAAGCCCATGCACTCAGCGGTTAATCCTGTTAAAGTTTGATCGCACTTCGATATGCCATAAAAAAGAAATAAATAAGACACACCAGCCAAAATGAGAGGATACCCATCTGGCCATAGTGTGCTTCTATGTGCTGAAAAAACGTACCAACCACCCCACTGAAACTCGTGGATACTTTTGAGTTGGTCAACCAGGTAGCGAACAAACTCGCAGCCGATACACTTAGCCCAAGCATCGATGATAGCAATATAAACCATTTCCATAACTTGCCTAGCAAGCTGTCTTCTGGTTCAGTTTCATGCGGCTCTAATATAATTTTTTTGGTTTTTCTTTGAGGTGACTCGTCAACATACACAGGACGAAAACTCCTGGGAGCTGGCTGCTCTGTAAATCTGCTATCCATTTGTGCTGCACCCCTTCAATACGTTTGGTTGAAATCAACCATACTTGCGTGTTTTTAACCACCAATTAATAAAAGCGCTCTTTCATGTTTCCTTAAAACTGAGCCATTCACTGCAATAGCTTTAAACAATGCAAAGATTATGCCTAAAATCAACTATCGCCTATGGAAATAATGAATCAACCCACTGCGTATTACAGGCTTTGTTGGAGAACACAGACACGACATATCAGTGTGATTTTAGCGCACGCTTATTCCAGACGAATAATGCAATTACCGTGAGCGTCAGCACAAGACCTACCATTGCGTATAAATGTAAAACCCATACATTTGCATTTCTTTGTGATGCATCAAAAATGGCGCCTAGTAGTTTAATAACGTGGTTTTCAAACATGAACTGCCTTAATACCGAAAATGCAGGGAAGTTCTGCGAAAGTGAAAATATCACCGACATACTCATTAAATAACAAAAACCAATTAAACTTGCGGAAGTCTGCGTTCGGTTTAAGCTGGTAATAATGGTTGCCACCGCAATCAAGCCTAAAATTGAAAAAAATAACACAATCCAAACTAAGGGCACTTTTAGCGCAGCAGGTAACAAAACCCACAACATGACAGCACTTGCAGTTAAAGAGAGGCTTAAGTGAAATAATGCTTTTGCAAGCCAAATCACATTTAAGCTTGCGGGTGTCAGTGCAAGTGCCTGTAATATACCGCGCTCGCGCTCATGGGCTGTAAATGAAATAAACAAGGCGCAGCCAACAAAAAAATGTAATGAGAATAACAGCATAGACCACACCATCGCTCTTGATTTGTTTGAACTCAAATCAATCGTCGTCGTTCTTTTTTCAGTTTCTTTGATATTGAGCGTTGCCGATTTGATTAATTTTGCTCCCTGCAACTCAACACTGTAAAATTTGCGTAGCAATTGATATATCCGTGTGGTATCGCCACTATGTAACAACAATAAATTTGCTTTTGTACTGCGCTTATCATTAGCGTATTGTGCTACGCAGCTTGTCCCCTTAGGATAAAGATTCACCTGTTTTGTGAGATCAAGGTCTGTCTGAATCAGCAAAACTTCAGGGGTGAGCTGACTTTCCAGCTGGTTAATAAAGCTGTCTTTCATGTTGTAAGCAATCACGCAAGGCTTTTTCTGCACCGCTACCTCTGCCACTTGCGATTTGGTTTCGATACTGATCAGATAGGCAACCAGCACCAGTAAACCTACTGACATCAGTGCGGCAGGGTTGCGTTTAATTCTCATCCATTCTTTGAAATATAATGTCCAAAAGCAGTGCCAAATGTTAGCCATACCAGTGTTCATACATAAGCCTCACCAGTAATTTTCTTAAAAACATCTTCAAACCTGAATTCTCTTGAGTGCACCCTCACGCAATGTTCACTTTTGACAATGTCCGATAACCGAAATTTATCTTTTTCTGAATCAAGGTGTAATGTTTCACGATGGGTTTTACCCTCTCTGTCATATTGCACATCACAAAATCGTTCTGCATGTCGCGTAATAAATGCCGTTGGGGTATCGCACTCCAATAATTTGCCATGTGCGAGAATCGCCACACGATCACAAATCTGCTCTACTTCATCCATGTCATGTGTGGTTAAAAATACCGTCGTGCCTTGCTGCACCAGCGTTCTAAGCAGTGTTCTGACCAGTTGAATAGAGTGTGCATCCAGATTGGCAGTTGGCTCATCAAAAAAAACCAATTCAGGGGTATGCATTAACTCGCGCGCAATCAGGAGCTTTTTCTTCATGCCCTTAGAGTAATGCCTAACCTTCAGGTCCGCAGCTTCTGTCAACTGCAATTGTGCTAACCAAAAACCAACACACTGCCTGTCTAAGCGATACAAATCCGCATAGAGGCTTAGATTCTCCCTGCCCGTTAAATCTTCATAATGGTTTTCAGTGTCAGGAACAAAACCCACCATGGGTTTAATTGCAGATAACTGCCAAGGGATGGCATGCCCTGCAATACTTACACTGCCTGAAGATATCGCCTGATATCCTGTCAGCACACGAATAGTCGTGGTTTTTCCTGCGCCATTGGGCCCCAGAAACCCAAACAACTCCCCGCGCTTAACATGGAGCGACAAATCATTAACCGCTACAAAATTGTCGAATTTGACATTCAGGTGATCGATATTAATCATAAAATTAAAGTAGTAAAATGTAAGTCTGTGATTTCATCAACAAGCGCATTAAGATTTTGATTATTCACCTGATAGTAGTTGAAAAAATGACAAACCATACAACACATATTGATTTAGCGTGTTTCCAGCCGCAACTGGTCAGCCGGCTCTAAATATTGAGCAGTATAAGCGGGCAGCTCCAGCACATAACGAGCCACGGCTACGTAACTTGAAACGCGCCAGGGCGGCATTGCTTCTATTTTATTGATGACTGTCAGATGCTTATCTAAAAACACCACATCAATCGGGTATTTCATAAAGTGCGTATGCACTTGCTTGCATGGTGAAATCAGAATACCCTCCTGCAACTCAAGCTGCGGTGCGCCAATTAACCCGCGCAGCCTCGTGAGGTAGGAATCTGCATGGCGCAACTTAGTCACCAAAACCTGGTTGGAGGGCGCATGAATAATAGTGTTTGCTTTAGCGGTCATTTTGAAATAATGTCGTCGATAATTTGGAATATTCTTACCATGCTGGGGCCTGCCGCCACTAGTACCACCGCTGGCAAAATCAAGCCTGCCATAGGCATGAGCATGCGCACGGGCAATCGTTCTGCGCGCCGCTGGATTACCGCTTCATTCTCACGCAACACGGCTTGACCATGGTGTCTTAATACGGCCCCCAAAGGCGCGCCTGTTTGGTCTGCCTGTATCATGCTTGATACCACATCAGACACATAAATGAGCTCGCATCGGTTAGCCCACAACCTGAGCGCTTCATTGCGCCTCCTGCCACGCTGCATGGCTTCACTCATAATGAGCAAATCAAAATACAGTGGGTGTTTAGGGTCTGACTCTTTAATCACATGCATCAGTGCAGACTCAAACGCCATGCCACCTTCCATAATGGCGGCCATTAGCTCCAAGGCACTGGGCAGTTCTTCTTGTACTTTATTGGTTTTTTCTTTTTTATGGGTATAAAGTGCGAGCAACCCTACTGTTAATAATAAAATACCGCCCCCGCCAGCGCCTAGCAGTATGCTACGAAAGGGTTTGCCCATGATTGCAAAACTCGCACTTGCAGTAATGGCTCCTATCACAAACATCAGCATTTTCCCTTGGGGTTTGCTTAGAAAATCGCGTAAATGATAGAAAAAACGGTCCCTGCCATGCAGCCCGTAATCCCCTGCGGATAAGTCAACTTCATCTTCCTCTTCATCTGCCTGATCAAACCCAAATAGCAGACGTGCTTTAACTTGCTGATTGATTTTAAATTGTCGATAAACAAAAATGATGCCCAAAAAAATCGCAATCAATAAAATCACTATCAAGAAATTCATGGCAATTTCCTAATTTTTGAGTTGCGCAATTTTACGCAACCAAATAAACCCTAATAGCGACATCACCCCAGCAGCTGTGAGTAATTTAATCCCGAGTGGATCAGTCAGCATGGCATCAAACAAATCTGGCCGATAGGCATTGGTAAGCAATGCCAGGCCAGCGGGCAAGGCAGACAACACCCAGGCTGAAAGTTTAGCCTGCGCTGTCAACGTGCTTACCCGCAACTCCATGCGCTTGTGAAACTCCAGTGTTTCCAGAATGTGGTGCAGAATTGTTGTCATCTGGCCACCTGTTTCCCACTTCAAACGTACCCCTGTTGAGAATAATTTACATGACTTGGTGCCCCAGAAGTCAGCCCACTCTTTCCATGCCACGTTGGGAGACTTGCCTAATTGCATAGCGTTTACAATAGATGAAATTGACTCCGCAATCGGGTTAGGAGAGTTTCTGGAAACTGCCTGAAGTGCTTGCATAGGCGTACCACCCGCCCCCATTGTGGTAATAATGCTGGTAATAAAGGCGGGCAGCTGCTCATCGTGTTTTTTCAAACGCCGTTGTGATAGAAATCTCAACAACATCCACATTGACACAGGCAACACAAAAAAGCCGCCGACACCTGCCGAAATGTCTTTGAAATAAAAATACCCTCCCAAAGCGCCCAATAGACCAGATGTTACTATCAAGCCTATCGCTTTTAAAAGTGTTAGCTTGATGCCTGACCTTTTAAGATTAATATCCAGATTACGGGTGATTGTGCTTTTTTCTACCAGCTTTCTGAATTCATCAACTTTCAGCAAGTCTGCGGCATCTGACCACAAACTCACTTCTTCTTCTACCCCATCCAGCACGCCTGCTGTCAATCTCTCGCGTATCTGATCCTCTCTTGCCGAGATAATATAATCTACGATTAAATAGGCCAGCAGAATGGCAATGACTATGACAATTAAATAGGCCATGCTGTTTACGTGCTAAATAAATAACTATCTAACTCTACGCCACGCTCATGTAAAAGACTGGCAAGTGAAGGTACGATTCCTGTAGGCCGCATCACCATTTGATCACCCTCGCGCTTGGTGACAAAAATATCCTGAATCAGTACAACACCGTTGTCGATGCCAGTAATCTCGGTGATATTGGCTACTTTTCTGGCGCCATTAGGATAGCGGTTAACATGTACAATTAAGTTGACGGCTGAAGCAATTTGCTCACGCAATACGCGTTGAGGTAAGTCCAACTCAGCCATCAGCATCATGGTTTCCATCCTGGCCAATGTATCTCGTGGACTATTGGAGTGCAGTGTAGCCAAAGATCCGTCATGCCCTGTATTCATTGCCTGCAACATATCCAGAGCTTCGGCACCGCGCACCTCACCGATAATAACGCGATCTGGCCGCATACGCAGGCTATTTTTAACCAGATCCCTGATAGACACTGAGCCCTTACCTTCAGTATTTGATGGCCTGGCCTCCAACCTTACAACATGGCGCTGGCTTAGCTGCAACTCAGCCGTATCTTCAATGGTGATCACGCGTTCACCATCCCCAATATGTTGCGACAGCACATTAAGCATGGTGGTTTTACCAGAGCCAGTACCACCAGACACAATAATGTTGAGCTGCGCCTTGACAGATAACTTGAGAAATTCTGCCGCCTCTTGTGTTAACGCTCCGCCAGACACCAACTCATTGACATCTAAAATGTTGCGCATAAAACGTCGAATCGACATGGTAGGGCCATTAATTGCCAACGGTGGAATGATGACATTCACACGGCTACCATCTGCCAAGCGGGCATCAGCCATCGGGCTTGATTCATCCACACGGCGACCCACGCGTGAGAGTATGCGCTCGATGGTGAGCATCAAATGTTCATCATCATGGAAATGAATCTCTGTCTGCTCCAGCAAGCCATGTCTTTCAACATAGATTTGATGCGGGCCATTCACCAGAATATCTGAAACCGTGCTATCGGTCATGAGGGGGGATAGCGGGCCTAGGCCCAGTACCTCATAAAGCAAATCTTCAACTAATCCAACACGCTCCTGACGTGTAAGCGGCAAAGACTCCTGCTCCAAAGATGAGGTAACAAAATCCTCAACCGCACTTTTAATCTGCTCAATGGAGGCATTGCCTACCGCCTGAGGATTCAGCAAATCCAACAATCCTCTATGCAGTTTGTGCCGAATTTGCGCGTAAGCGGATGACGAAACTCCCTGCACTTCCGTTTGCTGCAACAGACCCGACTGCATTGCCAAGCTTTGATTAAGGGCGATCACCCTTTCATTTAATAAGTTACGCTCAACCGAAGGATTATGCTCCCTCAGTTCACCACGCAATGTATTGGCTGCTGGCTGCTCCATTAGTTCAAACCAAGCCAATTTCTAAAAAGCCTGATTTGCTGCTCTAAGAAAGTTTCAGGCAGTGCAGGTGCTGACTCAACGCCAGTGACGGCATCGGCCAAATCGGCTATTGCGAGCGTCACATCCCGGTCTGGAAACATCTGAACAACGGCCTGACCACTATTTGCAGCAATCGTAGAATGCACATCATAAGGAATGACATTTTTAATCGGCCAGCCTAGGGTTTCTGCCACTAACTCAGGCGTGACATTCCCCTTAAACCGTGTGAATCTATTCAAAACTACGCGAATTCTATTTTCACTATATCCCGCTTTTTGTAGCATATCCAGATTATGTCTAGCACTTCTTAGCGCTGGCACTACGCCTTCTGTGACCAGAAGAATTTCATCTGACAAATCCATTAACGATAAATTTAAACTGGATAACAAAGGAAAAGTATCGACCACAGTCCAGTCATAGGTTCCCTTAGCGACCAATAGGATTTTAGAGAGTTGGTCTTCAGAGAAATCCAGCCCGAGCGGATTATCGCTACTATGCGCCAACACATTTAGTCCAGAGGGTTCATGGATTGTCATTAACTCTTTAAGCAGCTCAGAATCAAGACGTTTATACTCCATAATGGCGTCTCTTAACCAGCGCTGGGGTCTTAAATCCAACATCGGTGCAACATTAGGGGCCTGCGTGTTTGCATCTATTAAGGCAACGCGCCCATAACCAAATCTTTGCTGCAAGGTGACTGCCAAATTACAGGCCATGGTTGTTTTGCCAACGCCACCTTTACTTGAAAAACACATCACGACTTTGCCAGATCTTAATGGCTGAACAGTGGTTTTATCTGACATTAATAAATCTGTTTTTTGAATAATGTCATGTACTTCATCATCCTGAACTGGCTGACTTAATACTTCACGTGCACCCGCTCTAATTGTGCGCGTCATAAACTCGGTAGTTAATTTATCAATACTCACCGCCACCATACGATTGGTCACCGAAGCTAATTGCTCAATCGCCAAAATGCCTGCTTCTACATTCCTGGTTAAATCTATAAATACAATCTGTGCCTCAAACTGAATAGCCAACTCCAAGCCCTGGCCTATCGACTCTGCCGTGCGCATACTGATAACACGGTCAGGATAGCGCAAACAAATGGCCTGCACCTGCTGGCGAAAAGATTGTTGCGAACTAATAATAAGAATACGCATAGATAAATTTTACTTTGGACTTGATTCGCCAGGCTGCTGGGAATTAATTGAATTTAAAAACTTCATATGTTCCTCATGCACCTTTTTAACCTGATCATAGGGCGCAAGTTTAACTGCTACTTCGTAAGCATGGCTTGTTCTTTTTCGCATCGGAGTTTTAGCGAGTATTCTTGCTTCCTGTAACTGGTACCTGAAGTTTTTGGGCGCCAACTGCACAGAAAGCCTGGCTGATCTTGCCGCCTCGCCATAGCGCCCTAATTTATAAAGCGTACTTGCCATTTCAGCATGCCAGCGCGCTTCTTGTGGTAGTGCGGCAGATATTTCTTGCAATACCTTAAATGAATTTTCATGATTTTCGGCGGCAACTTCACAATCTAAAATCAATTTAATTGTTTTTAAGCGCTTGATCTCAACATCTTTACCTTCCAGTTTTGGAATGCTTTCCCTGAGTTTTTTTGTAATATCAGGGCACAGCTTCTTGGCACTTGCTGGATTCGAGCTGAGTTTTTTTATTTCAGGCTCAAAATCTTTACTGGTCTTTTCTGCAGTCACATTTCCCCATTGATTAGAAAATGTAGTGAGAAAAAATATAATCAGCACTGCAACTACGGCTAAAGTCAACTTAAGAGGCGAAATTTTCATAAATGGTGCTTGGCAATTTAATTTTCTAATTATAGTCTGACGCTAATATCACCTGGATTACTTGCTTATCTGATAAAACGGATCATCAAATGGCCCATTTGATTTTGATTTTGATTTCAGTTTTGCTCGCTCATATAGGTGCGAATCCACGGAGTTAGCATAATAGACGTTTGTAGTCCGTGACACATATAGATGGTCTGCCATAATAGATGAGGTCACCACCAACTCCAACTTTGGCGCCTTATTGGCTTGCCAAAAATCAAACAAACCACCACCCACCAAAACTGTAGCGTCAAAACTGTTAATATCAACCGCATCCGCTAACAACCTGCCAACAACCAACCCGCCTGCCAGGGTGGTCCATTTCAACTGCGAAGGCAGCAAAACATTTCTGCTTGATTTAAATTTAACCACTTGTGTTTTGTAATTCAATACAACACTTTTTTCTGACACACTACTGACTTCTACTCCTTTTTGCACTAAGTGCGTAATAAGAAAATCATTTAATGCCTTGCCAAACTCTGTGGGAGTTGATTGCGGATTGACATATAACGGTTTATTTAATAGTTTTTTCTCTTTGAGATTAGCCACCACCTGATCGGCAATATCCTCGGCAACAGTCGCCCAATGCTGTGACGCCTGAAGTTGCGGCTGCAGGGCGTGTGGAAAATTAACCGGTACTGGTGCATCTGGGTTTTTCACCGTGCTACAGGCAGAAAACATCAACACCACTAAAGCGGTGAGTGCTATTTTTGATCGTTTAGTAAAATTCTCTATTTTCATAAGTCCATCACTCATTGTATTTAGCCTCGTGTAGAATCAATCACCCATTGTTTAGGCGTAATAAATGGTGACTGATTTTCTTGCCGCATCCTGGTCATTTCCTGCAAATCCAACAACTGATTGAGTTCTGATGCAGAGTCAAAATAGTAAGGCGCATCACGCTCTGCAAGATGATTATCTAATTTATCTAAAGGCTGCTTATTAGAATGCACATCACCTGCCGAGGTACCTGAGTGGCTGTCATTCTCTGAATTAACTGGTATTGGCTTGTTTAACTTAACATCACCAATGGTTCTGTATTGTTGGGGTTGTTTTTTTTCTGCTTGAGTAATTGCACCTGCATCCTGAATTGAGTTATTTCTCAATCCGTTAATGATATTGGGTTGCTTCACCTTACTGCCACTTTGCCCAGTTTGCTTCTTACCTTTAACATCCACTGGCTTTTTGCTGCTTGCTGGCTTGGTTGTTTTTTCTTTTTCTTGCAAACCCTCATGCTTAACGTTTGGGGCTAAAGGCAGCTCATCCAAATTTTCATATTCAATATAATCTTCAGCACCCGCTGGGTCCTCAGCTTCGGAAGGCTTCAGACGGCCTTCATTATCAAAATTTTGAGTCGTATTATTGACACCATCCACGCGCCTTGCATTGACGACAATAAACAGTTCATTTCGGCTCACGCGATCATTTTTCTTTTTAAATAATTGCCCGATGACTGGGATTTGTGAGAAAAAAGGCACCTCACTCATCGTTTTAGTTTCTTCTTCGGTGAGCAAGCCGGCCACAGCCCAAGTTTCACCACTAGCAGACTCGGTAAGGGTGCTGATCGTTTTTTGTTTAAAAGCAGGGATAGGTGTACCCAGCAAGGTAAAGGCATTGGTGTAATCAGGCTCAGAGATTGACTGATCCAATACGATTGAAATATTGCCATTCTCCAGCACAGTCGGCCTGACAATTAAACTAAGCCCAAACTGTACAAAACTAACATTAGTGGCCACAACTGCATTTTGGGTTGCACTCCCTGCAGAGAGCGACTGCACAGGGATGGGTAGCGACCCGCCAACCAGAAAGCTCGCCGACTCCCCACTCAACGCGGTGATAATCGGCTCAGACAAGGTTGTACCTGCGCCTTTTTCTTCCACCAATCTTAAAAAACTCACCAATCCCAGTGTCAATCCTTTGGCAGCGTCCACATGACTAAGCACACTGGCCAGTGTTGAACTACCTACATTCAGAGTGCCAGTATTGCCACCCGTTCCGCTGATTCCACTACCAATAGAAGGTGAAACCCCACCAAGCAGTCCGCCTATGGTAATGCCTGTACTGCTGCCGCCACTGTCTTTGATGCCCGTAATTCTCCAATCCCACCCCAGTTCGTCGGTTTTGTTTCTGTCAACAGCGACAATCTGCATTTGAACCTCGACCTTGGGCTGAGCTTCTACCTTAATCAAGCTCATCACCTTGCCCTGCGCCACCATAATCACATCACCACGTGAAATATTTTGCGCCAGATTACCCTTACCCGGATACAGCGGCTGCCTGATAGCACGCGCGATACCACCGCCA
The DNA here is from genome assembly GCA_028688575.1 of Methylotenera sp. Classification (GTDB taxonomy): domain Bacteria; phylum Pseudomonadota; class Gammaproteobacteria; order Burkholderiales; family Methylophilaceae; genus Methylotenera. Next base: position 13,124 of record JAQTXW010000027.1, on the reverse strand, counting down.
GCACCACCGCCGCGCCCCCCGCCCTGGCGCGCCCCGCCAGCGCCAACGGTTTGTGTGGAAAGGTTTAAAAGTGTGGGCTCAACTTCCTGTTGCTCATCTGTGTTACCTGCCAATACCCCGCCTTTATCAGATATTACAGAAAAATCGGGGGTTTGCTCCGAACTCACGTAACGGTCAGCCAGCGTTAAAATTCTGGTTAATGCGGCAGCGGTTTTAACTTTACCCTTAAGGACAATCACATCCCCCACTTCGTCCACTGTCACATTTCTTTCAATTTGATGTATTAAAGCCTGTAACTGGGTGTAATCTGTCGCGACCTGAATAACATATTTAGTCGCTACATGATGCTCGCTAAAAATGGTAAGTGAGGTACTCCCCACCACTTGCCCTGAGATAATGATTAAATCTGGCTTTAATGTAGATACCTGGATGACATTAGGATCACCAATCACCAGTGTATCAATATTTGCATGGAAGCTAAGTGGATATGAATGCCCCTTGATTACCTTGAGGTAGCGGGTTGCAGAGCTTGACTTTGGCTTAACTTCCGCCATTACAGAAGAAACAGCAAATAACGATGTTAATAATATGACAAAACAAACATCTAAAACTTTTTTTATCATTGGGTAAGCTTTTGTAAGTTTTATAAAGTACATTGGCATAAAGATTGCAATAAATATGCCATTACACAAACCGCTTATTATTCAGCTAGCTACTTAAACAAAATCAATGGTCCAATCATCACAATTGGCTGTAAACAACCACCTATGGTTTAAATGAACCAATTCCACCTCAATTTAACAACCAAATTACCTGGAAACTTACCCTCACATGGCGCGTATCAAATTAGTTTTGTTATTTTTAATAACCACCTCAACTTGGGTACATCACACTTATGCGCTAGAAAGTAAAACAAAAAATAACCCATCACAAAATGACTTACAAAAGCCCCCTGGCACACACCACGTAAGACTTGCCACACTTGATTCTCAAAATAAAAATTACCTCAATCAAGCCTTGCAAAAGCAGGATTCACATGTCAAAGGCAGCCCAGAACATACTACAGATCACACAATCAACACCAAAGAAGAAAAAAAAGACATCGCAAATATTAAAACTGATGATCGCCTTCAAATAATCGCTAACGAAACCGAACAAACAAAATTCACCACTAATGAGACTCAAACCCAAAACAGAACCAATCAAATAATTGGCGCATGGAGTATTTTGAAATTTATAATCGGCCTGCCTTTTTTATAATCCCAGATTTTCCATTAGAACTTGCAATGGCAACGCCGCACAGTTTGATGGATTTTTTGTGCAGACTTTATGGGCAATAGTCATTCTATTGGCAGAAAAAATGCGCAAAAAAACGCAAAGTGGACAAGTTAATATGCAAGTAGATGCAAAATCGCCTAATGGAAAATCTGGGATGATTACACATTGCTGACAGTTAAGTTAACTCATGCCAAAAAAGAAGGGGTAACGACTCGTTACCCCTTAGAGGGTTGATTGATATCATGCATACCAACCAAGGACTTCATGCATATTACAAACCCAATGCATTGCTGCTTAAAAAATAAACAGCTATTATCAAAAAGCATTTTTCGTGCCTGATTTTTTATAAAAATAAAAATTATATAAAAATCAATTAATTAACAAACATCATCTAAAACTCAGTGCTAATTTTTTTTAAAATTGATGGTTAGATACAACCATCACCGATTGATATCAACCAACATTGATCCATATCAACCCAATTATTCGCAATAATTCATACAAGCTGTTAAAATGCAGTTGCCTGTGCCTAGGCAGGTGGCTAAACTGATTGCCAAAATCAGTGGTCATCTTAGAAAGGAAGTAAAATGAAAAAACTTGCAATGTTAACTTTGGTTGCTGGCGCATTTGCAGCATCACAACTCCACGCTGCGGATGCAGCATTCCCAAAATCAAAAGTAGGCCTTGAGAATTGCTTGGCAGCAGCCCTTAAAGTGCGCTCTGGTGAGGTGGCAAAAGTGGAATACAAACTCGAAAACAAAGTACCCGTTTATGAGTTTGATATTGAAACACCAGACGGAAAAGCTTGGGATGTGGAGTGTAACGGTAGAACTGGCAAAATCACTGAAATTGAAGAAGAAGTGGCCAACGCTGAAGACACTGCATTCTTAGCGAGACGTTACGTATCTGAAGATGATGCTAAAGCTACGGCACTTGCGGCTTTTCCTGGTGAAGTGATTGAAACAGAATATGAAATTGAGCCAGATGGCGCGGCTTCATATGAATTTGACATCCAAACCGCCTCTGGTGAAATGAAGGTTGAAGTTGATGCAACCACAGGTAAAATCGTGGAAAGCAGCAAAGAGATCTACCAAATCGGTAAGGAATAATCAGTTAGAATTGACTGTAAAAAAACCCTCGTTTGAGGGTTTTTTTACACCTGGAGTGACACTTCAATACTGGAGTATCTGCATATGAAATTTATTATACTCAAATACTTAATCACCGCCTTGGTCGTTGTGCTCGCCTCAGAACTTGCAAAAGCCAGCGACAAATTAGGTGCATTGGTGACAGCATTACCGATGGTCACCATTCTCACCCTCATCTGGCTCTTTGTAGAAAAACAAGCCCCAGCTAAAATCGCCAACCATGCCTACTATACTTTTTGGTATGTCATTCCCACCTTGCCCATGTTTTTGTTATTTCCATACTTACTCCCCAAATGGAGCTTCTGGCCCACTTTAATCGCCTGCGCAATATTCACCTGCTGTATATTTTATGTGTATGGTCTTGTGCTCAAACAATTTAACATTCATTTGTGGTAACACATCTCATGCAACAGCAGGCAGTGGTTAATTGTCGTAAAAAATGGGATATCTTCTGCAAAGTAGTAGATAACTTCGGCGATATCGGCATATGCTGGCGACTGGCCAAACAGTTAAACACAGAACATCACATAGCAATCCAGCTCTATATTGATGATTTAAGCGTAGCCAAAAAACTTATCCCCACACTCGACCCCGCACTGCAATCACAGATCGTTGAGCATATTACCATTACTGCCTGGACAGCTCAGACAGCATTCAAACCGCAAGCCGATGTGGTGATTGAAGCATTCGCCTGCGGCCTACCCAATGACTATCAAGCCAACATGCAAGCTAGCACGGCATGGATTAATCTGGAATACTTATCCGCCGAAGCATGGGTAGATGACTATCACGCAAAAAGCGCAAACTATGGCAAATTGACCCGACATTTTTTCTTTCCTGGCTTCACACAAAAGACTGGCGGATTGATTAGAGAGGCACACTGCTCTCCAAGCACCTTAAGCAACACTCATGCTGATAATCATTTATCTATTTCATTATTTTGCTACCCGCACGCGCCCATCTCTACATTATTAACAACACTTGCAAACGGCCAGCAAACCATCCATTGCCATGTACCTGCAAGCACCGTTCTGCCTGAGATTGCACAGTTTTTAAATCTAAGCGAAGTTCGCACGGGCAACACCTACATTAAAAACAAGCTGCATCTGCATGTGTTACCGTTTTTAAGCCAGAATGACTATGACACACTGCTTGCAAACTGTGACATCAATTTTGTGCGCGGAGAAGATAGCTGGATACGGGCTATTTGGGCAGGCAAACCTTTTATCTGGCAACCATATTTACAAAGTGAAGATACACACCTTATCAAGCTTGATGCGTTTTTGGCGGCATTTTATGGCTGCATGAAGCAGCCAACACAAACGATTGTTCGCGCCATGCAACATGCCTGGCAATCTGGCACTGCTGTGCGCGACAGCATGCAGCAGCACTGGCAAAACTACTTAATACTACTACCTGAAATCCAAGCGCACACCCTGCAACAATCAGCTGCTCTGGCAGACCGCACCGACCTTACCACTAAGTTGGTGATTTTTAGTGAAAAAATCACCAAAAACATCGCTAAAAATAAGGTATAATGCGCGATTTTACGCATATAGACTTTTAAGGGCAACCTATGAAAACAGCACAAGAACTCCGCGCCGGCAACGTGATTATGGTGGATAACGTTCCACTAGTCGTCGTAAAAGCAGAATACAACAAATCAGGCCGCAGCACTGCTGTGGTTAAAATGAAGTTCAAAAACTTACTGACAGAAGCACCAAGCGAGAGCATCTACGGCGCAGGTGATAAGTTTGACGTGATCATCCTCGAGAAAAAAGAAGTCACTTACTCTTACTTTGCTGATCCAACATACGTGTTTATGGACGCTGAATACAACCAATATGATGTCGATGCAGAGTTCATGGAAGATGCACTCCCTTACCTGGAAGACGGCATGCCAGCTGATTTACGCTTTTACGATGGCAAGGCAATCACCGTTGAGTTGCCAACTACGGTGGTACGTGAAATCACCTACACGGAGCCAGCAGTTAAGGGTGACACCTCAGGCAAAGTGATGAAGCCAGCAAAAATCGCTTCAGGTTTTGAAATCTCAGTGCCTTTATTCTGCGCACAAGGTGACAAAATTGAAATTGACACACGTACAGGCGAATACCGCAACCGTGTCATGAAATAATTGCTGAGTTTTCAGCAAGATTTTAAAAATCGGGAGCCATGCGCTCCCTTTTTTTTATCCCTCAACAAACTAAAATCGCGTTAATATAGTCATAATAAAAATTAAGAATATCATCAGGAGCGCAGAGATGAACGATAAACAATTAGTCGCACTGCACGCTGCAAAACATGTCAAACATGACATGCTCGTTGGTCTTGGCACTGGATCGACCGCCAACTATTTTATTGAGGAGCTTGCGCGCCTGGCCCGTGAAGAGCACTTGAAACTCACCACCGTTGCCAGTTCGACCATCAGTGCACAAAAAGCGCAATCGCTCAATTTACCCATTGTTGCACTGGAGCATATCAGCAGCATTGACCTTTATGTCGATGGCGCTGATGAAATCACCCCAGACAAAACACTACTCAAGGGCCGTGGCAGTGATTTAGTGAAAGAAAAACTCCTAGCAAAAGCCGCCAGACAATTTATTGCTGTGGCCGATGCCAGCAAGCTGGTGACGCACATTGGTGAAAACTTCGCCATTCCGATTGAGGTGATCCCTTTTGCTTGGCAACTCGCCAAAAAAAGTTTAGACCAAATCGGCGCCGTGGGTGGCTTACGCCCCAACGCGGCAAAAGATGGCTACTGGGTGACCTCTCATGGCAGTTACGTATTGGATATGAAGTTTGCAGAAAATACCGATGCAAAAGAGTTAAATGCTTTAATTAACAATATTCCTGGTGTCGTAGAACATGGCATATTTCACAATCTGGCTGATATTGTGCTGATTGCCAGAGATGGTCGTGTCACAGAGCAATAACTTTGATTGATACAATCAAACAATATGCGAAGCTGGCAATCATCTTGACTGCCATAACCTGCATCACGGCCTGTAACGCGCCAAAAGATGAAACAGATATCCCTGCCTTAGACCCCAGCAAAAAAGAAATTGTATTTGTCACACACAATGGCCCCTCCACCTACTATCTTAATAACGAAAACCAGGCAGCAGGCATTGAAAACGATCTCGCCGTTTTATTTGTAAATCATTATTATCCAGACCATGAAATTCGCTTTGTGGTAGTTAAAAGCATCAGCGATGTAATCCCCACCCTGCTCAAAGGCAAGGCGCATATTGCGGCGGCCAATTTAAGCATCACGCATCTACGCGAGCATCTGGTATTATTTTCACCGCCTTACCAAGAAACTCAGCAGCAGCTTGTTTTTAACAGTTCTATCAACAAAAAACCTAGTCATATTCATCAAATCATAGGCAAGAGAATTGCCGTACCAGACGGTACCAGCTATGCTGAGCGCCTTACTGAGTTACAACAGCAATATCCTGAGCTGCTATGGCATGCCGCCAACCGCACAAATGCCGAATCACTCCTCGAAGAGGTCGCAGACGGATTGCTAGATTACACCGTTGCCGATAGCCATCTGGCAGCACTCATGCAAAATTACCACCCAACTTTAAGTGTGGCCATGCCACTTGGCAAGCCAGATAAAATTGCCTGGGCCATGTCTAAAAACACGCATGTAGCACTTACTAAAAATGTAGACGCTTTTTTTAAAAAAATTCAACAAGATGGCACATTGCGCAATCTGCTGGACCGCTATTACGGGCATAATAAACGGTTAAACAGTTTGGATGTGACGACCTTCCTCACTCGCATCAACACCCTGTTGCCTAAATACATGCATTTATTTAAAGAGGCACAAGTGCTCACTGGGCTGGACTGGCGCTTGCTGGCTGCACTTAGCTACCGTGAATCACACTGGGACACTTACAACACTTCCCCCACCAATGTGCGTGGCCTCATGATGCTCACAGAAAGTACAGCTGATTTAATGGGTGTTACCGACCGACTGGATCCCAAACAAAGCATTCCCGCTGGTGCTAAATATTTATTAAAATTAATTGAGACAGTCCCCGAGCGCATTCCAGAACCTGACAGGACTTACATAGCACTGGCGGCCTATAATATTGGCTATGCGCATGTGGAGGATGCGCGCGTGCTGGCGAAACGACTTGGCCTCAACCCTGACAGGTGGGCTGATGTTAAAAAGACACTGGTGTTATTAAGAGACCCTGAGTATTACACCACGGTAAAATACGGCTACGCCAGCGGTGGCGCACCTGTCATTTTTGTGGAGTCAGTACGGAGCTATCAGCGCATTTTAGAGCGCTATCAACCTAAACACTCGCAAGAATTTGACACATTTAAAATAGCAAGCAATAAGTAATCCCTGTTCAAAGAATGTCTATGCAGAGGGCTTTTTTATCTGTTAACGCACACTAATGCTACTTAGCCCACCCATATATGGGCGCAGCACTTCAGGTATCGTCACCGAACCGTCGGCCTGCTGATTATTTTCTAGCACCGCCACCAAGGTACGTCCAACCGCCAAACCCGAGCCATTGAGTGTATGCACTAGTTCAGGTTTACCCTGCTCGTTACGGAAACGTGCCTGCAATCGGCGCGCTTGGAATGCCCCACAATTAGAAACAGATGAAATTTCACGATAGGTATTTTGTGCAGGAAGCCATACTTCCAGATCATAGGTTTTAGTCGCGCCAAAGCCCATATCACCCGTGCATAAAGACACCACACGATAAGGAAGGGCTAGCGCTTTTAAAATATGCTCAGCATGCCCGACCATTTCCTCTAAAGCTTCATCGCTTTTTTCAGGATGCACAATCTGCACCATTTCAACTTTATCAAACTGATGCTGGCGTATCATGCCTTTGGTATCACGCCCATAAGAACCCGCCTCGGAGCGAAAACATGGTGTATGCGCGGTGAGCTTAATCGGTAGCGCCTCCAAGGGCACGATTTCATCACGCACAGTATTGGTGAGCGTGACTTCAGAAGTCGGAATCAGATACAACTTGCTGTCATTATGCGCTAATGAGAAGAGATCTTCTTCAAACTTCGGCAATTGACCAGTACCAACCAGTGTTTCTGCATTAACCAGATATGGCGTATAACATTCTTCATAACCATGCTGTTCGGTTTGGGTATCCAGCATAAATTGCGCTAAAGCGCGATGAAGCTTGGCTATTTGACCGCGCATCAAAGTGAAGCGTGCACCTGATAATTTGGCGCCTGTATCAAAATCCAAGCCCAATGGTGCGCCCACATCCGCATGATCTTTGACTGGAAAATCAAAAACACGTGGTACGCCGACGCGTCTCACTTCTACGTTATCTGCCTCAGAAACGCCATCAGGCACACTCACATGCGGCAGATTAGGTACATTCAACAGCATGTTCTGCAACTCTAGCTGCAATTCACTCAAGCGTGATTCATCTGACTTTAACTGCTCACCCAGCCCTGCTACCTCAGCCATAATTGCAGACACATCCTCACCCTTGGCTTTAGCCATGCCAATCTGCTTGGAGCTTTGATTGCGCTTGGCCTGCAAATCTTGTGTACGCGTCTGTACAGTTTTGCGCTCTGTTTCTAATGCGGTGAATTTTGCCGCATCAAACACAAACCCGCGCCTTTTAAGCTGGCTCACAACGCCTTCTAAATCATTTCTTAATGCCTGAATGTCTAACATTTAATTTTTCCTGGAAGTATTTATTTCAGCCACAGATAAACATGGGTACACACGGATAAAAAACCAAGCTGGCTATTTAAGCATAGTTAAATAACGAGATATCTACAAACTGCCGATTTAAAATTGATACGATATCCGCGTGCATCTGTGGCTGATTTATTTTTTTGATTTTTTATCTAGCTCGCGCAAATGGTTTAATTTTTCCGCTATTTTACCCTCAAGCCCACGTGGTGTGGGCACATAAAACTGCTGAGGTGACAAATCATCTGGGAAATATTGCTCACCTGCGGCATAAGCTTCTGGTTCATGATGTGCGTAGCGGTATTCCTTGCCGTAATCCAGCGCCTTCATGAGTTTGGTAGGAGCGTTTCTCAAATGCAATGGTACTGGGCGGGATTTATCCTGCGCAACAAAAGCTTTCGCTTGATTATACGCCATGTAAGCCGCATTGCTTTTTGCCGCAACCGCCAAATAGATGACTGCATTGGATAGCGCAAGCTCACCTTCTGGCGACCCAAGCCGCTCATAAATCTGGCACGCCTCCAGTGCCATGGTTTGTGCACGCGGATCTGCAATGCCAATATCTTCTACCGCCATGCGCACAATGCGCCGCCCTAAATATAAAGGATCAGCACCGCCGTCTATCATCCGTAAAAACCAATATAGGGCCGCATCAGGATTAGAGCCACGCACGGATTTATGCAATGCAGATATTTGATCATAAAAGGCTTCACCACCTTTATCAAACCGACGCAGCTTGCTTGCCATTGTGGTTTGCAAAAAGGCCTCATCAATTTCTACAATGCCTGCACCCTGCGCCGCATTGAACAAACTCTCTGCAAAATTGAGTAATCGCCTTGCATCACCGTCGGCGTACGCCAATACCTGTTCACGCACTTCTGACGTAACCGTCAAATCATTCGCCACTAATTGCTGTGCGCGGTCAAGCAGTAATGACAGTTCCGCCTCTGAAAGCGAGTTGAGCACAAACACCTGCGCACGGCTTAATAGCGCACTATTGACCTCAAATGAAGGATTCTCTGTCGTAGCGCCGATAAAAGTAATTAAGCCACTCTCGACATAAGGTAAAAAAGCATCTTGCTGGCCTTTATTAAAACGATGCACTTCATCTACAAACAAAATAGTCTTACGGCCATGCTGCTGCAAGGTAAGTTCTGCTCGTTCTACAGCCTCACGGATGTCTTTAATCCCTGACAGCACGGCAGAAATGGGAATAAATTCGGCTTGTGCTGTATTGGCAATCAATCGCGCCAAAGTGGTTTTACCAACCCCTGGCGGCCCCCACAAAATCATAGAGGGGAGCTTGCCTGACTGAAAAGCCAATCTCAGTGGCTTGCCTGCGCCGAGCAAGTGCGACTGCCCGACCACCTCATCTAAAGTTTTAGGGCGTAATCTCTCAGCAAGTGGGGCTTCTGGCGTATTGGGGGTAAAGAGGCTGTTCAAAATAGTCATTCAAGGGTTTGTTTTTACTCGCCCACCACATCCACGCCCTTGGGCGGTTTGAACAAAAAGCCTTTTTCATCCAACTTGGGGTTGATTTCAACCTCTGAAAATTGAATATTAGTGTGGTGCCCAAAACTATCAATTAATGACAATGCGTGAATTTTATTATTTTTAAAGCCCAGCAAAATCTTGTCAAAACCTGATTCTTTTGCTTTTGGGGTGGCACTCACCCAATCCATATCATCTTTACGATAGGCATTCGCCAACCTGAACGTGTCTTCAATGGCTTTGCCACCCGCCAGCAAGGCTGCGGGGCTCGTCCCTAGCGCATCGCCTAACGCTCGCACAGTGACCTGTGCCAGATCCACATCGTACAACCACACCTGATTGCCATCGCTGATAATCTGCTGCTCGTAAGGTTTGTAGTAGTCCCAACGGAACTGATTAGGCCGCTTAAGCTGCATTTTACCCGTCACATCCTGCACCTTGCGCCCTTGCTTATCGGTCACCACCTGATGAAAGTCAGCACGTATTGATTGCGTTTGCTCATAAAACACCTTAACGCTCGCCATGCCGTCGGCCTGAGCACTCACTGGCAACAAACCAGATAGCAGCACTAATGCCAGTAAAATTTTAAAATAGCGTAATCTCATATTTGTTTTTTCAGTTGTGTCAATAACGTAAGCGTTGCTTACTACGCTAGGCTTCGTGATGGGGTGCCAGCACCTCACGGTTACCATTGCTTTGCATGGTAGAAACCAAACCCGCGCGCTCCATGTCTTCAATCAGGCGCGCTGCACGGTTATACCCTATGCGCAGTTGCCGCTGTACCGATGAAATACTGGCTCGGCGCGTTTTTAGTACAATAGAAACCGCCTCATCATAGAGTGGGTCAACCTCAGCCCCACCCTCACCTGAACCGCCACTGACAAAATCACCACCCTCTTCGGCTTCATTGCTTAGGATACCCTCAATGTAATTAGGTTCACCCTGCGCTTTAAGGTGATTCACCACTTTATGCACTTCCTGGTCAGATACAAACGCACCATGTATCCGCACTGGATACCCTGTCCCTGGCGGCATATAAAGCATATCCCCCTGCCCCAGCAGCGCCTCTGCACCCATTTGGTCCAAAATAGTGCGTGAATCAATTTTGCTGGATACCTGAAAAGAAATCCGCGTAGGTACATTGGCTTTTATCAGCCCTGTAATCACATCAACAGATGGCCTCTGCGTTGCCAGCACGAGATGAATGCCAGAAGCGCGCGCTTTTTGTGCTAACCGTGCGATAAGCTCCTCAACCTTTTTGCCAACCACCATCATCAAATCGGCCAACTCATCAATCACCACAACAATCAATGGCATTTCAGTTAATGGTTCAGGTTCGTCAGGCGTTAAACTAAATGGATGCGGAATTTTCTCGCCTGCTTTTTCAGCTTCTTTAATTTTTTGGTTGTAACCCGCCAGATTACGCACACCTAACATGGACATCAATTTATAACGTCGCTCCATCTCTGCCACGCACCAGTTAAGCGCATTAGCCGCCTGACGCATATCAGTGACAACTGGTGCCAGTAAATGTGGAATCCCCTCATAAACCGAAAGCTCCAGCATTTTAGGGTCGATCAAAATCATGCGCACCTGGCTCGCATCTGCCTTGTAAAGCAAGCTCAGGATAAGTGCATTAATCGCAACCGATTTACCAGAGCCTGTGGTACCCGCAACCAGTACATGCGGCATTTTGGCCAAATCTGCCACCGCAGGCTTGCCGCCAATATCTTTACCTAAAGAGATTGCCAGCGGAGAATGCACATCGGCATAAGCCTGACTCCCCATGATTTCAGACAAATACACAATCTGGCGTTTAGGATTGGGGATTTCCAGACCCATGCAGGTTTTACCAGGGATAGTTTCTACCACACGCACGCTGACCACAGACAAAGCGCGTGCCAGATCTTTAACCAGATTCGTGACCTGACTTCCCTTAACGCCAGGCGCAGGCTCTAGCTCATAACGCGTAATCACAGGGCCTGGCAAAGCCGTCAGCACTTTGACTTCAATGCCAAAATCCATCAACTTGCGCTCAATCAAGCGTGAAGTGAAGTCCAGCGTTTCAGCCGAAGGCAATTCCACTGCGCCCGAGGGTTCATCCAGCAAATGGATGGGGGGTAAAGGTGTATCTGGGTGCGCATCGAACAATGGTACTTGTTTTTCTTTTTGCACACGTGCGCTTTGTACAATTTCAAGTACTGGCGCTTCAATCTGCACGGGTTCGCGACGCTCTACCCGCTTGCGCTCACTCTCAACAAACTCGGTGCGTTCAATTTCAGCGACCCTGCCCGCTTTTCTATCTTGCCAATCCTGCCACTTGAACTGAATAAATTCATAAGTGTTAATTAAAAATGCGCCAAATTTCTCGGTGATTACAATCCATGACCAACCTGTGAACAGGCTGAACCCGACAACAAATATCAGTAACAGCAACATACTGGACCCAGTGTAGCCAAACAGGCTGCGCAAGCCATTATCAACCGCAGCACCCAGCATACCGCCAGGTGCTAATGGCAGTTGGGCTGGGAAATCAATCAAATGGCCTGCCTCAAGCGCACTGGAGGCCACTAGTAGCAAGGCAAATCCAATAAAGTTATATAGCAGAAAAGGACGCTCGCTTTGGTCAACCACTTCTAATTTAAGATAGACAAACCACATGGCATAAAAAGCCAGCACTGCCCACCACCAAGCTGAAAAACCAAACACATATAACAGCAAATCAGAAACCCACGCACCAACCGCACCGCCCGCATTCTGAATAAGCGCGCCTTCTGGGGCGATATGTGACCACGAACTATCGTGCGGGCTGTAGCTAAAAAGGATGACCGTAATGTAAGCGCCGATCAACACCAAACCCAGCCACCAAGCCTCTTTAATCAGCGTAGTGGCAAGTGCGTTAGATTGAACCACCTCGGCCTCACGGCGCGCATTGACTGGTTTTGACTTTTTAAAAAACAAGATGAACCTTTAATTAATTTAGCTGTTAAATTCAATTATAGCAGTATCAAAGTCAGTGGGTAGGGATTAGAATATCATTCGAATAACATTCTAAAGTCGAATATCAGACACAATAGGAGTCCATCATGGATATCGGTATTAAAGAGCAAGACAGAAAGCAAATTGCGCAGGGCTTATCGCATTTATTGGCCGACACTTACACCTTATATTTAAAAACGCATTATTTTCACTGGAATGTCACAGGGCCAATGTTCAGCACTTTGCATCTGATGTTTGAAACGCAGTATAACGAGCTTGCGCTGGCGGTAGATTTAATTGCTGAGCGTATTCGTGCGCTGGATGTATATGCACCTGGCACATATCGCGACTTTGCCAAACTCACCTCTATTAAAGAATCTGAATCTGTGCCTAAAGCACAAGACATGATTGCTGAGTTGGTGGCTGGGCACGAAGCTGTTTGCCGTACCGCACGCACAGTATTCCCCAGCGCAGATATTGCCTCTGATGAAGCCACAGCCGACCTGCTCACACAACGTTTGCAA
>JAQTXW010000026.1 GCA_028688575.1 Methylotenera sp. | reverse complement strand
CATGCACGATGAAGATCTTTTGATTCACATGCAGAATCTTCAAAGTGGCAGGCAGGTTTTCAATGCCACACTTGACTTAAAGCGCATGGAAATCAGCACGTCACGCTTGGACTGGTTGCTCTTGAGCTACCCGTTCATGACACTTAAGGTGATTGCCGCAATTTACTGGAACGCACTGCTTCTTAAACTGAAGCGTGTACCTTTTTATACCCATCCGAAACTAACAGAAAAATAGTTATGAGTATTTCAAAATCACAGCAAGAATATCTCACTGCCAGCCTAAAACAGAAAAGCCGCTCCAGATGGGTGGCAGGCTTCGCCAAATCGCAGATAATTGAACACCTTAAACACCTCAGCATCGGCTATCTGACCTTGATAGACGGCCGGGAAAGCCATGTGTTTGGCGATAAAACACATGCACTGCATGCCGTGATTCAGGTGCATGACCCACGCTTTTACGGCGAGATTGCATTTGGCGGCAGTATCGGCGCGGGTGAAGCCTATATGCTGGGTTACTGGAGCGCGGATAACCTAACCAATGTGATTCGGCTGATGTGCCTCAACCAGTCCGTGATGGATACACTGGAAGGCGGCTACCAGTGGCTGACCAAACCCCTCATGCGCTTGCTGCACTGGCTCAACAGCAATACCACCGAAGGCAGCCGCAAAAATATTGCCGCACATTATGATCTCGGCAACGATATGTTCCAGCTGTTTCTGGACCCGACCATGATGTATTCAAGCGCCATGTTCAATGCTGACACGCAGACACTGCAGCAGGCCTCCGAGCTCAAGCTGAAAACCATCTGTGAAAAACTGGCGCTCACCCCAGACGACCACGTGATTGAAATCGGCACTGGCTGGGGTGGTTTCTCAATTTATGCCGCAAAAAATTATGGCTGCAAGGTCACTACTACGACCATTTCCAAACAGCAGTATGAGCTTGCCAAGGCGCGCGTGGAGGCTGCCGGTTTAAGCGATCAAATCACGCTGCTACTCGATGACTACCGCCACCTGCGGGGTCAATACGACAAGCTGGTTTCTATTGAGATGATCGAGGCCGTGGGCTACCAGTTTTACGATATCTATTTCGCCAAGGTCAGCTCACTGCTCAAACCCGATGGCCTGGCGCTGATACAAGCCATTACCATCGCCGACCAGCGCTATGAGAGCGCTAAAAAATCGGTCGATTTCATCCAGCGTTATATCTTTCCTGGCTCGTGCATCCCCTCCAACACCGCCATGCTAGACAGCATTACCAAAGTCACGGACATGCGCCTGGCTAACCTTGAAGACATCGGCCCGCACTACGCCACCACGCTGGCGATGTGGCGCGAAAACTTCTTTGCCAATATTCAGCAGGTGCGCATGCTGGGTTATTCGGAGGAGTTCATCAAAATGTGGGAATTCTACCTGTGCTACTGCGAAGGCGGCTTTGAAGAACGAGCGCTGGGAGATGTGCACTTGTTGCTCGCAAAACCAGGTAACCGCAGCCCAGCAACGAACTTTAAAGTATTTTGCTGAAAATAGACTTTATCAAAAATATCAAAATCCTCCAACGCTAGCTTATGCACAAGTGTCGTCCAGATGGAATATATACTGAAGTAAATTATTCACAATTGATAGGCTGAAATCTGGCGAGGTGACATTTAGCCTACCTTAACCCAGCCTGTACATTTTAATGATTCAGCCTTATGATAAGCACTATTGATTCGCTTTTTAAAAGTTAAGATTGGTAGGTGTTCGCTATGCTAGTTCACAGTCAAGCGATTAAAGCACTTTCTCCTGATGACTACCTTGTGATTGAGCAGGAACACAAGTTACTTGAACAGTATCTTGAAAGTCTGCGCGATGCTTGCTCCTGTAGTAAAGCCACGCAGACACCTGACTGCCAGCGTTGCGACCACGAAATGCAGGCCTCTTGCCAGGGTCGTTTGCCGTCGTTTTTATTTCACATTATTGACCTGGCGAGCAAGCATTTCGAACATGAAGAAACCATTATGCTTAGCCGCCCCCATGTTACCAAAGATTATGAGTATTTTCGTGCGCATCGCCTGGCGCATGAGGCCATCATAGATCAACTATATGCGCTCTCTGAAGAATGTTTAGCCCTGAGAAACCAAGCCAACATAGCCGAAATATTCAATCAGTTTTATAAGCGGCTGAATGCCTTATTTGAGGGCCATGACCAAGATTTTGATGACCCTTTTATCAAGTCTACGATTCATGAAGATAAAAAAGATTAAAAAGCGCACGTAGCATAATTTTTCTGCAAAGGGTATTGAATTTATAAAAATTTAGGTGTATAAAATAAACGTAGTTGTTGCAAATTGAGTTCAGATTAAATTGCAGTGAATGAGGAGGCGCTATCGAAACTTCGGCAGTTGACAATTTAGCGTAACAAAATCTCCAGTGAAAAACTGGCAATATCGGCATCCCACAAGCTGATAAAAAAACACCGCTAAATCGCGGTGTTTTTTATTTAGGGAATCACAGAATAAGCGACTGCGTGTGCCAAGTTACTGTGTTGGGTTTCTCAGGTTCTGCAGCTCATGCCTTTGGCATTTGAGCCAGCCTGGACCTAGGGTTACCAGTGTTGACATGCAAGTAGATGCAAAATCGCCTAATGGAAAATATGGATAAACCATTATAGGCGCATCACTAACCGCCCGTATGCGACATAAATCGAATGACAGCAGGCTCTACCCTTTTTAAATTAAAATCATGGCCTTTGGGTTTAACTTGCATGCTGTTGATGATGGCTTCTTTTAATGGCTGATTATCGTTAGGAAAATTTCTTAATAACGGCGCTAAATCCACTTTATTCTCCTGCCCCAAACACAGGTACATCTCGCCCTTGCTGGAAATACGCACACGGTTGCAGGATTCGCAGAAATTATGGCTATGCGGTGATATAAAACCAACTCTGGTATCTGTGTTTGGCACGCGCCAGTAACGTGCTGGTCCGCCTGTCGTTTCAATGCTGCCAATCAGATCATAACGCGCCCTCAGCAGCTTCAGGGTTCCATGATTGCTAACATAGCTTGATTCACGGTCATGACTCACCACACCAAGCGGCATTTCCTCAATAAAAGCAATATCCAGCCCCTGCTCTACCGCAAAGGCCACCAGCGGAATCGCTTCATCTTCATTGCGGCCGCGCATCAGCAAGGCATTGAGCTTTATTCTCTCAAAGCCGGCCTGCTTGGCGGCGGCTATCCCACGCATAACCTTATCTAAATCGCCCACGCGGGTGATTTGATGAAAACGCGCCGCATCCAGGCTATCCAGACTGATATTGATACGGCGAACTCCAGCCTTCTTTAGCGCCTGTGCCTGATGCTCCAGTTGCGAGCCGTTAGTGGTCACTACCAGTTCGTTAAGGCCTTGCAAATGGCCGATTTCATTGAAAAGCCAAAGTGCATCTTTGCGCACCAGCGGTTCGCCACCAGTAATGCGTACTTTTTTTACGCCTAAAGAAACAAATGCCTTCACCAGACGTGCGCACTCTTCCAGCGATAATACTTCATCACGCGGCAGGAACTGCACATCTTCAGACATGCAGTACACACACCTGAAATCGCAGCGATCTGTAATCGAAAGACGGATGTAATCCACCTTGCGGCCAAAGCGATCGACTAGAACATTAGGTAAGGCACCGTGATTCATTGGTTCAATTAATTGCTTAATTAAAACGCATACACAGCAGTTATCCAGAACTTCTCGGTGTCACGTTTGCGTGATGCTGTATTTTTGTACTCATCATCTTCCTTGAAGTTGGCATATTCAACCGAGCCAGAAATGTGTTTGGTGAATTTGTAATACACACCTAAATCGAATTCCTTACCGTACTGATCGCCCTTACCACCGCCTACTTTAGCAAAGTTACGGTCAGCGTTAATGAAGTGATATTCCGCCTTGATGGTGGCATCCATAATTTTGCCGCCTGCAATTAAGATCGTATCTTTAATACCCTCATTAGGGGTGACTAAGAATACGTCAGCCCAGCCCTGAAACAGGTGGTTGGTGCCTAACGGCGTCTGGAAAGCTTTATTATCAGAGTTGCCTGAGAGTTTCTCCTGGTCTATACGCAAGAACCAGTCGCCATAGCCCGAACCCACACCGACTCTGTAGTAGTTGTTATCGATTTTCTTGTCGCCGTCTTTGTAATCGTCCTGTTTAGCGTATTCGGCGGTGTAGAGTGCCTTCCAGTGATCATCGAGTTTCTGGCTGCCATCTAATCGTAAACCAAAGGTTTTATTGGATTTGGCTTGTTGTGCTTTGCCGTCCCAGTCAATCAAATAGCCGTAACCTACTAAACTAGTCGTCGGCGTAACGCGATATTTAATATTGGCAATTTCAATGTTGGCATTTTCGATTTTAGTGGTAATCTGCTTCACTTGTTCATAATGCGCCAGCGCAATTTCGGTATTGGGCAGGCTTTTGTTCAACAATGACAGGCCATTGAATACTTGCCAGTTCTGACGGAAGCGTACATCACCAATGTAGCGCCAGTTATCGAGCACCATGCCCTGACGACCTAATTTGAGTGATGAGTCAGGCAGTCCAGTCCATTCGATATACAGTTGATGAAAATCGTAATCTTCTGGGTCGGCAATCGCTGAGTATTGCCTTCTGCTGGTAATCGGATCACTTTTTTTAAGGTCGTTATAGTCGTCATTGAGCGGGCTTAGGCCATACACTTCGGCAGTCACGCTGACATTGTGAAAAGGCTTGGTCTTCCAGCCAAGCAAACTGCGCAATGTAAAGGCTTCGGCTGTGTCCAGCGTGCCTTCCTGGTTCACATTCTCATAACGAAACCTGAAGTTTATCGTTGGCTTGCCTTCTGTGATTGCCTCTTTTAATGAAGCGGCTTGCGATACATCCTCTGCCATGGCTGGCATCATGCAAGTTACCAACAAGGCTGAAAATACAGAAATTCTTAATTGACGATTCATCAAAGTGTCCTTCACTTAAATTAATTTATTTTAAAATTGTTATGACCAGTTTAACCCAGGTTTTCCATTAGGACTTGCAGTGGCGACGCCGCACAGTTTGATGGATTTTTTTTGCAAAATGGGCAAGTTGACATGCAAGTAGAGGCAAAATCGCCTAATGGAAAATCTGGGTTTAAGATCATCATGAGGCCTCATGGGCTGATGGCTCCAGTTTGTCCACCAGCACCTCAAACATCCCTGTTTGTGGCGTGTATTCATACAGTTCACCATTGTGCATATCAAAATACCAGCCATGCAATGCCAGTTTTCCTTGCTGCACACGACTGCTAATCCATGGGTAGGACATCAGGTTTTCCAAAGATACTAAAATGGCTGATTGCTCACAGGCATGCGTCTGCACTTGCAGGGGTTTATCCTTAAATTCGTGCAGCACCTGCTGGCGGGCATCTTCTGCAATATCTAACCACTTGGCAATCAGCTCTTCTTCATTGCAGCCTGGTGCTTTGTGCTCCATCAAGGCGCGGATGCCTCCACACTGCGCGTGTCCCATCACGATGATATGCTCAACTTCTAAATTATGTACAGCAAATGCAATTGCGGATGTTGTTGCAGCAAAGTAAGTTGCCTGCACATGCGGCGGAACCAAGTTAGCAACATTGCGCACAACAAACATGTCCCCTGGATCGCAATCTGTGAGCAGCGCAGGGTCGCAGCGCGAATCACAACAGGCAATCACCAGCGCGCGCGGGCGCTGGCCTTGCTGCGCCAGCCGATCAAACAGCGCATGCTGCTCGCCTAGGTAGCTGTGTTGAAAGCGCCTAAAACCGCTCAGAAATTTTGAAACATCGCGCATCGATTGTGATCTCTACCAATATCAAGCTTAACGAAACCGTTTACTGCGAACAATCTGATATGGTCTGGCAATGTATCCAAACGGTGCACTCCATACATGCACCAAACGTGTGAATGGAAACACCAGAAATACAGTCATACCAAAGAACAGATGCACTTTGAAAATGGTATCCACACCGCTTAACAGGGATGGGTCAGGGCGCAGGTAGACAATACTCTGTGCCCATTCCGCCAAGGCAATCATCACAGCAGGATTGCCATGATTGGCATGCCCGATTGAGACTGGAATCGTTGATAAACCAATCATCAAGGTAATCAGCAGCCAGGTGAGGATGAATTTATCAGAGGCACGGCTCACCGCCGACACACGCTGATTCAGCATACGACGTACCCATAAAATCGCACCGCCCACCAGGCACATCACACCAAAAATAGACCCTGCGACAATCGCCACCATCTGGTGTGCCATGTCTGAAACACCCAAGGCTTGAAACCAGCTATGCGGGGTCAGCAAACCGACGGCATGTCCAAAGAATATGGCGATAATCCCCACGTGAAACAAGTTGCTGCCCAGCCGCATATTCGCTTTTGAAAGCAGCTGGCTAGAATCACTTTTCCAGGTATATTGCTCCCTGTCAAAACGTAACCAGCTACCCAGCAAAAACACACTCAGTGCGATGTAAGGATAAACACCGTAAAGAAAGTTATGTAAGTCCATTTTGTTCTCCTTTATGCGGCTAACTTGCTGAGTGTTGCCCGGTTTTCAACAATTGAAAGCAATGCTGCGTATGGGCTTTCAGCTTTGGTTAGATTTTCGGTGAGCACACTCAGCACTTTTTTGGCATCGGATAAAAACACCGTGCCTTCGTTATCATCCAGATAGGCAGTGAACTCGAGAATCAATGGCAGATAATCTGGCAACTCGTTCGTGACAACCTCCACGCCGTAATCCTTGTACAACTCGCCCAAGTCAATCAGCGCGGGGCCACGATTTTTATCATCTCCAAATAAATGATGCGTGAGGTGCAAGCTATGCTCAGGCACCATATCGAAAGTCTTCACATAGTCAGCCTGCAACTCGGTCACTGGCATACTTTGCAAATGATTCAGAAAACCATTCAAAGCTTCCCGCTCGGCTTTGTCTGCCTCCAGTGCCCTCATGACTTCACGTAACTCAGTAATATGATCCATCAATTCCTGATCTGGATATTCAAGCAGCACCGACAATAATTTATAGATTTTCATGATGTTTAACCTTTAACTGTTATCGCTTGATGGCGCGAGTTCTTTTGGCTCAACCGTCTCTTTACGACGGCGCGGGAATAACGTGATTTTGGAAACGCCATGTGAACTGTCGTTACCGAAGCTGAAGCCATTCTGACCTTGGAATCCGAACGCATCATCCAGCGTTTCTTCTGTATGCCCAGTTGGAATCACAAAACGGTCTTCGTAATTGGCAATTGCAAGGTAACGATACATCTCTTTAGCCTGATCTTCTGTAATGCCAGCAGCATCAAGCGCACGGGTATCCGCAACCCCTTCAACATGCACTGAGCGCTGATAGCTGCGCATTGCAATCAGTCGGTTCAAGGCGCTTTCAATCGGGGCTGTTTTGCCTGCTGTTAACAGGTTGGCCAGATATTCAATTGGCAGACGCATCGTGCCCGAAACAGGAATCGCGCCATCCGGGCCGACCGGTAAATTGCCTTGGTCAATCTGTGACTGCACGGGTGAAAGCGGCGGCACGTACCATACCATTGGCAATGTGCGGAACTCAGGATGCATCGGGAAAGCGATTTTCCAGTCCATCGCCATTTTCCAGATAGGGGATTTACGTGCTGCATCCAGCCAATCTTCATTAATGCCTTCAGCGCGCGCTGCAGCGATGACCTCAGGGTCGTTAGGATCAAGGAAGATTTTGCACTGTGCTTCGTACAAATCCTGCTCGTTTTCCATGCTGGCCAACTCTTCGATGCGGTCGGCATCGTACAGCATGATGCCGTTGTAGCGAATACGACCTACACAAGACTCTGAACACACGGTTGGCATGCCAGACTCAACACGTGGGTAGCAGCCGATACACTTCTCAGCCTTGCCTGACTCCCAGTTATAGAACACTTTTTTGTATGGGCATGAGCTGACACACATACGCCAGCCACGGCATTTATCCTGATCCACCAGCACGATGCCATCTTCTTCACGTTTATAAATAGATCCTGATGGACAGGCTGCGACACAGGAAGCATTCAAACAGTGGTTACAGATACGCGGCAGATACATATGGAAAGTGTTCTCAAACTGCCCATACATCTCTTTCTGGATATTATCCATGTTCTTGTCTTTACTGCGTTTATGGTATTCACCTGCCAGGTCATCTTCCCAGTTTGGCCCCCATTTGATCTTCTCCATGCTTTCACCGGTGATTTGTGAAATCGGGCGTGCTGTCGGTGTTGCTTCAGACAATGGCGCATTTTGTAAATGTGCGTAATTGTAGGTAAAAGGCTCGTAATAGTCGTCTATTTCCGGCATATCTGGGTTGGCAAAAATATTGAGCAATTTAGATGTGCGGCTGCCAGATTTAAGCTCCAGCTTGCCGTTTTTAAGCTCCCAGCCACCCTTCCATACTTCCTGGTTTTCCCACTGTTTCGGGTAACCGACGCCAGGTTTGGATTCAACGTTATTGAACCAGGCGTATTCCACCCCTTTTCGATTCGTCCATACGTTCTTACAGGTCACCGAACAGGTGTGACAGCCGATGCATTTGTCCAAGTTAAAGACAAAGGCGAATTGGGCACGTACTTTCATAACATTCTCCTTACGGGTATCTCTATCAATCCAAACTTCGTCGTGATGCTTCGTTGCTCATAAAAATAACTACTTATATATCAAACATATACCGCGTCGTTATTTTTTACTCTCGCCTCGTCTAACTTAGAATTTTGGATTGATAAAGATACCCTTATACTTTATTTATTTAGCGCCGATACCGACAGGGTTGAGTTGAGCTTCGCGTTCTGGTGTGAGTGGGCGTTCCAGCCAGTCCACATCTTTGTCCGCAATCTTATGCAGCGCCACCATCGTGTCACGCTGGCAACCCACTGTACCGTAGTAGTTAAAGCCGTATGAAAGCTGTGCATAGCCGCCAATCATATTGGTTGGCTTCATAATCACACGGGTTACGGCATTTAAAATACCGCCGCGTTTACCTGTACTCGGCGAGCCTGGCACATTCACATTTTTTTCCTGTGCGTGGTACATCATCGCCATGCCGCGTGGAATACGCTGAGAAACTACGGCGCGTGCTACCGTTGCGCCATTGTGATTCACTGCCTCAACCCAATCATTGTCTTCAATGCCAACTGACTTAGCATCATCCTCAGACACCCAGACATAAGGGCCGCCGCGGAACAACGTCAACATGCGCAAGTTATCCTGATAGGAAGAGTGAATACCCCATTTAGAGTGCGGTGTGATCCAGTTCAGCTCCAGATGCGGCTTATCCGTCACATGTTTCGGTAGCGCATTCAGTTCACCCAGATCCACCATTGGTTTATAGGTACAGAAGCCCTCACCAAAATCCAGCATCCATTCATGATCCTGATAGAAATGTGCACGACCAGTTAACGTACGGAATGGAATATGCTCATGGATATTGGTGTAACCCGCCGTGTAAGACACATGCTCAGACTCGATACCAGACCAGGTTGGCGCTGTGATAATTTTGCGTGGCTGCGCCTGGATATCCTTGAATGTGAATTTATCCTCATGGCGCCCTGCATACAAATGATGATGGTCGATACCGGTTTTCTGTGACAACGCACTCCATGATTTATGCGCCACCTCACCATTAGTTTCTGGCGCCATGCGCATCACAGAGTCACAGACTTCGATATCTTCTGCCAGTGATGGCATACCGAAGGAAACACCAGGCTCACTTACTGTGCTGTTATGCTTTTTCAGTTGCTCGTATTCACTGTCCGTATTCCAGTCTATGCCTTTGATGTTATTACCAAGCTTGGTCATCAATGGGCCTAGTGCAATGAACTTACGGTAAGTATCGCCATAAGTACGTTCCACCAGTTTGATAATCGCCATGGTCTTGCCTGGAATCGGCTCGCAATCGCCCTCTTTCCAGTTTTTAACTTCACCAAAAGGCTGCGCCAGTTCTGCGGCAGAGTCATGCTGCATCGGTAAAGCCACTACTTCCTTCTTCGTTCCCAGATGCTTTTCAGCTAAAGGAGAGAACGTCTTGGCTATAGTTTTGAAAATCTGCCAATCTGATTTGGATTCCCAGCCAGGTGACACAGCCTCTGACAGCGGATGAATGAATGGATGCATGTCCGTCGTATTCAGGTCATTTTTCTCGTACCAGGTTGCCGTAGGCAAGATGATGTCTGAATAAGCACCAGTTGAATTAAGACGGAAATTGATATCCACCATCAGATCCAGTTTGCCGATGGGCGCATCTTCATGCCATTTCACTTCTTTATTGCCACGTCCAGCGCCTGATTCCTGCAACACACCATTTTGCGCACCCAACAGATGTTTGAGGAAATACTCATGACCTTTTGCAGATGAGCCAATCAGGTTTGCCCGCCATACGAACAGGTTACGAGGCCAGTTCACAGGGTTATCCGGGTCAGCGTAAGCGACGTCCAACTCGCCGGATTTCAGCTTGGCTGCCACGTATTTAGCAACTGATGCTTCATCTGTAGCGCCGTTTTTCATCGCTTCTTCAGCCAATTTAATCGGGTTAGCGTTGAAGTTTGGCATCGATGGCAACCAGCCCATGCGTGCTGCCTTCACGTTGTAATCTGCAATGGAATTACCGCGATTCTTACCTTTACCGGCAGGTGACAGCAAACTGTCCGCATTCAGTGTTTCATAGCGCCATTGATCGGTATGGAAGTACCAGTATGAGGTTGAATTGGTGTGACGTGGTGGACGGTGCCAATCCAGCGCAAAAGCAATCGGCGCCCAGCCAGCCTGAGGACGAAGTTTTTCCTGCCCCACATAGTGCGCCCAACCGCCACCTGACTGGCCCACGCAACCACACATATGCAGCAGGTTCATAATTGAACGATAAGCCAAATCATTGTGATACCAGTGATTGATCGCAGCACCCATAATGACCATGGACTTGCCTTTGGTTTTTGAGGCGTTGTAAGCAAATTCACGACCTGTGCGCTCAATATCAGCCGCTTTCACACCTGTCACTTTCTCTGCCCAGGCTGGGGTATACGCAACATTAGCGTCGTTATAGTCTTTAGCCACGTTACCGCCACCTAGCCCACGATCGATACCATACTGTGCAATCTGCAAATCAAATACAGTGGCAACCAGCACTTCTTCGCCATTGGCCAGTTTCACTTTTCGTGCAGGCACATTTCTGTACAGCAAATCACCCTCACCATGTGTAAAGTGCGGGAAGCCGACCGAAACCACCTCATCCCTGTCATCGATGCAGGTTAATTCCGCTGTAATCTCCTGACTACCGGTTTTTTCCAGCAAGTTCCACTTGCCATCTTCTCCCCAGCGATAACCGATACTGCCGTTAGGTGCGACAAATGCACATGACTTGCGGTCAAAAACGATGGTTTTCCACTCGGGGTTATTGCTTTCGCCCAACGCACCATCAAAATCAGAAGCGCGTAAGAATCGATCTGAGACATAAGTGCCGTCTTGCTTACGCAGCATCACCTGCATTGGCATATCAGTGTACTTACGTGCATATTCCTGAAAATAAGGATCCTGGCTGTTGATATAAAACTCTTTCAGCGCAACGTGCCCCATTGCCAGGAAAGCTGCCGCATCGGTGCCCTGTTTGATGGGCATCCACAAATCAGAGAATTTGCAGAACTCGGCATAATCTGGTGCCATGGCCACAATTTTTGCACCTTTGTAACGCACTTCTGAAGCAAAGTGTGCATCTGGCGTACGTGTCATCGGCAGGTTGGCGCCAGTGATGATGATATAAGTAGAGTTATACCAGTCTGCGGCTTCAGGCACATCAGTCTGCTCACCCCATGTTTGTGGGCTTGCAGCAGGCAAGTCGCAGTACCAGTCATAGAAAGAACCGCAAGCCGCGCCAATCAGGGAAAGGTATCGGGAGCCCGCAGCGTAAGAGATCATTGACATGGCAGGAATCGGTGAAAAACCGAAAATACGGTCTGGACCCCATTTTTTAATCGTGTAGACATTGGCAGCCGCTATGATTTCATTCACTTCATCCCATGAAGTGCGCACAAAACCGCCCAAACCACGTACCGCAGTATAAGATTTACGTTTTTGCTCATCGGCCTGAATAGCTGACCAAGCCTCGACCGGGTCTTTACCTGTTTTACGCTCGGCGCGATACAGGTCAATCAAGCGGCCACGAATGAGTGGGTGCTTGATGCGATGAGGACTATACAGATACCAGGAAAATGAAGCGCCACGCTGACAACCACGCGGCTCATGGTCAGGCAGATCGTCACGGGTACGCGGGTAATCCGTCTGCTGCATCTCGAACGACACTAGGCCATTCTTTACAAAGATTTTCCACGAGCAGCCACCGGTACAATTCACACCATGCGTAGAACGTACTACCTTGTCATGTTGCCAGCGGTGACGATACACGTCTTCCCACTGACGGTCTTCATTAGTAACGATGCCGTGATTATTTGAAAAGGTTGCCTTAACCTTATCGAAAAATTTAAGCCTATCTAGAAAGTGACTCATCGCTCAGACTCCTTGATTAATTCTTTTAACAGTTCTACTGGTTAAACTTATGGGTTCTTGATCTCGCTACCTGCACGCAGGTAGAACCACCAATTTAATATCAGGCATAGTGCATAGAACACCGCAAAGCCATACATTGCCATTTCAGGGGTGCCAGCCTTGATTTGTCCTTTGATTACTTCCGGCGCAATGAATGCGCCATAGGCAGCAACAGCGGAGGTCCAACCCAGCACTGGGCCAGCTTGTACACGGTCAAAAATCACACCAACCGTTCTGAAAGTTGAACCGTTACCCACCCCTGTTGCCGCAAACAGCACTACAAACACAATCAGAAAATGCATGAAATAAATCTCTGGCGTCGCAGAGTGATAGGCCTGCATCATGACGTAGCCAGCATAGGCAGAAGCAACTACCATCACAGCCGAAATAATCTGCGTCACGATAGAACCACCTACCTTGTCAGATATCCAACCCCCAACCGGACGTATCAAAGCGCCTACAAATGGACCAATCCATGCATAAGTCAGGGCTGAAGGTGCTGCTGGGTTTTTTATATGTGACCAGGTTTCTGTTGCAGCATCAAAAATATGCTGCTCACCAAATATCACGGTAATAGACAGTGGCAAAGCCATTGAAAAACCAATGAATGAACCAAAAGTCACCAAGTAAAGTGCAGTCATCGACCAGGTGTGTTTGTTTTTGAAAATCGCAAACTGTTTGGCGATGTTTTCTTTCATCGCACCAAATGCGGCGAGTTTCATAATCAGCAACGTAGACCCAATAATCAGTGGCATGGCGACCCACATATTCAGCAAACCTAAACCTGTAGGTGCTGGCAAATATAGATACAAGCCCACAATGGCAGGTAAAAATGCCAAAGTATATAGCCAGGTGATTTTTATGAATGACAGCATGGTGTTACGTGCATCCGCTGAAATTGGCAGCAAGTTATTCATGCCCCATAAGCACAGTAGCGACAACGGCACTAAAGAGATCACCCAGGCAAAACCTGCATTCTGAATAAAGGTTGGCGTACCGGCAGGAATCTTGCCAAAAATCCAGCCGCTATCTTTAACGAGCACGGTGGCATCTCCTCCAAGTGCACCGAATACGCCGACTGTCATCACCAACGGAATCAGAATCTGCATGGTGGTTACGCCGAAATTACCTAGCCCCGCATTAATACCAAGCGCCGTACCTTGCAGACGTTTAGGGAAAAATGTGCTGATATTGCTCATAGAGCTGGCGAAATTACCGCCACCTACACCTGACCATAGCGCCATCAGCTGAAACACCCATAAAGGCCATTCAGGATGCTGCAACGCAATGCCAGTGCCTATCGCAGGACTCAGTAACATGGCCGTGGTCAGAAAAATGGTATTACGGCCGCCAGCCAGGCGAATAAAAAATGATGAGGGGATACGCATCGTAGCGCCCGCTAAGCCTGAAATCGCAGTCAGTGTGAACAGCTCATCTTTACTGAACGGAAACCCCAGATTACTCATCTGTACGGTAATGATGCCCCACATGAGCCACACGGCAAACCCGCACAGCAGCGCTGGTACTGAAATCCACAAGTTACGATAGGCCACTTTTTTACCCGTGGACTCCCAAAACTTATCATCCTCTACATTCCAGTCTTTAATATTGGTAGTCATGTGATTCCCCCTAAATTGATACGACTTAGCTTGATGCCGCTTGTTTTAAAGCCTGGCGCTCGTTATGACGGCTTATTTTTACAGGACGTACTTCTGTCCAATACATCCAGATGAGTGAAACCCAGACAATACCGAACATCAGCATGAAGGCAGAAGAGCGCACGCCAGTAAAATCCAGTAGCGCGCCAAACATGATGGGCATTAAAAATCCGCCCAAACCACCCGCCAGGCCAACCACGCCTGAAATCACACCAATGTTGTGTGGATAATCATCGGAAATGTATTTAAAGACAGAGGCTTTGCCTATCGCAAATGCAATCCCCATCGTGAACATAATGACGGTGAACCATGTGGCGTTCAGACCAATGTGAAAAGTCTGCCGACCATTCACTGTGATAATTGAAATATCAGTCTGTGGATATGAAAGAAAGAACAGGCACACCAAAGACACCCAAAGCACCCACCAAGTCACGGTATGTGCGCCGAATTTATCAGAATAATGACCGCCAACCGCACGTAGCACGCCGCCTGGAATACTAAACGCAGCCGCCATTAGCGCAGCAGTTTTAAGGTCAAAACCATATTCGCCAATGTAATATTTGGTCATCCATAAGGCCAGTGCAACATAACCGCCAAACACGATTGAGTAATATTGGCTATATTTCCAGACTTTTGGGTCTTTCAAAACAACTAATTGCTCACGCATGCTGATTGATTTACCTGTGCTGTGTGATGAATCAGAAAATGTGAAAAACCAGAACAAAATGGCTGTTATAAGCATTAGCACCGCATAAACCTGAGGCACCATCGCCCAACCAAACCCTACAACAATGATTGGCGCAACCAGTTTAGTGACAGCAGCACCGGTATTGCCTGCACCAAAAATTCCCATCGCCAGCCCTTGTCTGTTTTTAGGAAACCAGCGAGCGCAATAAGCAATACCTACAGTGAAAGATCCGCCAGCAACGCCAACAAACAACCCTGTTACCAGAAACTGCCAGTACGCTGTACATTTTGAAATCAGGAAGATAGGTACGACGGTAGAAAGCATCAGTAAAAAAAATACAATGCGACCGCCAAATTTATCTGTCCACATGCCTAGTGGCAGGCGAATAAGCGAACCAGTGAGCACTGGCGTGGCAATGAGAATGCCGAACTGGGTTTCGTTAAGACCTAAGGTTTCCTTGATTGGAATACCAATCACAGCAAACATCATCCAGATCATGAAACATACAGTAAAAGCCAGTGTACTCGCGACCACCACCGACCATGCTTTATATTGTTGCGTTGCCATTCCCCACCCCTCGATCTTTTTTATAGGTAACTTACAAAACACTTTTACCTAGTGATGTATTACAAAGGTGAGTCTACGAAAGGAATCGTGCTGGCTAATTGACTTAAATCAAGTGCAGGCTTATCAAAAGGCTAGGTAGGATGAAGCATAAGTACTAGTTATTTTGGCTAGGGTATAGTTCTTTTGGCCAGGCAAAGTGGCAGGTACAGTGGTAGATAAAATTGTAAGCAAGCTTTGCGCCGTGCACTTTGCTGAGTAACGCTGGAGTCAGCCCGTATGTATGAATAAACGGGGGTTATTCGTAGCTGACATAGAGTCGATAACCAGCCACGCCTATGTCGGGGGTAGAAATCGAAAGTTTGATTCTCACTTCTGAGTTGGCGGCAAAGCCAGTGGCTAGGTTGGTACCTGCGGGCAGGTATTCTTGCGGCTTGAATAGCCGTCTTGATATCGGCTTGTCATCGGTGTCGGTCAGTGTCAGTTGCACATCTGGATACGCCTGATTAAAAGCGGCCTTATTCATCAAATTGCTGGTTAAATGCATAACACTAGGCTTATTTACATCTTCTTGCATGTCTGAGTCATCTATGATGATCCATTGAATTTGCCTAGGTAGCGCAATGCTACAGTTCAAATGCAGGCATGCAGCTTGAAGATATGGTTTAAATTGTGGGTAGTAGGTTGCAATCTCATTGCGTAAAAAGTAAATGCTCTGCAGAGTAATGCTGATAAAAAACACAAAGTTGCCAAACAGCCATAGCCAGCGCTTAGATTTTTTTGCCACATGCTTTATTTTACTTTTTTCTAAGGCCGCCAAATCATCAAAGTAACTGGATTTTTTGTCGGCAATTGCAGTGAGTCGCGTAATCTCATCAAGTGCTTTATTTTTTGTGTCAGAGTGATTGATTGCATGGCTATCGGCGATTAGCTGGCTGTCTTCAAAGTCCCCTGCCTCAATCATGATGCGGTCGTTATCATTGGCATCTGAAGCTTTTATATCTAACACTTTGATATCTAGGTCTTTATTTTGATCGAGCGCATCATCAAAAGCGGCTATTTCATCCTGGGTAGCAGATAGTTCGAGAACTTCAGTGATATGCTCTGAGTCTAGCGATGCATCTTGTTGGGCTGTAGAAGCAAGGTCAGACGCATCATCCAGCAGAGCATGCTCGATGCTGGGCCAGCCTGGGAGGTTTTGTGTATTGCTAGTGGTTGCTTCGGCCTGTGTGATAGCCGACGCTGTTGAAGTGGTGGGCTGAGCTTGTGGCGCGCCAGTGTCTAGGTTAATGAACTGGGATTTAGCGTCAAATACCTGCAGGCATTGACCACACCTCACCAAGCCGCCATGCTTGGCCAGCTGCGCTTCACTCACAAAAAACTCTGTCTGGCAGTTAGGGCACCGGGTTATGTTACGCATTTTCTTGTGCCCGTCAGCAACACCCATGCCTCTAAATACTGTGGCGCTTCCATTTCGAACCATTCTGCATAAATGGCGGTCACATCTGCTGCCTGCTCACGCAAAATTCCAGAGAGCGCAATTTTCCCACCTGGTTTACAAGAGGCTGCCAAAGCGGGCGCTAACACACTCAATGCGCTTGAAAGAATATTGGCAACGACGATATCAAATTCGGCAGATTGATATTGGCTAGCGTGGTAAAAGTCAGCACTGACATTATTTTGCTCAGCGTTATATAAACTGGATTGAATCGCCTGATTATCTATGTCAGTGCCAACCACATGGCCTGCGCCTAATTTTTTAGCCGCTATGGCCAAAATACCAGAGCCACAGCCATAATCAAGCACAGAGTCAGCTGTTTTAACAGTCTGAGTCAGCCATGCTAAACATAGATGTGTGGTTGGATGACTACCTGTACCAAAAGCCAAGCCAGGATCCAATACAATGTTGATTGCATCAGGGTTGGGTGACACATGCCAGGTTGGCACAATCCAAAGATTTTCTGTAATCCTGATTGGGTCAAACTGCGATTGCGTCGCACGCACCCAATCTTGCTCCTGGATAGTCTCAGTTGAGAATTGCAGATTAGATAATCTCGCCTGTCTTTGCAAGTCGGCAATTACTTGATTGACGTCTACACCTTCATCAAACAATGCGCTGACTAAATTTTGCTGCCAGATACCTGGCGGGGGGTCGCCAGGCTCACCAAATATTGGCTGCTCATCAATGGTTTCTGCGTTGGCGTCTTCGATAATGGCGGAGAGCGCACCTAAATCCATGAGTGTATCGCTGATTAAATCAGCGGTATTTTCCTGCGCTTCAATTTTTAATGATACCCAAGCCATGCGACACCTAATGATGCCATGTTGCATTCAAAGTAACTCAAGCCCGAGCGTTTCCAATGCTCAAGCAAGATAAGTTTGAATGCGACATGAATTATTTGTTGTAAATACCCAACTTTTGTTCAAGATAATGGATGCTAGTACCCCCTTGATGAAATGCAGCATCAGCCATGAGTTCAGCATGTAGTTCAATGTTGGTTTTAATCCCGCCTACCATCATTTCGGAAAGTGCAATACGCATGCGAGCAATGGCCTGCTCACGCGTGTCACCATGCGTAATTAACTTGCCTATCATGGAGTCGTAATGCGGAGGCACGGTATAACCCGCATAGGCATGTGTGTCAATGCGTACACCAGGGCCGCCTGGCATATGGAATGTAGTGATTTTGCCAGGAGAAGGTACAAAGCTATAGGGGTCTTCAGCATTGAGGCGACACTCAATAGCATGACCACGTAACTGAATGTCTTTTTGCTTGAATTTCAATCTCTCGCCAGCGGCCACGAAAATCTGCTGTTGCACCAAATCTATGCCCGTAATCATTTCGGTAACGGTATGCTCAACTTGCAGACGCGTATTCATTTCGATGAAATAAAACTCACCGTTCTCGTAAAGGAACTCAAAAGTGCCTGCACCACGATATTTTATTTTTCGGCAGGCCTCCGCACAGCGCTCACCAATTTTGTCACGCAATCTGGCGTTTAAGAGTGCAGCAGGCGCTTCTTCGATGATCTTTTGATGGCGTCGCTGCATGGAGCAATCACGCTCGCCCAGAAATACCGCATTACCATGCTGGTCAGCCAGTACCTGAATTTCAATATGGCGTGGTTTTTCAAGAAACTTCTCCATGTAAACCATGGGGTTGCCAAACGCTGCCTGGGCTTCGGCCTTGGTCATATTAACAGAGGTGAGCAGTGCAGCCTCAGTGTGTACAACACGCATACCACGTCCGCCGCCACCACCAGCGGCTTTAATAATGACTGGGTAGCCAATCTGTTTTGCGATTTTAATCACTTCGCTAGGGTCTTCAGGTAGCGCGCCTTCAGAGCCGGGGACACATGGCACACCTGCTTTTTTCATGGCATCCTTGGCCGAAACCTTGTCACCCATGAGGCGAATCGTATCTGCTCGCGGGCCAATAAATACAAATCCGCTCTGCTCTACGCGTTCAGCAAAATCTGCATTTTCTGATAAAAAACCATACCCTGGATGAATCGCCTGCGCATCCGTCACTTCTGCTGCACTAATCACCGCAGGAACATTCAGGTAACTTTGGTTAGAAGGTGCTGGGCCAATACAAACAGACTCGTCTGCCAGTTTTACGTATTTAGCTTCGCGGTCAGCTTCGGAGTGAACCGCAACGGTTCTGATGCCTAATTCGCGACATGCACGTTGAACGCGCAGTGCGATTTCACCGCGATTTGCGATTAATATTTTGTCAAACATAGCCATGAAATAAAATCCTGTGTATGTAAATTAGCCGATGATAAAGAGCGGTTCGCCGTATTCAATGGCTTGACCATTATCGACTAGGATTTTCTTAACCACACCCGCTTTGTCTGACTCTATCTCGTTCAATAGTTTCATTGCTTCTACGATACAGAGCGTATCACCAACAGCAACGGTATCGCCCACTTCAGCAAATGGTTTGGCATCAGGTGATGGCGCACGGTAAAAAGTGCCTACCATCGGCGATTTAACCGCGTGGCCTTCTTCAACAACTGGTGCAGCTTCAGCTGCTGGTGCGGCAACTGCCGGGGCTGGCGCCGCCTGCTGTGCTGCATAGTGCACGGGTGCATAATGCTGCGCTGGTGCATTGGATGTAAAGTTGCGGCTGATGCGCACTTTTTCACCGTCTTCGGTGAGTTCAAGTTCTGATATGCCTGATTCTTCGACCAAATCAATCAGTTTCTTTAGTTTACGTAAATCCATAATGGCTCCTGAAAAAATCTTATCAATTATAATTTTAAGTGATTTTTAATTATTGTTGTTTGGGTAGAGATGCTAAGCGTAAGCTGCCTTAACAAAGGCGATTAAAATGAATCTGCGTGAAATTAACATCATAATCAACATCATGTTTTAATCTTTTAAATTCCTAGCGCTCGGCTTGGCTAATATACCGTGTGGCGTAATCAAGTGCCGACAGGTAACCTTGCGCGCCTAGACCACTGATTACGCCAATGGCGATATCGCTCAAGTATGAGTGTTGGCGAAAGCTTTCCCGTGCATAGATGTTAGATAAGTGCACTTCTATAAAAGGCACTTTAACAGCACTTAAGGCATCACGTATTGCAACAGAGGTGTGTGTATAAGCCGCTGGGTTGATAATAACAAAATCAACGCTGTTCGTTGCAATAGACTGTATTTTAGTCACAAGGTCGGCTTCAGAGTTGCTCTGAAACGCGGTGAGCGCTATATTGGCTTGCTGGGCTTTATCTGCTAAGGCCTGGTTGATGCTTTCAAGCGTGGTATTGCCGTAGTGTTGCGGCTCTCTTAAACCCAGTAAGTTGAGGTTAGGGCCATGTAACACTAAAATGGATTTAGCTGGCATGGCGGCCTGCCTTTTTGCTTGGATGATGTCTATTGTGACAATATTTCATAAACGCAAGTTTGCCGAAGTTAAAGGGTTT
The DNA here is from genome assembly GCA_028688575.1 of Methylotenera sp. Lineage (GTDB taxonomy): Bacteria > Pseudomonadota > Gammaproteobacteria > Burkholderiales > Methylophilaceae > Methylotenera. The sequence continues at coordinate 12,512 of JAQTXW010000026.1, read as the reverse complement.
TGTCCAGCAACTTTAGAGAATTTAACGGCAATTTGTGATTTGGCAGGCAGCTGAAGAGGGCCAGATTTTATGGAAGAAATAACCAGCTGTTTTTTAAGGAAATTAGACTCATGCTGGGGTGCAACAAGCATTTGTGCTAATTAACCCCATATTTTTCAATAAGAATTTTACATGCGCTTGAATATCAACTCGTCCAGTTGCAGGCTTTTAAGTATGGGTGATCAAACCATGAAAATTCTAATGGTAACGCTGAGTTAAATGCAAAGCCTTATTGCAAAATGGGGGCGATGCTTTGTGCGAGCATCTTGCCATCAACTCGTCCAAAATGGGTGCTTACGAGTGTGCCATCAGTATTTAAAATCACAGTATAGGGCAGTATGCCTTTGTCATTGCCAAGTTGGTCGCCAAGTGCGTTTGCTTCCATTTCGCCAATTAACACTGGGTAGCTAACAGGTGTGGCTGCCAAAAACTCTTTGACGGCATTAGGTTCGTCCACGGCAATCCCTAGCACAGTGACATTTTTATCTTGATAAGCCTCATGAAATGCAGAGAGTTCTGGCATTTCTTCTCGGCATGGTGGGCACCAGGTTGCCCAAAAGTTCACCACTACAATTTTCCCTTGATATTGTTTCAGATCTTGCATCATATCTTTGCTGTCAACAAGCTGCGTGGCATAAAACGAGGTGACCCCCGTGTGTGCGACATCGTCAACTTGGGGCTTACCAAGAGGCAGACTGCGGATGGTGAGCACAAACCCAATCAGCAGTGCTATGTAAATAAGTGGTTTGCTCAGTTTTTTTAACATAGTAAGGTCTCGGGTAGGCAGCTGCCACGTTGGTCAAGAGTTTGCAGAAAACTGTCGGCATTTTTGTAGCCAACTACCTTTAAATGGGTTTCCTGCATGGATTGTGCATCAAAAAAGATAATGCCTGGCGGGCCGAATAAGTTAAATTTCTGCATCAATGCTTTGTCTTCATCGGTGTTGTTGGTGACATCGGCTTTAAGTAACACTGTGTCTTTTAGCGCTGTCTGTACGCGCGGGTCGCTAAAGGTGAATTGCTCCAGCTCCTTACATGACACGCACCAGTCTGCATAAAAATCCAGCATCACCGGTTTGCCTTTGGCGGCTAATAATTGCGCATCCAGATCAGCTAGATTTTTAACTAGGCTAAAATTCAATTTGCTTTGCTGACTGGTCTGATTGGCTTGTATCAATAGGCCACTCAAAGGCTGAAGCGGTGATTTGGCATTGGAAAGTGCGCCAATCAGCATGGTCAGTCCGACAACCAGCATCATGATGGCAATGCCTTTCCAAAATCTCATTGCAGGTTTGGCGTCAGTAGGCAAGCTGTCTAATGCATGCATAAAAATAGCAGGGACAATCAGCAAAGCCGCCCACAAGACCAGTTGAACGCTCATGGGAATAACAGGTGTAATCAGCCATACGGCAACGCCTAACATCAGCACGCCAAAAAAGTTGCGCACGGCATTCATCCAGCTTCCTACTTTTGGTAACAGTGTGCCCGCTGAGGCACCAATCGCCAGTAGCGGTGCACCCATGCCAAGTGAGAGTGAAAACAGTGCAACACCGCCTAAAACAACGTCTTGCGTTTTACTGATGTAAAGCAGCGCACCAGCCAGTGGTGCGGCTACGCAAGGGCTGATAATCAAGGCTGAGAGTATGCCCATGAGAAAGTCGCTAAAGAATCGGCCGCCTTTGATGCGATGGCTCAGGCTCATGACGCCGTTCTCCAGACGGCTTGGTAATTTAAGCTCATAAAAACCAAACATGGAAAGCGCGAGCAAGCTGAATATCAAGGCGCCAAAGCCTAAGGCCCAAGGGGTTTGCAGGGCGCTGCTCAACATTTGCCCAGAAAGTCCTGCAATAATCCCCAGTAGCGTGTAGGTTAGGCACATGCCTAAGGTGTAGGCAAGTGACAGGTTAAACGCATGTAAACGCGAGTGGTGCGCATTTTTACCGATAATGATAGAAGATAAAATCGGTATCATAGGGAATACGCAAGGAGTGAACGCCAGCAGCAGACCTGCGGTAAAAAAGCCTAGAATGATGAGCCACCATTGCCCACCCTGTAACAAATTGGCGGCCTGGCTGTCACTCTGAGAAGCCCGATTAGTGGCAGTGTCAGTTGGGTTGGCTGTTGGGGCGGCTGTCGCATTGCCAGTGTCTTGCGGGGCGAGCGCGCCTGGTGTCAGTATCGTTTGCGCGTTAAGAGTGGGCGTAATAGTGAATGTTTTTCGCTGAGGTGCGTAGCAAAGCCCTTTTTCGCTGCAACCCTGATAGCTCGCTTGAACAGTGATGGGGGTGCTGGGTGGCGTTTTAAGCACAAGCAGTGCGGTGATGTCATTGTGATACACTTCCATTTGGCCAAAGTGCGGGTCATTTTTAATGTCGCCATTGGGCAGCTGCACTTCATGATCTTGTGCTGGTGATAGCGTAAATTTTATACGTTCCTTATAAAGGTAATAGCCAGGTGCGATTTTAAAATGCGCACTCATCACTTGGGCAGACTGGTTAAACTCAAGGCTAAAGGCTGCGTCAGGCGATAAAAATGCTTCTTCCTGCTGGGTGCTGAATAAATTTTTAATGCTGCTGGCATTGCCTGCATGACAGAGCGATGCGGAGATTGCAAGCATCGTGAGCACTAGTAAAGATGAAAATCTTTTAAACATGATTTGCCTTAAACAGATAATTGCGCATTTGCCCATTGTAAATATTGCGGTAAGCCACCATCTACGTTGATAGAGATTATCTCAGGAAGTTCATAAGGGTGCATGGACTTAATGGCATGCTCAACTGCCAGATATTGTAGTTGCGTTGTTTTAATCAGAACAGGGATTTCTTCAGACTGCGTCAACTGACCTTGCCAGTGGTAGATAGACTGGCAAGCGCCTGAAATATTGACGCAAGCTGCGAGCTTTTGTGAGACTAAATGTTCTGCCAGCGTTTTTGCGCTGGTGCTATCAGGCATATTAGTGAGCACAAGTATTAGAGTATTTGAATTTGACATTAAATTAAGGTCACACATCATGCGTTTGTTAATAAGTTTGATTTTACTCGCTTTTCCTATTGCTGAGATATGGCTATTGGTTGTACTCGGTCAGCAATATGGCTGGCTACTGCTATTGTATTTAGTCGTGGCGGCGATGTTAGGCTTACAGTTAATTCGCGATGAAAAACTATTATTTACAGGTCGGCTGATGCAGACCTTGAGCCACGGCGCTCATCCAGTCAAGGCAATATTTGGCAGTGCACGTAATATGATCGCTGGCGGATTGCTGATAATTCCGGGAGTGATTACTGATATCATAGCGGTGATATTGCTGCTTATCCCTGTAAAAACTACGCCTACTCAAGATCAACAGACGACTCATCACCAGGCCAACCGGGGTGCAGGTAACCAAGCTGCCAATGACGATGTGATAGAAGGCGAATTTCGCCGTGAAGATTAAGCTTTTAAAACAGTAGCGTTTTTTGTGCGCGCTCACACGCGCTAAAAAAATCAAAGCAGTAACTCAAGAAAATCAAGAGAAGATTGAAGCATGACATATCAAGTAACCATTAAGCCCAGTGGCCATACTTATACGGCAAAAGCCTATGAGAGCGTGCTGGAAGCCGCGATAGATGCGGGTTATAACATTCCTTATGGCTGCCGCAACGGTGCCTGCGGGAGCTGTAAAGGCACCGTGTTAAGCGGTGAGGTGGATTACGGAGATTATGCTTCCAGCGCGCTATCTGAGGAAGAAAAGTCAGCAGGTAAGGCGTTATTCTGCTGTGCGAGGCCACTGTCGGATTTAACGATTGAATGCAGAGAGATTGTGATTGGTGCCATTGCACCGCGCATTCTACCGACACGTGTTGAACGTAAAGTGCAGCTTTCGCACGACGTAATGGCGCTGTTTTTGAAATTACCCAGCAATGAACGCCTGCAATTTTTTGCAGGCCAATATATCGAATTTTTATTAAAAGACGGCAAGCGCCGTGCTTTTTCTCTAGCCAATGCACCGCACATTGATAATGTGCTGGAGTTGCATCTGCGTTTGATTCCAGGCGGTCAGTTTACTGAGTATGTGTTTAATGAAATGCCAGACAAGGCCATTTTACGCATAGAGGCGCCCTTTGGTAGCTTTTATTACCATGAGGCCTCGACTAAGCCGATGATTATGGTGGCAGGTGGCACTGGCTTTGCCCCGATTAAAGGCATTATTGAACATATGCTGCATCAACAGATTAAGCGCGAAGTCATCCTATACTGGGGTGCAAGAACCAAACAGGATTTGTATATGCCTGAGTTGCCTGAAGCATGGGCCGAAGCAAATCCGCATATTAAGTTTGTGCCTGTATTGTCTGATGCCTTGCCTGAAGACGCTTGGCAGGGCAGAACCGGGCTGGTGCATCAGGCGGTGCTGGATAATTTTCAACAACTTGGCGATTATGAGGTTTACTGCTGCGGCGCGCCTGCCATGGTAGAGATTGCGCATAAAAGCTTTGTGAGTGCAGGCCTGCCAGAAGATGCGTTTTATTCTGATGCCTTTAATTATGCCAAGCCTGCAACGGCCAAGCCAACAGCACCAGAGTGATCGCAAGGGAAGCACCAGCCTAATGCTGGCCAGTGTGATGGTTTTCCAATTTTTGAATCAGTATTTCCAGGTCAGCGTTCTTAATCAAGCTCTGCGCTAAATTAGCTGAGCGCTTGGCTTGATCAACATCCCCCTCTGCGAGGGCATGCATGCCTTCAAGCAGGGCTACATTACCTGCCTTCAAACTCAGAATATTCTGTTTATTCTTTTTGTTCACAGGAATGCCTCGCAGATAATCTATTATTTTTAAGCAGTAGTGCAAGCCTAAAAATAAGCCCACGACGGCAATAAGAAAAAAGTTAAAAGAGATTTGAATGCGATAAGGATTTCGAATAATCAGCACATAGCCCTCATTGCTGCTCACAAGCCACACCGCGGTGACTAAAAGCACAAACATCACAAGCCACCAAAGTAACTTTTGCCTGATCATCGTATTACTCACTTTTCTCCAGCAGTAGTTTGTAGCGGTTAACCGCTGCCAGACTGTTATTTAGCTGAGGCAATTCAATATTGATATTGTGACTGGACAATTTGTTTAAAAGCCGAAATGCACTGATGGTGTCTTGATGCTGCGTATCAAAATATTGGTTAAGCCAGGTTTTAACGGTATTTAAATCGGCCTTAAAAGTAGCGTCGTCATGTTGCAGCAGCGCGATACGCGCAGTGAGCAACCTCAGTTTTATATTTTCACGTAAATACAAAGCATGATCTGGCGCGAGTAGCGGTGGCTCTGGTCTGTCAATGCGCTCAACGGTTACAAGCGAGCTGACTTCCTGCCACATACGTTGCCAGAAGCTGACTGGCTCAGCCGAATTGCCCATCACGCTACTTTGGTAGGCGAGATTATTCTCTATTGGCTGGCGCTCACTAATCAAAGGCAATGAGCTGGATAATTCGGTCAGGTAGGTGAGTTGTGCGCTAATGCCAATAAGATCAATTTGCGGAAGCTCACGTAGACTTTCTATCTCTAGGTGCAGGGTTTCGCGTAGCGATATCGCCCTAGGCAGCTCTATAGGCTGTAGCCTTTGATCAGCTGCTTCAAGTGCCAGTAACGCAGACTTTACGTTGCCTGCAAGCTGCAGTTGCTGTTTGGCAATAGTGAGCAATTGCTCTACCTCAGCAACAGCTGTGGATTCACGATTCTCAGCAAGTTGCGTATATAGGGTTTGCAGTGCTTCTTGCTGGTCGCGTGATTCGGCTAATTTTTGCTCCAAAATAATGGTGCGCGCGTTGGCTTGTGTGCTGCGTTCTTCAGCCTGTTTGGCAAGCGCCAGGCTTTGTTGATTGAGCGCCTGATATTTTTCCAGCTTGATGCTGAGCGTCTTTTCTATTTCATTAAAGCGGTGACGCGTGTTAAGCCATTGCCATGCAAGCGTGAAGATAGCGATAATCACCAAAATGATGGTTGCTACGGCCATCATCGATGGTTTGCGTTTTTCTACAAACAGTGGTTCAGCTTGATTAGTCATGATGTTTAATACATTGAGAGATACACTGTAACATGGCTTCATCGCCTGGCGCGTCGGCCACCAAAACTTTTAATCCTAGTTTTCTTGGCTGCTCTGCGATTCTCTCATGATTGACACACAGGGTGACGTGCCTTAGCCATTCAGCTTTTTCGGCCATTTGCAGTAAATGGCGCATGGCTTCACTGCTGGTGATAATGATGACGTCCAATTGATTGAGTCGCCATTGCGCATTTAAGACATCAACGTTTTTTTGTGGATTGACACGGCGGTAACATTCAGCAAAATAGAGATGCGCACCACGGGATTTCAGTGTGTCCGCCATGAGCTCCCGCCCCCCCTCACCACGGACGATAGCGATGGTTTGCCCAGCCACATCCTGCAGTTCGGAGAGGGCTAGCAGCGTTTCGCTATCAAATCGGGTGCGAGGAATGAGCACATCATGCACACCATAACGCGATAACGCGCTTGCAGTTTGATGGCCAATCGCGGCGAATTTAAGATTTTCTGGCAGTTTGCCGTATTTTTTTAGGATGTGCGGCATAGCGAATTCAACCGCATTAGAACTGATAAATATCGCCCAATCTGTTGTTTCGAGGCGCGTGAGCTGCTGCTCGAATAAGCGGTAATCATCTAAAGCAGATATCGCAATCAGCGGAAAAGGAATCGCATGCCCGCCATGCTTAAAAATAGCCTGATATAGGCTTTGTGCTTGCTCAACAGGCCTTGTGACAGCGATATATAAGTCTTGTAACAGATGATCAGAAGACATGATTTATTTTCAAATAAGCTGTTGTCAGGTAGGCCACGTTGCAAGCGTGCGCATTAGCGTGCCTAACAGATGCTAAATCCAGTGTTACAAAGTAGCAAGTATTTTATCTGCACCTTTGGCAATTAATTGGTGGGCAAGTTTTTGACCCAATGCCTCAGCATGTTCACGGCTACCAGTGGCGCTTTCAATGAGCATTTGTTTGCCATCGACACTTGCGACAAAGCCTGTGATATGAATTTGCGTCTCTTTGCACACTGCGTAAGCACCTAGCGGCACCGTGCAACTGCCTGCAAGCGTGCGGCTCATTCCGCGTTCGGCTTCCACGCAAACTTGTGTGTCGGCATGGTTGAGTGGTGCCAGTACAGCCATTAAGTCTGGTCGGCTTGCACTGATTTCAATGCCTAAGGCGCCCTGCCCCACGGCAGGAATGCTATGTTCAGGTGCGATGAATTGGCGGATTCTATTGCCTAACTCAAGTCGGATTAAGCCCGCTGCCGCCAAAATTATGGCCGCATATTGGCCTTCATCCAGTTTGCGCAGGCGCGTTTGTAGATTGCCGCGTAACGATTCAATTTTCAAATGCGGAAAACGCGCCTGTAACTGGCTCTGACGGCGCAGGCTAGAAGTGCCAACAACGCTGTTTGCTGGCAGGTCTTCGAGTGTGGCATAGTCGTTAGAAACGAAGGCGTCGCGCGGGTCTTCACGCTCGCCAGTGGCAGCCAATATAAAGCCATCTGGCAGGTTCATGGGTACATCTTTCATGCTATGCACGGCTAAATCAGCACGCCCGTCAGCCAGTGCTGTTTCTAACTCTTTTACAAACAAACCTTTGCCCCCTACTTTGGCTAAAGGCGTGTCTAGTATTTGATCACCAGTGGTCGTCATGCCCAAAATAGTGACTTCAGTCTGTGGATACAGTGCCTGCAATCGGCTTTGAATATGCTTTGCCTGCCACATGGCAAGCGCACTTTCACGTGAAGCGATAATGAGTTTTTTAGGGGCGTTGTGATGGGCTGAATTTTGCATGGTCTGATTTTATCACAGCCCTTGCCTGCTAGCATTAAGCACCTACACTTTCTGTTTTGCAACCTTTTAGTATTAGTGATCTGGCTATCTCACTAAAGATTGTCCAAAAAATCTGCATAACAATTCATCTGGCTTTACAGCATGGCAGCTTGCAAGCCCTGATAATGGAAAACCTGGGTGAATGGTTATTTATGAGGTAAGCTTATGCTTGATTCTGGCTAATCTGGGATTGCTTTTAAAATAGTGCTGAGGAGAGTGAAATGCAATATCAGTTTGAAGTTTTTATGGCATCACTAAATGAATTTTGGCTACAACTGGTGAATTTTGTACCTAAATTGCTAGCAGTTGTGGTCATCCTGTTTTTTGGCTGGGTTGTGGCCAAGCTGGCGCGACTCGCGGTTAAACGGCTGCTGGAGCTCACGCAGTTTGATAAATTTGCACAAAAATCTGGTCTTGAGGCTTTTATTAACAGTGGTAGCTTGAATGTAACATTAAGCGGCATCATCAGCCAAGTGGTGTATTGGCTGGTCATTATTTTGTTTATCACGACAGGTGCGAGCACTTTGGGTTTGAGTGAAGTCGCTCACTTATTGCAGCAGCTGGCGGGTTATTTGCCCCGTATAATTTTGGCGATTCTTGTCATTATTTTCGGTACTTTATTGGCACGTTTTGTAAACAAACTGATGTTTGCATGGCTACATAGCATTAAATTTTCTGGGGCGCTGGCAGTGAGCACATCTGCCGAGTACGGCATTCAGATATTAGCCATATTTGTTGCACTGGAGCAACTGGGCATTGGCATGCAGCTTATTCATTCATTATTTGTCATTGTGTTTGGTGCCATCTTTCTTGCGCTGGCTCTGGCGTTTGGCTTGGGTGGCAAAGAGTGGGCGGCTAAAAAAATAGCGGAGTTTGAGGCGAGCAAGAATAAAAACAATTAAGCTTTGACAGGTGCGGAGCTTTTGCGCGTGGTTAAATCTATGGGTCAATTCTGGCGAATTAGGTGTTGCTGCCTTCGGCTAACCGCGACTGTTTCAGGCACATGCTTGAGCAGGGCGACCCATTGCTTCTCGCCGTGGGCATCATGGCTACGTTTTTCATAGCCCAAAATATAAGCATGTGCGACCAGGCAATTGCGATGCAGGCGAACAAACACCGCATGAAACTCCTGCTCTAAATGCGTGAGCGACTCTTCGATGAGATATTCGCGCTCAGCGGTGCGCACAGTCACATATTTAAGTTCTGCTCTTAAATAGATAATTTCGTCTATGGGTATGAGCAAAATCCGGCCACGTTCGCTAATGCTCAAGTGTGTTCTTTGTGGGCGCAATGGGGCAATGGCTGCGAGTTGCTTGGGTTTGAGTGCGCGTGCTTTTTCTAGCGCGATTTGCAGGCGCTCTTGGCGGATAGGTTTTAATAAATAATCGACCGCATTCATATCAAAAGCCTGGACGGCGTAGTTGTCGTATGCGGTGGTAAAAACCACTGCAGGCGGTGAGTCTAGCTTTTGCAGGTGCTCAGCAGTTTCTATGCCGTCCATTTGCGGCATGCGAATATCCAGCAGCACCACATCAGGTTGAGGGGTGTTTGCAGGCATCTGGTTAATGAGCATCAGTAGCTCTTTGCCGTTTTTGGCTTCGCCTAATACATGCACATTGCCAATGTCACCTAACAAGGTGCGTAGGCGGTTACGTGCGGGGGATTCGTCATCTGCTATGAGAATATTAAGGTGCATGAGTTCAGGCTTGATGTCAGTAAGATTGTTGCGGCATAGTGATATGAACCGAGTATAGGCCGTTAGCTTTTTTGCTGCGCAATGAGGCTTCAAGGTCAAAGTGCAGTGTTAAACGTTCTTTTATGTTTTTTAGTGCCATTTTATTGCCATATTGATGACTATTTTGTGCAATGTATGGATTTTTAACGACGAGGTGAATTTCATTTTGTTGCGTATAAATCTGTATGGTAATCGTGCCGCCATCTGGCAAGGGTTCAATGCCATGATACACGGCATTTTCTATCAGGGGCTGTAGCAGCAGCGGCGGGACCAAAGCGTCAGGCGGCATGTCATCAATCAGCCACTCAATGCTCAGGCGTTCATCAAGGCGCAGTTTTTCCAGTGACAAATATTGCCTGCACAGTGCAATTTCCTGCGCAAGTGGGACTAAATCTCGGTTATCAGCCATGAGTACACGAAATAAATCTGCCATGTCCTCCAGTGCGGTTTCTGCCTGCTTAGGCTGGCTACGAATCAGCGACAGCACAGCATTCAGGCTGTTAAACAGGAAATGCGGGCGAATCCGCGCCTGCAGTGCCTGCAATCTTGCCTCAGTGATGGCGGGAGAATAGGCGCGCTGGTGCAGATCCAGATAATATAAAGTGAGGCTGGTAATGGTGAGTGTATAGATCAAAATACGCAGTAAAGACGGCAAGTCAGCGAATATCCAAAACTGCGTCAAAAAGCTGTGCATGCCAGCAGCACTTAAGGCAACCAGCGCAAAAACAGCAATGATAGCTTTGGAGTAGCTCAGTTTTAAAATATATGGAGAGCAGCCATATAACAAAAACAGGCTAATCAATATAACGGGCTGAGCCAAAGTAGAGGTGATTGTGAGCTGTGAGATAAATTCAGCCCAGTCTTGGCTGAGAACAACCGCGCCCATGATTAAGCCTGCATTGGCAATAATGATAATGCGCAGTGCAATCCCCATGTTGCGCATGTTCGGTAAACGGCTAATTTTTTTCATGATAGGCTGCGGCGATTCATCTTGCTTCGAGTGCTTACGTTCTCTTAAAAACTGCTGTTATGCATTATACTAATGCATATAAGTGGTTTGTTATTAAGCAATATTTCAAAATATGCCGAATAATTTTAATTTAACCCAGATTTTCCATTAGAACTTGAAGTGGTATCACAGCAAATTGGGTGGATGTAAAATCGCCTAATAGCAAATCTGGGCTCAAGCATATAGACAGGCAGATAAAGTGGCAGAAAAAATAAGTGCGCTCAATAAAAAAGAGTCTAGCTGGTCAGGGAGGTTTAACGAACCTGTGGCCGAATTGGTTAAAAAATACACGGCATCCATTGGCTTTGACTACCGCCTAGCGCCGTATGATATTCAAGGTTCGCTCGCGCACGCACGCATGTTGAGTCAACAGCGCATTATCACGCACGAAGATTTTGCGGCAATAGAAAAAGGCCTCAATGAAATCTTGCAGGAAATAGAATCAGGCGAGTTTGAGTGGCTGCTGGATTTGGAAGATGTGCACCTCAATATTGAAAAGCGCTTAACAGACAAAATTGGTGATGCAGGTAAGCGCTTACATACTGGTAGAAGCCGAAACGACCAGGTGGCAACCGATGTGCGGTTGTGGTTGCGTGCGACGACTGATCATGTGATTGCGGGTTTGCGCAATTTACAATCTAGCTTGTTGGATTTAGCCGAAGTAAACTTTGATACAGTCATGCCAGGCTTTACGCATTTACAAGTGGCGCAGCCAGTGACCTTTGGTCATCATCTGATGGCTTATGTGGAGATGCTCAAGCGTGACGCCGAACGTTTTGCCGATGTGCGCCGCCGAATTAACCGTTTGCCTTTGGGTGCAGCTGCATTGGCAGGTACGAGTTATCCGATTAACCGCGAAATGGTGGCTGAAGCCTTAGGGTTTGACAGTGTATGCGAGAATTCGCTTGATGCCGTTTCTGACCGTGATTTTGCCATTGAATTTACTGCTGCGGCATCATTGGTAATGATGCATTTATCAAGGCTCTCCGAAGAGTTGATTTTATGGAGTTCACCAAGATTTGCATTTATAGACATCGCTGACCGTTTCTGCACAGGCTCATCCATTATGCCACAGAAAAAAAATCCTGATGTCCCAGAGCTGGTGCGAGGCAAAACAGGCCGTGTATATGGACATTTGACGGCATTATTGACCTTGATGAAAGGTCAGCCTCTTGCTTACAATAAAGATAATCAAGAAGACAAAGAGCCCTTGTTTGATACAGCTGATACATTGTTAGTGACACTGGAGATTTATGCGGATATGCTACGCTTGCCAGTCATAGAAAACGGTGTTGTGGTAAAAGCAGGCTTTACTGTGAATAAAGAAAATATGCGCCAGGCGGCCAGTGAAGGATTTGCAACAGCTACAGATTTAGCCGATTATTTGGTTAAAAAAGGCATGCCATTTAGGGATGCACATGAGGCGGTGGCCTTGGCGGTGCGTTATGCAGTGGATAAACAAGTGGATTTAAGTGATTTGCCAATCGCAACATTACAAACATTTGCCAGCGAAATAGACCAGGATGTGTATGCTGTACTCACGCTGGAAGGCTCGCTGAATAGTCGCAATCACAGAGGCGGCACTGCACCCAGCCAAGTTAAACAAGCGATTGACAGGGCAAGACAAGAAATGAGCTGATATGAGTAGGCATTCTGCAATGCAAAGAGGGCGTGTGATTACACTGGCATTTTTGCTGATGTCATCTTCGGTTTTGTTTGCACAGGAACCCAGGCAGCCACTCATGGCACTCGGTTAAGGATTTCTTACCCCTAAAAACGGAGGGCTGAACACTTCTGATGGTAAGCTTTTGCTACGACACGAAAGCCATCAAACTCAGGAGGTCAGCCCAGATGAAGGATAGCAAA
>JAQTXW010000073.1 GCA_028688575.1 Methylotenera sp. | reverse complement strand
TTGTGGTTTTTTTTCTAGCTAGAAATTAAAATACTAAGCTATGAAAAACATTAAAATTGATGTGGTTATTGCTATCGTTTCTTTATCCACTTTACCTATCATCCATACCACAGCTTTTGCAGAAGGCACTTTCAGCATCACAAGCGGTGCAGACTACAGCACAGGAAAATACGGGCAATCACAATCAACGGATATCACCTACATTCCATTAACTGGCAAATATGAGACCGAATTAACAACGGTCAAATTAACTGTGCCTTGGCTGCAAATTACTGGCCCAGGTGATGTAGTAGGCTCAGATGCAACGCTCGTCAGCAACCGCAGTAATCAGAAGAGAACAACCCAATCAGGAATTGGCGACACGATATTCGCAGTCACGCAAACCATTGCCAACATCGGTCAGGTTAAGCCATTAATACTCGATCTAACTGGCAAAATAAAATTTGCTACTGCATCCAAAACCAAGGGCTTGGGAACAGGAGAGAATGACTTCACAATTGCACTGGACAGCTACAAACCAATCAGCAAAAACGCTACACTGTTTGCTGGATTAGGCTATAAAAAAACTGGGGATCCTGACGGTATCAACCTTAACAATGTATGGTTTGGTTCTTTTGGACTCTCATGCAGGCTCAACTACACAACCAGCGCAGGCGTAATGGCCGATTACCGACAAGCATCCATCAATAGCTCAGAGCCTCTGAGAGAAACAACGGCTTTTTTAAGCCACAAAATCAACCCGAACTACAAATTGCAAAGCTACATCACCCACGGCTACTCTGAGTCCAGCACCGACTGGGGTGGTGGCGTCATGCTAGCTTACACTTTCTGATGCCCCAAATGAAAGTTTGGCTACCCTAAAAAAGCCATACTAGTTCAGTCCTAGATGGAAGCATAAGTGATTTAGTTATCGAGAAAATCCAGCGCCCACTTTCAACTCTGACCATGAGTTTGAAACATGGCATCGTTCACACTGACGTCCAAAATTACCATCGTGCACATCATCGGACGAGTGACAATCACCGCAGGCTACGGGGGTTGTCAATCGTTTACCTCTAGAAGGTGCTTTATGGCAATCATAGCAACCAATGCCTTTATGGCCACCATCTAATTTAAATTTGGTGTCCTTGTCATGATTAAAATCCCATATTTTCCAGTCACGTGCATTGTGGCAAGTCTCACACTGCATTCCGAGTCTTGATTTGTGGACATCCTCTTTAACATGACAACTGACACATTCAGTTTTCGCATCTTTAAATGCAGGCGTCAAATGACACTTCTTACAATCTACTTTGTAATGCTTGCCGAGTAGCGGGAACTTGGACTTGTTGTGATCATACTTAGCCTCTTTCCAAGACTTTTCATTATGACAGTCCTCACACTTATCACTCAACTGTCCTTTATGCTTGTCATCTGACTTGTGGCAACTAATACATGTTGATTTAATTTTATCCTTATAAAGATTTGCTTTATGGCACGCATCGCACTTTACTTTCATGTGCTTATCTAACAGTCGATACTTGGTATCACGGTCGTGATTAAATTTAGTGACATTTTTCCATGCTTTTTCTATATGGCAGGTTTCACACCTCTGATCGTACCGTCCCTTATGCCCTTTGGCATCATCATCTTTTTTATGGCAAGAATAACAATCCATCTTCAAATTCTGTCCATAAAGCTTGTCCTTATGACAAGCCACACATTTTGTTGTTTGATGCTTATCTCGTAAAGCATATTTTGTATCGCGATCATGGTTAAACTTAGAGGGTGTTTTCCAATCCTTCTCTGTATGGCATGACTCACACTTCTCACCAAAATCACCTTTATGACCTTTACTATCATCATCTTTTTTATGGCAATCATTGCATAACAACGGAAGCTTCTCTTTCAAGCCATTTTTATGGCAGGTCTGACACTTGGCCGCCTTATGTTTATCACGCAATGGAAATTTGGTTTCGTCATGATCAAACCCTGGTGTGCTTGCCCAGTTTCTTTCGGTATGACATTTCTCACATCGATTTCCAAGCGTACCATCATGTTTATCATCACCACGATGACATGAAACACAACTCATTGCCAACTTCAATGTTGATGCATTTGGTTTGTGGCAGCTTTCACATTTGACAGACTGATGCTTTCCTTTTAATGCATATTTGGTATCTTTACCATGATCAAAGGCGGTCTCTTTCCAGTCTTTAGCCGTATGACAATTGGCACATTTACTGCCGAATATACCCTTATGTTTATCGTCTTTTTTATGGCATGAGTAACAATCTTTAGGCGCCTCACGGTATTTCTTCGTTTTATGACACTCATCACATTTCACATCAGCATGCTTGCCTTCTAGCGCAAATTTGCTCTTATCGTGATCGAAAGACTCTTGAGTGTCCTTCCAGTCTTTTTCATTATGGCAATTCTCGCACGAAGCTCCCAAGGTACCCTCATGCTTATCATCTTTTTTATGACAGCCATTGCAGGTATTAGGCGCATCACGGTATTTAATTTTAGGATTATGACAATCTTTACACTCAGTTTTGGCTTCTGCGTGCGCACCCTTCAAACTAAAATCCGTCTCTGAATGCTTAAAAGTATTTTCATTAATCGGTGCAATCTTTGCGGCGCGACCCTTATGCTCTGTATGACATTCAACACATGAGCGAGCATCCTTCATCCGACCATGAAAGCCGCTTTTCTGGGTTATATCTTGTTTAATTTCTTTGTGGCAATCTTTACAAAGCTGATTCTGACCATCTTTGTCAAAGCGCTTATGACACTTTTGGCAGTTATCCTCCCACTTCACATGATCCTGTATCACCTTGCCTGGCATCATCACTGATTCCAATGTTTCTGCACCTAAATTGAGTGAAAAAGTTAAGGTAAACACTAGAAAACCAATTAATCGCAACATACAGAACAACCTATTCAATACATGTGCACCCATATCACATGAAAAATGGCGGTCGCCACCATCATGTACATGAGTGGGATATGTAAAACATGCCAAGCAGAAAATATTTGTTCAAACTTCTTAAATTGCGCAACCGTTTGAATCTGAATTAAATATTGCCGCACGAGTGCTGACGCCTCTTTTGCAACATCATGCATACGCTCAGATCCCATTTTTTTATAAATGTAACGCTTGCACTGCCATGCCAGATACATACGGCGTATATCAAACGTTAAAAAGAACCAAACACCTTGAAGAAAGTTTCGTTTTTTCTGTAGCGCCAAATATTCAAAATGACTAATTTTCTTCTCTACTTTCGGAAAAAAATGCAATTTAGATTGCACCGTACCCTCACTACCTGCCAACTCTGCTCTCGCCTCTTTCAGAGTATTACGGCTACCGTACAATCCTTTATGAATACGCGTATAGGCAAACCTCCCTATCAAGCCGCTACTCGCCACCAATACCATACAATAAAAGGCAATCGAGGCATTCAGTGAGCCTAATCGGAAAGTCGTATGAAACAAAATGAATATCGGACCCATTACCCCCAAAATCATATGCAATCTGAACCAATGCTTTAGCTTACCTAAACCCTGCATAAACTTTAGGTGTTTACGAAATGAATACATCAGCAAAGTCAGCATCATCAAGCCACCCGCCAACCCTAGGTTATACCCTATACCCACCCCAGGTTTATAGTAATCTCCGTGGGCAACCTTCCAACCGATAAAAGTCGCCGCCACCAATAACAGTAGCATGACCAATTGCTCTAATAATTTAAACACTGTTCCCAACAATGCAACTCCCTACTCTTAATCACTCAAGATTGTCTTAACCTACCTACGAGAGATTATAATCCTTTCGATAAAATTTGACGTGTGAAATTTTCACACATATTATAACCATAATTGCATATCAACAAAAATTACTTTAATGAAAAATTATCAAAGCGGAACTTAAATCTTCAGTTTAATTAACCCATCCATATTAACTACCACTAACCGAATACAGCTTCAATCTAAAAAAATCTACGACATGCCAAACAATACCCTACTGATATACTTTGCTCCCTTACTCTTAGTAATGTCACTCTACATCACGCACCATAAACGGATAAACCGTCGAGGTAAAGCACGTTTGCGCGAAGCAGTAGAGTCTGGTTTAACTGAGCCAGCTTCCATTCACCCAGTCATAGACCCAACACGCTGCTGCGGGTCAGGAGCTTGCGTGAAAGCATGTCCTGAAAAAGCGTTGAGTTTGGTTAACGGCAAAGCCATGCTCACAGACCCCACACACTGCATTGGCCACGGCGCATGTCTAGAATCCTGCCCAGTTGAAGCGATTCAACTGGTATTTGGCACCGAAAAACGTGGCATGGATATCCCTTATGTATCTCCCACGTTTGAAACCAATGTAAACAACATATTTATTGCTGGCGAGCTAGGCGGCATGGGTTTGATTCGCAAAGCAGCAATACAAGGTAAACAGGCCATTGATTCGATTGTTAAAAAAATCAACCTCCAAAATGATTGGGATGTCGTGATCGTAGGTGCTGGCCCTGCAGGACTTTCGGCCTCCCTAGCAGCAAAAGAAAATGGCTTAAAATTCATCACTATCGAACAAGAGGAGTCACTAGGAGGTGCGATTTTCAAATACCCACGTAACAAAGTGGCAATGACGCAACCTGTAAAATTACCACTAGTCGGCTTAGTGAACATGTATGACATCAGCAAAGAAGAATTACTTGGATTCTGGCTACGCATCACGCATGAACATGCACTACCCGTTAAATTTAAAGAACGCATGGAATCGATTAGTAAAACAGAACATGGCTATTTAGTTAAAACTACAAATTCCACTTATAAAACCAGTAATGTTTTACTCGCGATTGGTCGACAAGGCACACCTCGCAAACTCAACGTCCCTGGAGAAAATCTTGCCAAAGTCATCTACCGTCTGATTGATCCAGAACAATTTAAAGGGCACCATGTACTTGTTGTCGGTGGTGGCGATAGCGCAATTGAAGCAGCGATTACGATTTCAGAACAAACTGGCACGACCGTTACACTTTCATACCGTAGCGAGGCATTTGGACGCATCAAACCCAAAAATCGTGAAAAACTCGAACAAGCCACTCAAAAAAAACAGCTTCGCGTAGAGCTTCAATCTCACGTCAAAGAAATATCGCATGATACGGTCAAAATTGAATTAGCCTCAAAGCAGGTGATTGAAATCAAAAATGAAGCAGTCATCATATGTGCTGGAGGTGTATTGCCTACTCCCATGTTAAAAGAAATTGGCGTGATGGTAGAAACACACTATGGCACAAAACCAGCAGTCGCAAGCCCAACCACCCGAGTAAGATAAAACAAAGGATTACAACGCATGAAAGCAATATTCGCAATTTCACTTTTCATTATTTTCACCTCCATCGGACTTGCAGACAAGGCGACAGAAGTCCCAATGGGACAAAACCTAAGCGATACGTCGTTACGAGGGCTTTCTGTACCATCATCAAAAATTTCAGCATACAAAGGCAAGCCACTGCTAATAAATATGTGGGCAAGCTGGTGCGGCCCATGCAGAGATGAAATGACCTCAATTCAACACTTGCACCTTCGCTATGGAGGCAAGAAGTTTAATATCATAGGCATATCCACAGACGATGAGCCGCAAGCGGCTAAACAGTTCATCAAAACGTCGGCACTCACCTTCAACAATTACATTGATCACCATTTAACTTTAGAGCGCATGCTCGGCGCTGATACCATACCCTTAACAATTCTAGTAGATGCCAATGGGCGAATCGTTAAAAAAATTTATGGTGCACGCGATTGGGATAGCAAACAATCAATAGCAATGATCAGCAACACACTTAATGTAAAACTATAACAACGCCAGACTGAGTGATTCGCTATTACCTATCACTTGCACTTGCTGTATAGTCCTTATCTTGCATGTAAAAACAAAGGAGCCATTATGAACTCATCGGACAATCAGCAACCACGCCATTTCTCTCGCATTCCTTTCCGCGCGGATATCCTATTGGAGATTCACCTGATCGATGCCGTGCATACCGCGCAATTAATTGATATTTCATTAAAAGGTGCGCTCGTTAAAACCGCGCAAGCCATCCCAGAATACATTCATGGCAGAAATTGCAGCATGACATTAACCCTTGGTGACGCCACGCATCAGGATAGCGAAAAAATCACCATGCAAGGAAAAGTAGTCCATCAAGAAGGCTCGCTGCTCGGGATTGAATGCTTGCATACCGACATTGACAGCATGACCAACCTGCGCCGACTAGTGGAATTAAACATTGGGAACGAAGACCTGCTTCATCAGGAAATTGCAGAAATGCTCAAAAGAGTACTTGCTGAATAAATACGCTTCTGAGAAATTCTCGATAACTCACTCATAAAATTATTGAACTTAGCGTTTCAATGACTAAAACTGCTGGAACTTTCCTCATCTGGCACTCTCTAACGAAGAGTGCTAAAATGAATACTTAAGGAGGATGACCATCAATGACCAATGCTTTAACAATACCCGCATTAGCAGCAGGTGACAGCCTAGACCAATATTCCAGACTCATTAAAGCTTACCCTATTCTTTCTGCTGAGGAAGAGTACACCTTGGCAACTAAGTTTAAAAAAGAAAATGATTTAGAAGCCGCACGTCTACTGATTGTGTCACATTTGCGCCTGGTTGCCAGCATTGCCAGAGGCTACATGGGCTACGGCCTGCCTCAGGCAGACCTTATTCAAGAAGGCAATATCGGCCTAATGAAAGCGGTTAAACGCTTCGACCCTGAACGCGGGGTACGTTTAGTTTCTTTTGCCATGCACTGGATCAAAGCTGAAATTCATGAGTATATTGTGCGCAATTGGCGCTTGGTAAAAATCGCCACTACCAAGGCACAGCGCAAACTTTTCTTCAATCTACGCAGCATGAAATCAGACATCAACACCATGCAGCCAGATGAAGTTGCACACATTGCCCGCGAGCTCAATGTAAAACCTGAAGAAGTGATGGAAATGGAATCTCGCCTGAACGGTCACGAGATATCGCTCGAGGCTAATGTTGATGATGACAGTGATGATCAATACAGCCCAATTGCTTATCTGCAAGATGAAAGCCTGACACCCCCTGAAGCACTTGAAGCAAAGCAATTTGAAATGGCCGAAAGCACAGGCCTTGCTAATGCACTCGCAAATTTAGACGACAGAAGCCGTCGCGTGGTTGAAGCACGCTGGCTGCAAGAAAATGACAGCAAAACACTACATGAACTTGCAGACGAGTTTGGTGTTTCTGCAGAACGTATACGCCAAATCGAACAAAAAGCCATGCAAAAAATGAAAACGCTGATGCTGA
>JAQTXW010000025.1 GCA_028688575.1 Methylotenera sp. | reverse complement strand
CTGAAATAGATAAGTCTGAGCTGAAGCACTCGTCCGCGCAGGCACGCATGAAGTGTTTACATGGCAAAGAAACCAGAATGCTGCTTGTATTATGGTTAAATCACTAGTATTGTGATTGACTAAACAACTGACGCAGCCAACATACTCGATAAGCTAATAATTTTCACGTGCCTCCATCAAAAAACCAACACGCTGATACACATGCACAAGGAAAAGTTGTCGCCGCCTATGGTAAACGCTATCAGGTTGAGTTAAATGACAGCAAATTGCGCGTAAGTTGCGTTACGCGGGGCAAAAAAACCGACCTAGCCTGTGGCGATAATGTCACTATCAAACTCACAGACCACCGTGAAGGGGTTGTAGAAACCACGCATCCGCGTGAAACCTTGCTATTTAGAAGCAATGCCTTTAAAAGCAAGTTGTTAGCCGCCAATGTTACGCAAATCATTATAGTACTGGCAACACAGCCCAGTTTTTATGAGGCGCTGCTTAATCGTTGCCTAATCGCTGCAGAGGCCGCAGGCATTAAGGCTTTAATCGTACTGAACAAATGTGATTTATCTGACAATAATCATGCTTTAGATAAATTAAATCTTTATCAGCAACTGGGCTATGCTGTGCTGCCATTATCAGCGACACAAGACATCTCCATAATTAGACCTTATTTAAAAAATGAAACCAGCATTCTGGTTGGCCAGTCTGGCATGGGAAAGTCAACTATTATCAATGCCTTGTTACCAGAAGAAGCCGTGCGCACGCAAGAAGTCAGTGTCGTGCTCGATAGCGGCAAACATACCACTACCGCCGCGCATTTATACCATCTTGATACAGAAAGCCAGCTGATAGACTCGCCAGGTTTGCAAGAGTTCGGTTTGCATCATTTGAGCATTGATGAACTGGAGCATGCTTTTGTTGAGTTCCGTCCCTACTTGGGTCACTGTCGGTTTAACAATTGCAAGCATCTGCAAGAACCTGATTGCGCAATCACACAAGCGGCAATTGCCGGTAAAATCAGCGCTGAGCGATTGGCTATATACAAAATGCTTAGAACTGAAATAGAACGTTGAATTTATTAAAACATTGATATGAGCACTGCCTTTATCAGTCACCCAGATACCCTACTGCATATCATGGATGGTAGCCATCCAGAATCGCCCGCGCGCATCACTGCGATTAAAAATGCACTGATACAACGTGATATTTATCAAAAACTTTTAATTTATGAAGCACCTATCGCTACTGACACACAATTAGCATGCGTGCATCATCCAGACTACATTCAAAAAATTCGCGCATTATCCCCTAAAGCAGGGCTAGTTAAACTGGATGCAGACACAGCAATGGGTCCCATGAGTTTATCTGCTACATTGCATGCCAGCGGCGCCGCCATTTTAGCCACAGATTTAGTCATGCAAGGCAAAGTGAACAATGCTTTTTGCTGTGTAAGGCCACCAGGACACCATGCAGGACGCAGAAATAGCGCAGGGTTTTGTATCTTCAATCATATTGCAGTAGGCGCTGCACATGCAATGGCGATGTATGGAATAAAACGTGTAGCCATTATCGATTTTGACGTACACCATGGGGATGGCACCGAGGATATTTTCAAAGACGACCCGCGCGTTATGCTCTGCTCATCATTTCAGCATCCATTTTACCCCCATCGTGGCGCAGATAGCCGTAGTGATCGCATGGTTAACGCCCCCCTTGCGGCAAATTCAGGACGAGCAGCCTACCAAAGCACGTTTGAGCAAGAGTTCTTACCTGCGATTAACCGATTCAAACCCGAAGTTATTTATGTTTCTGCAGGCTTCGATGCACACGCAGATGACCCGCTTGCCAGTATGAATCTGATAGATGACGATTACATCTGGATCACAAATTTCATTAAGAATGTAGCCGCGCAGCATGCCAAAGACCGTATCGTTTCCCTTCTTGAAGGCGGCTACCACTTGCCTGCGCTAGCACAAGCTGCCTCTAGCCACGTTAATCAGTTACTAAGCAATCGCTAATGCTGACTTTGTAATTTAGCTGGTGCTAAAGAGATAGTGACAAAGTCACTGACGCAATAACACAAACAAAAATCTCGTATCTGAGTATAATAATGCGGTTAATATTAATAATAGCCAAAGCGCAACACCATGCACATTACCACCCGCCTAGAGTTTGATGCAGGGCATCGTATTCCTAACCACAAGAGCCAATGTAAGAACTTACATGGTCATCGCTACGCAATCGAGATTACCTTATCTGGCGATATTATCAGTCAAGATAATATTTCAGAAAACGGTATGGTCATGGATTTTTCTGATGTAAAAGCGATTGCCAAAGATGCGGTAGTCAATGTGTGGGATCATGCGTTTTTGGTCTATCAGCATGACAAAGAGATTTTAGATTTTTTAAATACCTTACCTAACCATAAAACCGTGGTTTTTCCTACCGTACCTACCGCAGAAAACATGGCGTCAGAAGCCTTTAGAATTTTAAAATTGCGCTATCACGACACTTACGGCAACCACTTAAAGCTAGAAAAGGTCAGGCTTTACGAAACCCCTAACAGTTGGGCAGATGCGCTAAGCTAGAGGGTTTTGTCTCGCGCTTAGCGCAGGCTGATAATCTACACTAGAGCCAGCGCATTAAGTTTAAGGCATATCAAGCATTTCATTCATCAATGCCAGATGCCAATCTGGCATTGCGATAGAAAAGTTATAGCGTAACTTGCTGCAATCCAGGCAGGAATTGGCAGGACGTACTGCAGGTGTCGGATATTCTGCTGTACTGATGGGTGTCACCTGCTCAGCGGTGATTTTAAGTGCAGGCCAGCCTTTGCTTGCTGAGAGTGCTGTGTATGCCTCAATAATCGCGACGGCAAAGCCATGCCAGCTGGTTTCGCCTGCGTTTACCAGGTGGTAAATCCCTGTTTCACTTTGCCACGCATCAAGCACATCCAACACAGCGTCTGCAATACTGGTGCTACTGGTTGGTGCACCTTTCTGATCTGCAACGACACGTAGAGCATCACGCGCTTTCGCCAAGCGCAAAATGGTATGTAAAAAATTCTTACCATATGCACCATATACCCAGGAAGTGCGAAAAACCAAATGCTGCAGGCCAACCGCCCTGATGGCTTCCTCTCCTGCCAGTTTGCTTTTGCCATACACGCTTAAAGGCTGAGTTACATCATCTTCATAATAGGCTCCTGCTTTATTACCTGCGTAGACATAATCTGTAGAAAAGTGAATCAACTTTGCACCAATACTGGCCGCTTCCTCCGCCAAAACTCTCGGTGCCTCTGCATTAATCGCATAAGCGATTTCAGGAGCTGACTCAGCCTGATCAACTGCGGTATAAGCTGCGGGGTTAATAATCAAATCTGGCTTAAGTGCCTGTACAACACGGCGTATTGCCGCCTGGTCAGACAGATTCAGCTGATTTCTATCCAAGCCTACCACCTGATAAAGCGATTGACTGCACATTAAAAATGCACGATTCAGCGCATGCCCCACCTGCCCGTTCACGCCTGTTAACAATATTTTTTTATGCATAACTCAAGTTAGCACTTCAATAGCTTCAAAAATTTCTGCTTCTGAGAAAGCTTTGCCTAGTCTATCTTTTGCGGATAAGATAGGTTCAACGCCGGCTGGCCATTCAATCCCGATCTCCGCATCGTCCCAGCTTATGCAACGCTCATGTTGTGGTGCATAATAATCTGTAGTCTTGTATAAAAACTCAGTGTTGTCTTTCAACACCAAAAAGCCATGGGCAAACCCAGGCGGTATCCACATCTGCCGTTTATTCTCGGCCGAGAGCACTGCGCCTACCCACTGACCAAAAGTCGAAGAGTGACGGCGAATATCCACCGCCACGTCAAACACTTCACCTGCAACCACTCGCACCAACTTGCCTTGCGCCTGCTCAATCTGATAATGCAGGCCACGCAGTACATTGGCTGCGGATTTTGAATGGTTATCCTGCACAAATGGAGCGCTCACTCCCGTTAATTTTTTAAAAGCCTGCTGATTAAAACTCTCAAAAAAGAAGCCTCTATCATCTCCAAATACTTGGGGTTCTAAAATGAGCACATCAGGAATTGAGCTTGAAAGCACCCGCATCAGTACACCTGTTCTGTTAACAACATCTTCAAATACTGGCCATAAGCATTTTTGATGTACTTATCAGCTAATTTAGCTAACGCATCGCCATCGATATATTGCATGCGATAAGCCACCTCTTCTGGACTTGCTACTTTTAAACCCTGACGCTTTTCAATGGTTTCGATAAACAATGAGGCCTCAAGTAAAGACTCGTGTGTGCCTGTATCCAGCCACGCAATACCCCGTCCCATGACCTCCACCTGTAAATCTCCGCGCTTGAGGTAGGCGCAATTGACATCGGTAATTTCCAACTCCCCCCGTGGAGATGGTATTAATTGAGAGGCAATGTCAATGACGTCATTATCGTAAAAATATAAGCCAGTCACTGCATATCTGGATTTGGGTGCTTTGGGTTTTTCTTCAAGACTCACAGCCTGACCTTGCGCATTAAACTCCACTACACCATAACGCTCAGGGTCACGTACTGGATAAGCAAACACAGTGGCGCCAGTTTCAAGCTTTGATGCCGCTTGTGTTTTAATCGCCAGTTCATGCCCATAAAAAATATTATCCCCCAGCACCAGTGCGCAGCTGTCATGGCCGATAAAGTCCTTACCGATGATAAACGCCTGCGCCAAACCATCAGGTGATGGCTGTACGGCATATTGAATTGAAATTCCCCACTGACTGCCATCTCCCAGCAATTGCGTGAAGCGTGGAGTATCTTCTGGGGTGGAAATCACCAGAATATCGCGTATCCCTGCCAGCATCAGTGTGCTCAATGGGTAGTAAATCATGGGTTTGTCATACACTGGCAACAACTGCTTTGAAACCACCTGAGTGACTGGATGCAGCCGTGTACCAGAGCCTCCCGCTAAGATAATTCCTTTCATGCCAACTCCTCACCGCGTTCCGCATAATGTGTTTGTAGCCAGTTGCGATAATCACCGCTGGTGATGTGATTGACCCAGTCTTGATGTGCCAAATACCAGTTTACTGTTTTTTCTATGCCTGTTTCAAAGGTTTCTGCGGGTTCCCAGCCTAACGTTTTTGCAAGCTTGGTGGCGTCTATCGCATAACGTTGGTCATGACCTGGCCTGTCTGCAACATAAGTAATTTGTTCCGCATAGGACTTGCCATCGATACGCGGCTGCTTTTCATCCAGCATACGGCAAAGTGTTCTTACGATATCAATATTGGTTTTTTCATTCCAGCCGCCGACGTTGTAAACCTCACCCACCTGTCCTGCCTCCAGCACTCTGCGAATCGCAGCGCAGTGATCTTCCACATAGAGCCAGTCCCGCACCTGCAGGCCGTTACCGTAAACTGGTAGTGGCTTGCCCGCAAGGGCATGGTGTATCACCAGCGGAATCAATTTCTCAGGAAAATGGTAAGGCCCGTAATTATTGGAGCAGTTCGTTGTGAGCGTTGGCAAACCATAGGTATGATGATAAGCACGCACCAAATGGTCTGAAGCCGCTTTAGAGGCAGAATATGGGCTATTGGGTGCATAAGGCGTGGTTTCAGTAAAGGCTGGCGCATCTTTGGTTAAAGAGCCATAAACCTCGTCAGTCGAAACATGCAAAAATCGAAACTCCGCTTTATCAGCTGTGTTCAGCGTGCTCCAGTAGGCACGTACCGACTCCAGCAGATGAAAAGTCCCCACCACATTCGTCTGAATAAAATCTTCGGGGCCATGAATCGAACGATCCACATGACTTTCCGCTGCAAAGTTCACCACAGCACTGGGTTTGTGCTTCGCCAGTAAGCTAGCCACCAGATGCTGGTCACCAATATCGCCATGCACAAAAACATGCTGTGCGCTGTGTTTTAACGACTCCAGATTGGCAAGATTACCCGCATAAGTCAGTTTATCAAGATTAATGACCGTACCTAACTGCAGATTAACCCAGGCTAGTACAAAATTCGCACCAATAAACCCAGCGCCACCTGTGACTAAAATCGTTTTACTCATGTGTTTACTTTCTTAAAATCTTAAAATAAAGATCGGAATCAAGAGGGTTTCCAAATGCAATTGCCTGACTTTGCCAGGCCGGCAAGATAGGCGTCATGCGCCGACAACTCCTCACTACTTGCCAATTGAATCAATAATGGCAAATCATTTGCCTGTGAAATTTCAAGAGGATTCTGTTTAGGCTCATCCAATGCCATCATCAGGCTTTCCTGTCCACGCGTCATTGCCATGTAGACATCAGCCAACAATTCAGCATCCAATAAAGCACCGTGCAAAGTGCGTTTTGAATTATCAATGCCAAAATGCTTACATAATGCATCTAGATTATTGCGCTGCCCAGGCCGCATTTCTTTGGCGATTTTGAGCGTGTCCGTAATTTTGACCGCCATATTTTCTACCGTGTTATACCCTAGCAGACCAAACTCGCAATTTAGAAAACCCACATCAAATGGCGCGTTATGCATGATGAGTTCAGCATCGGCAATAAAGGCCACCAGGTCATCAGCGATATCGGCAAAGTGTGGCTTGTCTTGCAGAAACTCAAGTGAAATGCCATGTACCTCTTGTGCGCCTTGATCAATCTCACGGTCCGGGTTCAGGTAGTAATGAAAATGATTTTTAGTGAGTCGTCTATTCACCACTTCCACCGCTGCTACTTCAATGATGCGATGCCCTTGTGCGTGATACAAACCTGTTGTTTCCGTATCTAAAAAAACTTGCCTCAAGATAACTCCCTCTGACTTAACACTTGCTCCACGCCTTGGTTTGCGAGCCTGTCAGCACGTTCGTTCCCAACATTCCCCGCATGTCCTTTTACCCACACCCATTCTACAGTATGCTGCTGCGCCAGCACATCCAGCACACGCCACAAATCGTCATTTTTGACAGGTTTTTTGTCTGCCGTGCGCCAGTTGCGTGATTTCCAACCTACAATCCATTCAGAAATCCCCTTTTGCACATATACTGAGTCTGTAAATACTTTGGCGTGGCAACTGCGTTTGAGTGCTTCCAGTGCCCGAATCACGGCGGTTAACTCCATGCGGTTATTGGTGGTGTCCAACTCGCCGCCACATAGTTCTTTTTCGTGCTCACCATAGCTAATCCACGCGCCCCATCCACCAGGGCCAGGGTTACCTTTGCAGGCGCCATCTGCATAGATTTCTACTGGCTGATTTTGTTTAACATTCATGTGTAATTGATATTTTTTATTTTTATGATGGATTAAGATTATAGAACATCAACAGGTTCAAGATGCTATCTTATCTGCAACTCATCTTTTTAAAAATGAGGCAAATTAAAAAATTAAACGATTAAGACACGTTAGCTCTTAACATAAAACGACCTTTGCAAAGCATATAATATGGGCTGATTATTATGTGGCTGCAATCAACTGCGACATCTAGACTGGACACGCTATGCCAAAGAAATTTCTTTATTCACTATTTTTAATATGTAACCTTTCTCTGATTACGATTAGCAGCCACGCAGCCGTTTGGGTGAAGTTAAGTGAAAACAAAACCAGCAAGCTATCCATTGATAAGCAATCCATCCTCGAGAAAGATAAGCTCAAGCGTGCCTGGGTAAAAATTGAATACAAAACCGTGCAAAAAAACCTGGAGTTTCCTGACAAAGAATACAATCAGGCAAAACTGTTGTGGTATTTTGACTGCGATTCACAAAAGTCTGCAGCTTCGCAAGTATTTCAATATTTAGACACAACACTCGTTCACTCAGCAGCCATAGACATCAAAAATGCCGAATTTATTGAACCCGTGCCTGAAACCGAATTTGATCGTGCCATGCGCTATACCTGCAGCAGAAAGGACAGCTCGCAAGCCAGTGCACCTAAGGCCAAGCAGCTAACAACACAAGCACCCGCAAAAACTGAGGGATCCCCACAGAGTAGCGTAGCGACTGCGCCTCCTGCCCCGCCGCCTGAGATTGAAAAAACAGCTGATACAGCCGCAGCAACAGAAAAGAAGGCAGAAAAAGAACCCCCTCACGCAGCACATTGGTCTTATGAAGACAAAGCAGGCCCTACAGAATGGGGGAAACTAAAACCAGAGTTTGCAACTTGCGACGTGGGTAAAAACCAATCACCCATTGACATTGACAGCACTATTGATGCAGACCTTAAACCGCTTAAGATGTTGCAGAAGTTCCCCGCCAAAGACATTGTCAATAATGGTCATACCATACAGGTTAATTTTAAGGATGGTAATAATTTAATACTGGACAATATGGTATTCAAACTCAAACAAGTGCATTTTCATGCCCCAAGTGAACATATGATCAAAGGCAAGGCCTTCGCTATGGAAGCACATTTTGTACATGCGGACTCCAAAGGCAATTTAGCAGTCATAGGCGTTATGTTTAATGAAGGCAAAGCCAATATTGGCTTAGAAAAGCTGTGGAAACAGATGCCTAAAAACCTGGATAAACCTGTGAATATTGTTTCCAGATTACTCCCGAGTGAGATGATGCCCAAAAATCTGGATTACTACCGTTTTAATGGATCGCTGACCACCCCGCCATGCTCAGAAGGTGTCAGGTGGATTGTGATTAAAACACCCTTAACAGCTTCTAAAGCACAGATTGAAGCCTTTCAAAATGTCATGAAACACCACAACAACAGACCTGTGCAGGAGATTAACGGTCGTATCATCGTTGAATAATACTTTATCCAATTAAAGGCCCTTTAACGATCTGAGTTAGGCCTGATTTTGTAGCAGGGCAAGTTTGATTGTTAAGCTGTCGTGTCAGCCAAGTCTGAACGAATTGCGCAGGTATTTGATTGTTTATTTTCACATGTCTGTGAATGCGATTGTAAAAAAGCTAAATATATTCATAAAAAATGTCACCAGACCCTCATGGCACTCCTTCGCATTAGCCTCAGACGAATCAAGTGTAGCTGACAAGCCATTTAAGAGCGGCAAAAAAGCATAAAACCATGTGGTATAACCACATGGTTTTAATTGTTGTTATTTTCATAAAAAGGTCGTTGTATTATTTAGTTTTTTTAATAATACATCACCATTTTCGGTTAGCTTGTCATTTAAGTGGCAATTAACAAAAGATTTACAATCTCATGGCAATAGCATTACCCAAGTATTTACCTAAATTCAGCACTTTCATGATGCGATAAACTAAATTTTCTTGAAAACTAAACTGCCATTGGTACCACCAAAGCCAAAGTTATTTTTCAAGGCGTATTCGATTTTCATATCACGTGCAGTATTCGCACAGAAATCCAGATCACAGTCAGGATCTTGGTTGAAAATATTGATCGTAGGCGGTGAAATTTGATGATGAATTGACAGCACTGTGAACACGGACTCTAAACCACCAGCACCACCCAATAAATGCCCCGTCATTGATTTAGTTGAATTCACGACGAGGCGATAAGCATGGTCGGCAAATGCAGCTTTAATCGCATTAGTTTCATTGGCATCACCCAATGGCGTTGAAGTACCATGAGCATTGACAAACTGCACAGCATCAGGATTGATGCCCGCATTGTTCATGGCATTGCGCATAGAGCGGCGCGGACCGTCCATATTAGGCGCTGTCATATGATAAGCATCTGCACTCATGCCGTAACCACTTAATTCAGCGTAGATTTTTGCACCGCGTTTTTTAGCATGCTCATATTCTTCCAGCACCAGTACGCCTGCACCCTCTCCTATCACAAAGCCATCACGGTCTTTATCCCATGGTCGACTGGCAGTTGCAGGGTCGTCATTACGTGTGGACAGCGCGCGTGAAGCGGCAAAGCCGCCTACGCTCAGGCGTGTAATGGCAGCTTCTGCACCGCCTGCGACCATCACATCTGCATCACCGTACTCAATCATGCGTGAAGCATCACCGATGGAGTGCGTGCCTGTTGTACAGGCGGTCACAATCGCCACATTCGGACCTTTAAAACCAAACATGATCGATAAATTACCCGAAATCATGTTGATGATCGTGCCAGGAATGAAGAACGGCGAAATCTTGCGTGGGCCTGATGCCTGATAAAGTATATCTGTGTCTTCGATAAGTTGCATACCACCAATACCAGAACCTATCGAAACGCCAATACGCTCGGCATTTTCATCCGTGGCGACAATACCAGAGTCTTTAACGGCCTCGATTGCAGCGGCTAGTCCATACTGAATAAAGGTATCCATACGTCTTGCATCTTTTGCGGGAATGTAATCCTCCGCCTTGAAATCCTTAACTTCTCCAGCAATCGTAGAAGCAAAGGCGCTTGCATCAAATTTAGTGATTTGTGTTATGCCAGATTTACCAGCAATTAGATTATCCCATGCGGCTTTAACACCAATACCTACTGGTGAAACAACGCCAAGACCTGTAACAACGACTCTACGTTTGGACATGAAGCTTACCTTTATGATGCAGTGTAATTTAAGTGATGCACGACAGTGCGGTGCAATAAACAAAAAAGGCAATAAACTCTTAAATTAGAGTTTATTGCCTAATGAAAGCTATATTACTTCAGGTTAGTATTGATGTAATCAATTGCTAATTGAACAGTTGTGATTTTTTCTGCTTCTTCATCAGGAATTTCGCAGTCAAATTCTTCTTCTAGCGCCATCACTAACTCAACTGTGTCTAATGAGTCAGCACCTAAATCATCTACAAATGATGATGCATTTTTAACATCAGCTTCATTTGCACCTAATTGCTCAGCAACAATTTTTTTAACGCGTTGTTCGATGTCAGACATCTAATTACCCCTTCAAAAAGAAAAAATAGCCTTACGACTAAACCGTATTCTATCAAAATTGAGGAAGAATACAAAAAAACTATGATTATTTATAACAAGCGCCCTACACCATCAACATGCCGCCATTCACATGGATGGTTTCCCCCGTGATATATGCCGCATTAGGCGATGCTAAAAACACCACAGTCGCTGCAATTTCCTTGACAGAACCCAAGCGCCCAGCGGGTATGCGCGCAAGCATTTTGTTTGTAATCTCTTCAGATAACTCTGCTGTCATGTCAGTTTCAATAAAACCAGGCGCAACACAGTTTACCGTGATACCACGACTACCAACCTCAGCCGCCAGTGATTTTGTGAACCCTGTCATCCCCGCTTTTGCCGCAGCATAGTTAGTCTGACCTGCATTACCCATGTGACCTACCACAGAAGAAATGCTGATGATGCGGCCTGCACGCGCCTTCATCATGGGGCGCAGCACTGCCTGACTCACGCGATAAACTGAAGTCAGGTTGGTACTAATCACTGCATCCCAATCTTCGTCTTTCATGCGCATTAACAAAGTGTCGCGAGTAATGCCTGCATTATTTACCAACACACTTACATCTCCATATTTTTCGGAGATTTTTTTTAGCGTGGCCTCCAATTGCGCGGCATCATTCACATTGAGTGTCATCCCCTCACCTTTAACACCTGCCACCGTTAAAGTTTGGGTAATCGCAGCAGCGCCTGCATCTGAAGTTGCAGTACCTATCACTGTGGCACCTTGCTGTCCCAACTCCAAAGCTATTGCTGCACCAATACCGCGGCTAGCACCCGTTACTAATGCTATTTGTCCTGTTAACATACGTCACCTCTGAATGAATTTTAAAGTGTATGGTTTAATAAATCTTATGGCTTAAAGTGTTTGCTTGAGTTCAGCCAAAGCAGTATCAGTCGTCAGTGCCACGCATGGCAGCTCAGCCACGATGCGTTTGGTTAACCCGGCTAACACCTTACCTGGTCCGCATTCCGCAGACTGACTAACACCCTGCGCTGCAATAGCTTGCACAGTTTCAACCCAACGCACAGGGCTATAAAGCTGGCGCACCAGCGCATCTTTAACTTTAGCGCTCTCATGATAAGACATGACATCTGCATTATGCAGCACAGGTATTTGTGGCTGAACTAGCGTTACATTTTGCAGGTAGTCAGCAAGCTGGGCTGCCGCAGGCTTCATCAAAGCACAATGAGAAGGTACGCTCACGGGCAAGGCTAATGCACGTTTAGCACCTTTCGCCTTTGCTATTTCCATGCCGCGCTCGACAGCAGTTTTATTTCCAGCAATCACCACCTGGCCAGGAGAATTCAGGTTAACCGCCTCCAACACCTCATTTTGTGCCGCTTCTGCACAAACAGCCCGCACTGCATCATCATCCAAGCCGAGAATTGCAGCCATTGCGCCAACACCAGCAGGAACAGCGCTCTGCATCACTTCCGCGCGATAACGCACAAGAGGCAATGCCTCTTTAAATGATAACGCCCCTGAAGCCACCAGTGCTGTATATTCACCCAGACTGTGTCCCGCGAGAACCGATGGCATCTGACCTGACACGGAAAGCCATGCGCGCCAGGTAGCAACGCCAGCTGTTAGCATGATAGGCTGTGTATTGGTCGTTTCGTTGATCGCCTCATTGGGCTCCGTTGCCATTGCCCAGAGATCAACACCAAGAACATCCGAAGCCTCTGTAAATGTATCGCGTATGACATTAGAATCGCCAAAACCACTCATCATACCTGCTGATTGAGAGCCTTGACCTGGAAAAAAGAAAGCTAGATTTTTCATAAATTACTCTTAATAAATTACTCTAAATAACAAATGTATCTACTTGATAAATTAGTATTTAATTAATGCAGAACCCCAGGTGAATCCACCGCCAAAGGCCTCCATTAATAGCACGTCGCCACGTTTGATTCGTCCATCACGCACAGCCGTATCCAAAGCCAATGGAATCGATGCAGCCGAAGTATTACCATGTTTATCCACCGTGACAACGACTTTTTCCAAATCCATGTCCAGCTTTTTGGCTGTCGCCTGCAGTATGCGAATATTTGCCTGATGCGGCACGAGCCAGTCTATATCATGCTTTTGCATGCCATTCGCGGAAAGTGTTTCATCCACAATTTGATCCAAGGTATTGACTGCCATTTTAAATACGGCATTACCTTCCATCTTAACGGTTTTATCATCGCCCAGCTTGGACACACCCGTCGGCACATTGAGCAATTTTTCATAACTGCCATCCGCATGCAGATGGGTAGAGATAATGCCTGCTTCAGTCGAGGCTTGCAGCACCACAGCACCTGCACCGTCGCCCCATAAAATACAGTTACTTCTATCAGTCCAGTCAGTAATGCGCGACATGGTTTCAGCGCCAATCACCAACGCATTTTTAACACTGCCAGATTTAATCATGCTATCCGCCACAGCCAGCGCATAGACAAAGCCACTACATACTGCCTGCACATCAAAAGCTGGACAATTATTTTTGACACCGAGTTGATTTTGCACCAAGCATGCCGTGCTTGGAAAAACACGGTCAGGTGTGGTCGTGGCAACCAAAATCAAATCAATTAACTGCAAATCAATGTTAGCAGCTTCAATCGCGTTTTTAGCTGCTGCAACCGCAAGATCACTTGTAAATTCACTTTCTGCTGCTATATGCCGCTCGCGAATCCCAGTACGGCTATAAATCCACTCATCCGTGGTATCAACCATGGTCTCCAGATCGGCATTGGTAAGAACTCTTTGCGGCAAATAGCTTCCAGTGCCAGCGATTTTAGAAAATATCATTGTGTATCCTGTAAATTTTGCACTTCAGTAGCAGGCTGTAGATGTTCTATTTCCAACTGCTCACTAATCCGTTTTAATACGCCACTGCGCGCCTCTTCAATGGCCACATGAATTGCAGATAGAAAAGCAACATCATCGGCACCGCCATGACTTTTCACGACCAACCCTCGCAACCCTAAAAAGCTAGCGCCGTTGTAGCGACGCGGGTCCAGACGCTTTTTAAATGCCTTGAGCACAGGCAAAGCACACAATGCCATGGCTTTGGTAAGCCAATTACGCTTGAATTCCTGCGTCAAGAACTTGCCCATCATATGCGCCAAACCCTCCGTGGTTTTGAGTGATACATTACCCACAAAACCGTCGCACACCACTAAATCAGTCGTGCCTTTAAAAATGTCATCCCCCTCAACATTACCGTAAAAATTAAGATGACTTGCGCGCAACAACTCCGCCGCCTGCTTCACGACTTCGTTACCTTTAATTTCCTCCGAGCCAATATTGAGCAAACCGACACTGGGGCGTGCTTTATGCTCGACGCAACTCACGAGCATTGCCCCCATGATCGCAAACTGATAAAGATGTTCAGCAGTACAATCAGCATTGGCACCCAAATCCAGCATGTAGGTATTGCCTGTTTCACTAGGCAGAACTGATGCAATGGCGGGCCTGTCAATACCAGGCAGTGTTTTAAGGACAAACCGGGCTGTTGCCATCAACGCACCCGTATTGCCAGCACTCACACAGGCATTCGCCTCACCGCTTTTCACCAAGTTGATAGCGACACGCATAGACGAATCTTTTTTATTTTTCAATGCACCCTGAGGTGATTCATCCATCGTCACCACCTGGCTCGCATGATGGATGCGTAATCGTGGACTTAATGATGCACTATTGGCCTTGAGCTCCGCCTCAATTGCATCAGCCAGCCCCACCAGCACGATATTTAACTGACTATCAGACGCTAAGGCTTTTAAAGTGGCTGGAACCGTTACATGGGGGCCATGATCGCCGCCCATTGCGTCTATTGCTATTGTAATATCCATCTTGATACTCAATTAATAAAAATAAATAAGCTAAATACTTGGCTGTAGTATCAGTATCATAACTGACACATCAGAATAATTCAGCATTTCATAATTTAACTCAGATTTTCCATTCAGCAATATTAAACCCACCTGAATGCCAACCACCCACTTTGCATCTTTTATTTTGCGCATAAAGATCCATTCAATTGCGCTAGGCTGTCACTTTTAACAACGCTTGCCAGCATATTGGCTTGAGTGTTGATTATCAAGCTCTGGCAAAGTTTGGTGGAAAGTCTGGGTTAAAGCAAATCTGAGTTAAAACGAATCGCAAAAAATTAACGCCGCCCATTTTACTGGAGCGGCGTTAATTTTTATGTTGCAATCAACACACCAAACAATGGATCTTGATCGTAATCAATACGTTAATTGTGTGCGTGTAAACTTATTCGCCTTTTGATGGCAACACTTTACGGCCACGATAGTAGCCATTTGGGCTCACGTGATGACGCAAATGCGTTTCACCTGTTGTTGGCTCTACAGCCAATGCTGGGTTGGTCAAAAAGTCATGTGAACGGTGCATGCCGCGCTTGGAAGGTGTCTTTTTGTTTTGTTGAACTGCCATAATAAACTCCAATAAAATGATTAAAACATCATCTCAATTACTTATAAATCAGTGCCATCCGCTAACAAATCGCCATCGCACTGCTAAATTTTTTAAGATTAGAAAAAAGCTAATTCAGCATTGTAATGTAAATATCAAGTTTTGTCAGCAACTGCGTGAGTTTATTCGCATTTCAGCTGATGTTTCATTTTGATTTTTAATTTGGGCTTAACTCATACTAGATTGTTGGGCCAGCCATCAAGATTTAATCAAGCCCTTCAACGCTGCAAATGGGTTGTGCTTATCACCGCTTTGCATTTGCACGTCCGTGCAAGAGAAATCATGGGTTGGCGCAATAGGTAGCGCCATGATTAACTCATCTTCAATAAGCGCAAGTAAACTCATGGCTTGATCTGGCGGCTGCACATCCATTTCATCTTCCAAAGTTAACTCATCCCCATCCAATAAAGCCGCATCATCCACCTCTGCAATAAGGTAAGTAAAGTTCAAACCCATAGCAATGCGCATACGCTGCAAACATCGCTGACAGAATGTAGGTAAGTCCGCCTGAATGGAAAGATGCAGAAGATGCTGACCCATTACATTTTTTTCACCGCTTAATTGAAATTCAACCTCATCAGCCACATCCTGATTCGCCGCCAAATTTTCTGCAGCAAGTGCTGGGGCTGGCATTTTTGACGTCAGCAACTCTCGCAACCTGGGCAAGGCTGCCAAGCTTAACGCACCCTGTAAATGCTCAGCCCTGGTTGCAAATGCTATGTTATCAATCTGAAGCGGCTGTGTAGTCATGCTCATTATTTCCTACAAATATTTATACAGGCAGAATTATCCCCCATCTCCTGTTCGATTGGCAAAGTATTCTGCCTAAGACCCACCCAGAAATCACAAGTATAAATCCGCATTAAATCTGCAATTTTTGCCATAAATACGCACCAAGGATTTGGCTATCACTACTCACATGATACAATTGCGCGTTTTGTAACGAAATTTTTTTTAAGGTTTACCACGTGTTCAAAAAGATTCTAGTTGCCAATCGCGGTGAGATTGCTGTGCGCATTGTACGCGCAAGCTCAGAAATGGGCATCAAATCCGTAGCGATTTATACCGATGCAGACCGTCAGGCTTTGCACGTGAAAAAAGCCGACGAGGCTTATCATATTGGCGCTGACCCTGTGGCGGGTTACCTGAATGCGCACAATATCGTTAATCTGGCAGTAGCTGCTGGCTGTGACGCTCTGCATCCAGGCTACGGCTTTTTATCTGAGAACCCTGAACTCGCAGAGATATGTGAAAGACGTGGTGTCAAGTTTATCGGCCCCAGTGCAGATGTTATTCGCCAAATGGGTGACAAGATTCAGGCAAGAAATGCTATGATTGATGCTGGCATTCCCTGCACACCAGGCAGTAATGGCAATTTAAAAGATCTGGATGAAGCCGTAACACTCGCTAACAAAATTGGCTACCCCATCATGCTTAAAGCGACTAATGGCGGTGGCGGTCGAGGAATTCGCAGATGCGACAGCGAAAAAGATCTGCTCAGCAATTATGACCGCGTTATCAGTGAGGCGAGCAAGGCGTTTGGTAAACCTGAAGTCTTTATTGAAAAATGCGTGGTATCACCACGTCACATTGAAGTGCAGGTAATTGCAGATGCTCATGGTAATGCAATCCACTTGTTTGAGCGTGACTGCTCCATTCAGCGCCGCAACCAAAAACTGATAGAAATCGCACCATCACCACAACTATCACAGGCACAGCGTGAATACATTGGCGGGTTAGCAGTTAAGGCCGCAAAAGCCGTGAACTATAAAAATGCAGGTACTGTTGAGTTTTTACTTGACTCAGATAATACTTTCTATTTCATGGAAATGAATACACGCCTTCAAGTAGAACATACGGTTACCGAAACCATTACTGGCATTGATATCGTGCAGGAGCAGATTCGCATTGCTTACGGCCACCCACTGCAATACGCACAAAAAGATGTGAAATTCAGGGGCTACGCGATGGAGTTCCGCATTAACGCGGAAGACCCAAAAAATGGCTTTTTGCCGAGTTTTGGTAAAATTACGCGCTACTATGCACCTGGTGGCCCAGGCGTGAGAATGGATGCTGCAATTTTCAGCGGTTATGTGATACCGCCCTATTACGATTCCATGTGTGCCAAGCTCACAGTTTGGGCACTCACCTGGGAAGGGGTCATCGAAAGAGGTCGCCGCGCGCTGGATGATATGTTGATTTACGGTGTTAAAACCACTATTCCGTATTATCAGGAGATCCTGAAGCATGAAGATTTTAGAAATGCAGAATTTAATACCAGCTTTGTTGAAAGCCATCCTGAGCTGACTAATTATGCAAATGTAGTACCCCCTGAGTTAATTGCTGCTGCTATATCCGCTGTGATTGCTGCACACGAAGGCATTTAGTTACGATTTAAATTAATTTAAACATTAAAGCGATAGATTAAAAATATGGCAAAAGTATTTGTTTCAGAACTGGTTTTACGCGATGGACATCAGTCTCTTATTGCAACTCGTATGCGTACCGATGATATGCTGCCCATTTGCTCAAAACTGGATGCAATCGGCTTTTGGTCTTTAGAAGCATGGGGAGGCGCCACTTTTGATGCCTGCGTACGCTTCCTCAAGGAAGACCCATGGGAACGCCTGACAAAATTACGCAAGGCCTTACCGAACAGCCGCATTCAAATGTTGCTTCGTGGCCAAAATTTGTTGGGCTACCGCCACTACTCTGACGATGTGGTTCAAGCGTTCGTAAAAAAATCTGCGGATAATGGTGTAGATGTTTTCCGCATTTTTGACGCCATGAACGATATGCGCAATTTAAAGACCTCTATTGAGGCTGTAAAAAAAGTGGGCAAGCATGCAGAAGGTGCCATTAGTTACACCACTAGCCCTGTGCATGATGTTGCTCACTTTGTGGCACTTGCTAAAGAGCTGGAGTCTATGGGCTGTGACACCATAGCCATTAAAGATATGGCAGGCCTACTTACCCCACAAAGCACCAGTGAACTAGTGAAGGCAATCCGTGCAAGCGTTAACCTGCCAATCCACCTGCACAGCCATGCCACATCTGGCTTGTCCTCCATGTGCTTTCTTAAAGGCATAGAAGCAGGTGCAGCTATCATAGACACATGCAACTCATCATTTGGTGAAGGTGCGAGCCATACTTCCACCGAGAGCCTAGTGGCGGCGCTAAAAGGCACCGAGTACGATACAGGCCTGGATTTAGCCGCGCTACAGGAAATTACCGCTTACTTCCGTGAAGTAAGAAAAAAATACTGGCAATTTGAGAGCAACTTTACTGGTGTTGATACGCGCGTGCTGGTTAACCAAGTCCCTGGTGGCATGATTTCAAACTTATCCAACCAACTCAAAGAACAAGGTGCATTGAATCGCATCGACGAGGTGCTCAATGAAATCCCGCGTGTGCGTGAAGATTTGGGCTACCCTCCCTTGGTGACACCTACCTCACAAATTGTAGGTACGCAGGCCGTGCTTAATGTAGTCACTGGTGCACGTTATAAATCGATTACCAATGAAGTAAAGAACTATCTGCTTGGCCATTATGGGCAGTCGCCCGCACCAGTCAATGAAGCCATCAAACAGCAGGCTGTTGGTAGCGCCGCAGTCATTAGCTGTAGACCTGCTGATCTGTTAAAGCCAGAAATGGCGAAGTTGACAATCGAGGCTGAACGCTTTGCCAAATCTGAAGAAGACGTGCTGACATACGCCATGTTCCCTGATATCGGTCAAACTTATTTACAAGAACGCAATGCGGGTTCACTTATACCAGAAACGCTACTTGATAAAGTTAGCGAGCACAGCCAAGGTGCACGCTACGCACCCAATGAATTTAAAGTCACATTACATGGCGAAACCTTTCACATCAATGTAACAGGCAGTGGTCATGCAGGTGAAGAACAACGTCCATATTTTGTTTCTATCGACGGCATCGCTGAAGAGGTGATTGTTGAAACATTAAGTGAAATTGAAATTTCTGGCGATGGCAGTGCCAGCACCGGCAACAAAAAGAAGGTATCAACCAATGCCGGCAGCAACAGACCGCGCCCTACCCATGCGGGACACGTTACCACCTCTATGCCAGGCACTATCGTTGCCGTGAAGGTCAACGCGGGTGACAAAGTCAAAGCAGGAGATGGTGTACTGGTGATTGAGGCGATGAAAATG
The DNA here is from genome assembly GCA_028688575.1 of Methylotenera sp. Taxonomy (GTDB): domain Bacteria; phylum Pseudomonadota; class Gammaproteobacteria; order Burkholderiales; family Methylophilaceae; genus Methylotenera. The sequence continues at coordinate 13,743 of JAQTXW010000025.1, read as the reverse complement.
GAAAATGAAATTCAAGCCGCTACATCGGGCATAGTCGTTGCCGTGCATGTCACCAAAGGTGACACTGTTACGCCAGATGAAGCGCTGCTTGAAATTCAACCCGAGTAAAGCTGTTTAAAATCAATCTATTAAGCCGACAGATAACCCCTGTCGGCTTTTTTATATCAAACCAATTATGACACAGACACTCATTCTAGCCTCCTCCTCCCCTTACCGACGCGAGCTGCTTGAACGCTTGAGGCTTCCCTTTATTTGTATCACTCCTGATGTGGATGAGACGCCTATCAATGGCGAGCTTCCACAGGCAACCGCATTAAGACTTGCGCAATTAAAAGCAAAAAAAATTGCCGAAACAAACCCTGACGCCCTAATTATTGGCTGCGACCAAGTGGCAACTCTTGATAATATTCAACTGGGAAAACCGCTCAATCACAGTAATGCAACTCAACAATTACGCATGATGCGCGGTCGTGAGGTTATCTTTCACAGTGCATTATGCTTATATAATGCCAGCACCCATAACATGCAGGCAGAAGCCGTGCCCTATCATGTTAAATTCAGACAGCTATCCGATGCGCAAATTGAACGTTACCTATTATTAGAGCAGCCGTATCAATGCGCAGGGAGTGCCAAGTCTGAAGGTTTGGGCATTGCACTCATTGAAAAAATGCAAGGGGATGACCCTAATGCATTGATTGGCTTGCCCTTGATACGTTTAATCGACATGCTGCAAGCTGAAGGCGTTACTGTAATATAGTGTCAAAATATAATTTTAAAATCATTTAACCCCTTTTAACTGGATGCCACGTTTAATCCATTGCAGTGAAGCATCGCAATCATATAAAAATTGTTGATGCATTATTAAACTACTACTAGGATATCCATCATGAAACAAAAAAACACCACTATATTACTTGCCACACTTTCCGCACTTGGTACTGGAGCTTGGGCGGTAGCGTCCGAAGAAATCCGCAATACCCATCATGAGCAACAGTCTGTTGCCGTCACAATTTACAACGAAAACCTGGCGCTAGTTAAAGACCTACGCAAAGTCAAACTGAAACAAGGTTTAAACTCGCTCGCGCTGAGGGATGTAAGCGCTCAAATTCGCCCTGAAACGGCGTTACTTCGTAGCATTAGCCATATCGGCAGCTTAACTACTTTAGAACAGAATTTTGATTTTGATTTACTGACACCACAGAAACTACTGGAAAAGTATGTAGGAAAAACTGTCAGCATCATCAAAACTAATTCTGTCACAGGTGAAGAAAATATCGAAAAGGCAACGGTACTCTCAGCCAACAATGGCGTTGTACTTAAAATTGGCAATCGCATCGAAACCGGGATTCCAGGGCGCATTGTCTATGATGATGTGCCAGAAAATTTACGCGACCGCCCTACCCTTGTCACGCAACTTAACAACAACGCGCCCGCAGAACATACGGTAGAGCTAAGTTACCTGACGGGGGGATTAAGCTGGAAAGCAGATTACGTAGCTGAACTGAGCCCAAAAGAAAACAGTATCGACTTATCAGGCTGGGTCACGCTCACCAACACCAGCGGTGCCAGTTACCAAAATGCTAAACTGCAACTCGTAGCAGGCGATGTTAATCGCGTCCGGCCAGAAATGCGTCTTGGCTCACTTAGATCAGTAAAATCTGACGTCCTTGAGTCTGCGGCAAGCGCGCCTATGGCTGAAGAGTCACTCCTGGAATACCATTTATACTCGCTAAACCGCCCTACGACCATCGCCGAAAATCAAACCAAGCAAGTCGCCTTACTCTCTGCAAGCAACGTACCCGCGCGTAAAGAGCTGGTATTACAAGGCTCAAATTATTACTATACATCCAGCTATGGCGACTTAGGTCAAAAAATGAAAGTGGGCGTCTTTGTAGAATTTGATAACAAAGAATCTGCCAAGCTTGGCATGCCCTTACCCAAAGGCGTTATGCGCATGTATAAAAAAGACAATCAAGGCAATGCGCAGTTTGTTGGCGAAGACAACATTGACCACACACCAAAAAACGAAAAAGTGCGCCTGAAATTAGGCGAGGCGTTTGATGTTACGGCTGACAAAAAACAAACTGACTTCAAAACCTTGCCTCGTCCAAGTAAAGGCAACCGTACCTATGAAAGTGCTTACGAGATCGTGCTTAAAAATGCGAAAAAAGAAGCTGTCATAGTGACAGTCAAAGAGCCGATTCCTGCGGAATGGAAAATATTGAACGAAAGTCACCATAGTAACAAAGCCACCAGTAATACTGCGATTTGGAAAATAACAATTCCAGCAGAAGGCAAAACAACGCTGAGCTACCGTGTTCAGATAAAGTATTAATTAATGGATTGCAAATGGCATTAGGCACACTTTATTTTATTCCTGTCACTTTGGGCGATGACAACTTGTCACTCGCATTACCGCCTGATGTCATCAGTATTGCTCAAAAGCTAGAGGTGTTTGTTGTAGAAAATGAGAAAACCGCGCGTCGCTTTCTGGGGCTAATAAAAACCAACAAGCCCGTGCGCGAACTCAAACTCATGACGCTTAACGAACACACAGAAGAAAAAACCATCCCAGCACTGTTAGCCCCGCTGCTCGGAGGACAAAACGTAGGGCTGATGAGCGAGGCGGGATGCCCAGGCATCGCTGACCCAGGCGCAAAACTCGCAGCCCTTGCACATAAAAAAGGAATTCGGGTTGCGCCACTGGTCGGCCCCAGCGCTATTTTACTAAGCTTGATGGCCTCGGGTCTTAATGGACAGCACTTTACTTTTTTAGGCTATTTACCTGCAGATAAGGCCGCTCGTATTCAAAAACTTAAGGAAATTGAAAAACAGTCTCGTAAAAATAATGAAACACAGATCTTTATTGAAACACCCTATCGTAACCAACACTTACTGGAGGATATCTTAGCGCACTGCCAGAATGAAACTCAGCTATGTATCGCATGCAATATTAGTCTTGATGATGAGTTTATCGTAAGTAGAAACATTCAAACGTGGAGAAACGCCAAAGAATTGCCAGACCTGCATAAGAAGCCCACTGTATTTTTACTTTTGGCTTAAACCCAAGTTTTATGCGGGGATGCGAATTGGTAAGTTTTAGTTAACCCAGACTATGCAACACTAAATTACGCACTGGCGCATAACTCATACGGTGCTCAGGACAAACACCATGCTCAGTGAGTGCCTGCATATGTGCAGCAGTTGGGTAGCCTTTATGCTTAGCAAAGCCATAAATTGGATACTGCTTATCTAGAGTATACAAGGCTGCATCACGCGCTGTTTTAGCCAAAATTGACGCCGCTGAAATCGCTTGCACCTTACTGTCCCCTTTCACGATTGCCTCGCAAGGCAGGTGAATATCGGGGCATTTATTGCCATCCACCTGCACCAATTGAGGTGTCACATGAAGCTGCTCAACAGCACGCTTCATGGCTAACAAACTCGCCTGCAGAATATTAATCTTATCAATCTCCTGTGCACTGCAACTGGCTATTGCCCAAGCCAGCGCCTTTTCTTTGATTTCCAATGCTAAAAAATCACGTTTTTTCTCAGTCAGTTTTTTTGAATCAGCCAAGCCGACAATTGGACGATTAGCATCCAGAATCACCGCAGCTGCAAAGACTGCGCCTGCCAAAGGCCCACGCCCTGCCTCATCTACACCACAAATCAACATTGGATCAATCATGTCAAATGAGCAAGCACGGCAGCAGCGGCTTTTTGAGCCGTATTCTGGCGCAAGGCATGATGAATATTTATAAACTCTTCTTCAATACTAGCCAGCCTCGCTTTATCATGAAGCATGGAAAACACGGCTTCTGAAATTTTTTCAGGCGTTGCATCATTCTGTAACAATTCTGGCACGATAAACTTTTCAGCTAAAATATTAGGTAATCCGACATAAGGCTGCAAGCGCATGCGTTTGAGTATCTGCCAGCTGAGTTTTGACATACGGTAAGTAATCACCATGGGTTTTTTCAGTAAAGCAGCCTCCAATGTTGCTGTACCAGAAGCCACCACGACCACATCTGCCGCCTCCATTGCATCGTGTGCATGCCCAAACAATAACTGCATAGGCAAATGTTCAGCTTCTTTAAAAATTGCCTGCTCAAAAATCTTACGTGTTTCACGAGTAATGAGCGGCACTAGGAATATCGCATGCGGCGCTTGGGCATATATTTTCTTGGCAACCTGAACAAACAGCTCAGCATGCTGCGCAACTTCACTTTGCCGGCTGCCTGGCAACATTGCAACAACCAGTGCTTCATTATCAAGTTTTAATAGCTCACGCGCACCTGCAACATCAGGTACTAAAGGCAAAATATCAGCCAGCGGATGTCCCACATAAGTGACGGGCACATTGGCCTTTTGGTATAACGCTGGCTCAAAAGGAAACAGTGCCAGAATTTCTGTCACTGATTTTTTAATGTGCTTGATGCGATTTTCACGCCACGCCCAAACCGAAGGACTGACGTAATGAATAGTTTTAATGCCTTTATTCTTTAGTTTTTTTTCTAACCAGAAATTAAAATCTGGCGCATCTACGCCAATAAACAGGTCAGGTGGATTATTCAGAAGGTGTTTTAATAAGTTTCGGCGTAGCTTCAATAACCCCCAGAGATGCTTAATCACCTCAATATAACCACGCACAGATAAACGCTCGATGGGATACAAGGACTTGACACCTAGGCTAATCATTTTAGGGCCAGCAATCCCTAAAAACTCAATATCGGGTCGGTGTTGCTTTAAAGCCTCCACCAAATGAGCACCCAACAAGTCACCTGAGGCCTCGCCTGCAACAATTGCAATTCTAGTCGTCATGGAGAAAATTAACGGACAATGCCGCGGGTAGAGATGTTTAGAAAATCCGTCAGTAAATTAATTTCAGGTGTAGCTATGCTTGCAAGTTCGGCCTTAGACTCATCTAATGTCAAACCTTTACGGTAGAGGGTTTTATAGGCGCGCTTGATTTGCAGAATGCTCTCCGCAGAAAAACCCCTGCGCTTCAAACCTTCTGCGTTGATGCCATGTGGTTTAGCATCGTAACCTGCAGCCGTCACATAAGGCGGAATATCCTTAAATACGACAGAACCCACCGCGGTAATGACATGCGACCCAATCTTGCAAAATTGGTGGATCAAGGTAAAACCACCTAAAATCGCATAATCATGCACATCCACATGCCCTGCCAGCGAAGAGTTATTGGCGAAAATGGTATGGTTACCGATTTCACAATCATGTGCAATGTGCACATAGGCCATAATCCAATTATCGTTGCCAATTTTAGTGGTACCTTTATCCTGAACCGTACCGCGATTAAAAGTGCAGAATTCACGAATCGTATTATTATTGCCTATCTCTAATAGTGTAGGCTCGCCTTTGTATTTCTTATCCTGAGGCACTTCACCTAAAGAAGAAAACTGGAATATCTGATTATGTTGACCAATAATTGTAGGGCCATTAATCGTAACATGGCTGGCAACACGTGTGCCAGCATCAATTTTGACATTCGGACCAATAACCGAATATGCGCCGACTTCAACACTGGAGTCTAATTCAGCACTTGTATCTATAATGGCGGTTGGATGTATTTTTGCTGGCTGCATGAACTTTACTTAATCACTTTACTTGATTGCAAAAGCTATCATTAAATTACTTTTCAATTGCTTTCAATATACACATCATCTGTGCTTCAGCCACTACAGTTCCATCCACTGTCGCAACACCTGAGTATTTCCAAATACCCTTTAGAATACGGTCGATCTTAACGTTGAGTACAATCTGGTCCCCTGGTGACACTGGTTTTTTGAAACGCGCACTGTCAATCCCTGCAAAATAATAAACAGAATCATCCGTGGGTTTAGTGTCCATCGTTTTGAAAGATAAAATGGCAGCTGCCTGCGCCATCGCTTCCACTATCAACACCCCAGGCATTACAGGGTGGTAGGGAAAATGTCCTGGAAAATACGGCTCATTCACACTGACATTCTTGATTGCCGTAATCTCTTTACCGAGCTCCATAGAAATCACTCTATCTACCAGCACAAAAGGATATCGATGCGGTAAATGATCCAGAATTTCATGAATATCCATTGCTGTAGTGGACGTGTTATTTGTCATATTAATCTCGGCTTGCTAATTATTTAAAATACTTACTTACGTTAGTCTTTCTGTACTACGTTATTTTTTGTGCTGCTTTTATAGTCGCTAACTCTAGTTCAAGCAGCTTAATTCTATCTGCATAATCATCCAGATGACGAATTTTAGCCGCAGTCGAAAGCCAGGCCTTGTGTGTCTGGAATGGCATGAGTGCTGTATAAGTATCCGCTACCGTTAAAGAGCGTGTAATCATTGACCCTGGTGAAACGGTCACATGATCTGCAATTTCCAAATGCCCAAGGATCATCGCCGCGCCGCCAACTCTGCAGCGCTTGCCTATCACAGCGCTGCCTGCCACACCTACGCACCCGGCAATAACGGTATGTGCACCAATAATGCAATTGTGCCCAATTTGCACTAAGTTATCCAATTTAACACCCTGCTCAATGATGGTGTCGTCGATTGCACCACGGTCTATGGTGGTATTGGCGCCCACATCTACATCATCATGCAATATCACACGGCCTACTTGAGGAATTTTAAGCCACTTTCCTGACTCTTCAGCGTAACCGAATCCATCAGAACCAATCACAGCACCTGAAAACAGATGACAATGACGCCCAATCTCACAATGATGTTTAATCACCACATGCGGCTCCAGGCGTGAGTCATCACCGATGATGACATCCTGCTCTATCACACACGCGCTGCCTATGACTACATTTTCCCCCAGCACCACATTGGCACCTATGATTGCGAGCGCCCCAATGCTACAAGAGGCGGGGATTTTTGCACTCTCATGCACCACTGCTGAGGTATGCACACCCGTGATAACAGCCGCAGGCGGATTTAAATAAGCAGATACTTTTGCAAAGTAGGCATAGGGATTATTGACCAATAGCTTAGGCAATGCTGTTAAGTGCGCATGTTCTTCACGCAAAACCACAGCACTGGCACCGCATACTGCCAGGGCCTTCTGATATTTACTGTCGTTAATGAATGTAATCGCACCAGCTTGTGCATTCTTCACAGAAGAAACCCGCTGAATAACTACATCACCATCACCTTCAACAACTCCGCCAAGTGCGCTTGCAATTTGATTTAACGTATACTGTACTGACATCTAAAGTAATCAGACTTAATTAAAAATACAGATTACTTCTTACCTAATGCTTTAAGTACCTTATCCGTGATATCAATTTTTTTACTGGCATATGCCACGCCACTATAAACAACCAAGTCATAACCTTCGGCTTCAGAAACGGTCTGTACCGCCTTATTGATACGGTCTTGAAGCGTACCTAGCTCTTCATTCTTACGCAGATTAATATCTTCACGCAATTCACGCTGCTTACGCTGAAACTCAATTTTAAGATTTTGAGCATCGCGCTCCTTATTACGGCGTTCTGTTTCAGATAAAGTCAGTGCATCTTTATCTAAAGCCGTTTCTAAATCTTTGATCTGTTTTGCCATGCGATCAAGCTCTTGCGAGCGAGGGCTGAACTCACGCTCCAGCTTTTTGCCACTCTCAGCAGTTTGAGGAGCATCCTGCAAAATCTTATCCACCTGCACATAGCCCACTTTCAACTCAGCTGCCTGAGCAGTAACTGCAAAGGCTAATAACGCCGCGAATGTCACACTTTTTACTAAATTACGCAATTAAATTCTCCTAGAAGACGCTATATTATAGCTGTATATTATGCCACAACTGCATGTATCCATTCATGCAAAAAGCGATAAATCACACGACTCAAGCCTTATTAGAACTGTTGCCCTAACTGGAACTGTATGGTTTGTGTATCATCGCCTGTTTTGCTATTCAAAGGTTTGGCGAACACCAGTTTCAAAGGTCCAAATGGCGAAATCCATGTCACACCCAAACCTGATGAGTAGCGCAACTCCCCAAAATCATAAGATTGCTCATTGCCAAACACATTGCCCGCATCTACAAAAGCGCTTAATCTGAATTGCTTGGAATCTTTTAACCCAGGAATCGGCAAGAACAATTCAGCGTTGCCCAGTAAACGTTTAGTACCACCTAATGCAAAGTCGTCTCCAGTCACGCTATCAACACTTCTGGGGCCTAAAGAACCATTTTCATAGCCGCGCACCGAATTTACACCGCCCATATAAAAGTTTTTAAAGAACGGAAATTTTTTATTGCCGTAACTATCCGCATAACCAATTTCACCATTCAGCATCAAGGTGAAGCCAGGGTGAACCTCTTTAAACCAGGCATGTTTATAGTCTATCTTGTAGTATTCCAGATCCAGTACAGGTAACGTAACTTCACCTGTCAATCTCTGCAAAACGCCATTTCTTGTAAATAAAATACTGTCCCTAGTGTCATGCGCCCAACCCGCATTTAACGAAACAGAATCACTACTGCAACCTTTGGTATTACCGCAAAAATCTCGATATTGTTGTGGGCTTTCAGCAGACAAATCTACCGTAGTAAAATCAATGGCTGTACCGAATGAAAGACTGTCACGCTCATTCAACGGCACACCAAAACGTACCCCACCGCCCCAGGATGAAGTGTTAAACGTACCAATATTCAACGAACTGGTGTTGACATCGCGACGATATAAATCAATACCACGGCTCACGCCATCCGGCGTGAAGTACGGGTCAGTATATGAGAGTGAGTATGTAGTATTGACCTTACCTGTATTAATCTGAGTACTTACGCGATTGCCCGTACCCAAAAAGTTGTTCTGATTCACCGTAATTCCGAACACCACACCTTCGTTACTAGATAAACCTGCACCAAACTGAACGCTGCCAGTGGATTTTTCTACCACGCTGATATTTAAATCTACCTGATCAGAAGTGCCTGCTACCGCGGGGGTTTCCACATTGACATCCGAGAAGAAATCCGTACGCGTAATGCGCTCTTTTGAGCGGTTAATTTTGTTAGAAGCATACCAGGCGGACTCTAGCTGACGTACCTCACGACGGATCACTTCATCACGTGTACGCATATTGCCCACGACATTGATGCGCCGCACATAAACACGCTTACCAGGGTCAACAAAGAATGTAAAAGAAGCTGTATGCTGCTCCTTGTTAATCTCAGGAACAGGATTGACGTTGGAAAACGCATAACCGTCATTACTTAAGCGATCACTGATGGCCTTGCTGGTTTGTGTCACTTTTTCACGGCTGAAGGTGTCACCTGTTTGAATCTGGATTAACTCGCGCAGTTCGTCTTCAGGTACAATGGTATCGCCAGCCAGCTTGACTTCAGAAATGGTATATTTCTCACCCTCGGTGATGTTAATCGTGATGTAAATATCTTTTTTGTCAGGCGTAATTGAAACTTGCGTCGAGTCGATGTTAAATTCAAGATAGCCTTGGTTCATGTAAAAGGATCTTAATGTTTCCAAGTCTGCATTTAATTTCTGCTTGGAATACTGATCATCTTTATTCCACCAACTCATCCAGTTAGGTGTGGTTAACAAGAACTCTGCCCGCAAATCTTCCAGTGTAAATGCCTTATTGCCAACAATATTGATATCCCGTATTTTAGAAACCGCACCTTCTTCAATCTCAAATCGCACCGCTACGCGATTACGCTCTAAAGGCGTTACTACAGTTTTTACGGTTGCACCGTATTTGCCTTGCGCCAAATACTGGCGTTTGATTTCCTGTTCAGCACGGTCTAACTGCGATTTGTCGAATATCTGGCTTTCAGAAATACCAATTTGCCTTAAGCCTTCTTTCATTTTATCGGTAGGAAATGACTTATTGCCGCTAAAGTCTATCAGTGCAATCGCTGAACGCTCTTGTACTGTAACAATTAAAACATCATTCTCAGCCTCAATACGCACATCTTTGAAGAAACCCGTTTTATATAGCGACTTAATAGCAAGTGAGGCCTGCTCATCATCCATCCACTCACCTACCCTTACTGGCAGGTGGCTAAATACAGTGCCCGCTTCGGTGCGCTGAATGCCTTCTACCCGAATATCCTTGACGATAAAAGGTTCAAGTGCTATCGCCGAACTGGTGTATAAACCAGAAACCAAAAAAAGTAGCGTGTTAAGCTTAAGCTTCGGTAATTTCAATTTTTGAATCGCCCTTCAATCAGCCTGTAATCAATCTGTTGATATCATTAAATAGTGCTAAAACCATCATAAAACCAAGCAACAGCAACCCTAACTTCTGGCCTATAATCATCACATTTTCTGACACAGGCCTACCTGTAAAAAATTCAACCATATAATACATGAAATGGCCGCCATCTAGAATGGGAATTGGCAATAGATTTAGCACACCTATGCTAATACTGATGAGTGCCAGAAATCCAACAAACACTTTGATGCCCATATTAGCACTTTGTCCCGCATAACTGGCAATCGTCACTGGGCCACTCATACCTTTCCATGACACATTTCCCAACAGCATATTCCACATCATTTTCAAGCTGAATATTGCTGTTTCCCAGGTTTTATCAACGGCTTTAACAAGTGCCCCAAAAGCTGAATAATGTGTCGTGACCCAAAGCGCATCAAATTCTGCCTGTGACGCATCAAATGTAACACCGACACGGCCAATGCTTTCTCCGCCCTCTTTGATCAGCTGAGGCCTGACTGATAACGTGAGTTTCTCTTCACCTCTCATCACAAGTACATTGGCCAGCACATCGGGATATGCACGAATCTCTTTTACAAATGCCTCCCAATCTGAAATCTGTTTTTGATTTACTGCTAAAATCAAATCTCCGACTTTCATACCGGCCTCTTCTGCAGGGCTCATACGCGACACTTCACCTATGACTGGCCTTATTTTAGGTTGATAAACAATTAAACCTATTTTTTGCAGTATATCTTTAGCAGTGTCATCATAATCAATGCCAGATAAATCCAGTGAGTGCTGATAAACTTCGCCCTGCTCGTCAGCAACTTGCATGCGCGCTGGCGTATGTTTGAGCGATTCTTTTAGCAACAGCCAACGCACATCCTGCCAGCTTGTAACATCCTGATCGTTAATTTTTTGAATAATATCCCCTGATCGGATATCAAGCAACGCGGCTGGCGTACCAGGGACAACACCGCCTAGTATAGGCTTTAAACCTACTACTCCTGCCATAAACAGGGCCCAATATAAAAGAATTGCCAATAATAAATTTGCAAAAGGGCCTGCCAATACGATAGCTATACGTCTGCCGACACTCTGACGACTCAAGGCACGTGACATATCATGATGTTCGGGTGCCGCCTCATCTGACAATAATTCCTCGCCCAACATTTTGACATAGCCACCTAAGGGAATGGCAGCAATCACAAATTCCGTTTGGTCCCGTCCGAATTTTTTACACCACAACGGCTTGCCAAAGCCTATCGAGAATTTGAGCACTTTCACACCACACCATCTCGCCATCTGGAAGTGGCCATACTCATGAACAGTCACTAGAATGCCAATGGTGACGATAAAAGCCAATATTGTTAACATTTAAAGCCTAATTCCAATTTCCTGCGTTGATATGTACTTATGTTTCACTAATGAGCACCCTTTAATACTGACATAATCGATTTTGCCTGTTTTCTGGCACTGGCGTCCACAGACACCAATTGCTCAATAGAGATGACTGCATTAATATTAGAGGTCGCAAGTACCGCCTCTATCACTGCAGGAATGTCCATAAACCTGATTTCATTTGCCAAAAACGCCTCGACTGCCACCTCATTCGCAGCGTTAAGAACAGCAGGCGCTGTACCACCCTTGTCGAGCGCTTCATATGCCAAGCGCAGACAGGGAAACCTGACATAATCAGGCGCTGAAAAATCCAACGGGCCCATCTTTAAAAAATCCAAACGACTCACACCACTTTCCAACCTGTCGGGGTAAGCTAAACCATAAGCAATCGGTGTACGCATATCTGGATTACCTAATTGCGCTAATACACTCCCGTCATGATATTCAACCATAGAGTGAATAACGCTTTGCGGATGCACAACCACCTCGATTTGTGCTGAAGACGCATCAAACAACCAATGTGCTTCAATCACCTCCAAGCCTTTATTCATCATGGTAGCTGAATCAATGGTAATTTTTGGCCCCATCACCCAATTAGGGTGATTAAGCGCCTGCGCTCTAGTGACAAGATTCAATTCTTCTAATGTAGCATTGCGAAACGGGCCACCTGACGCAGTGAGCAATATGCGCGACACACCCATATCAGCGAGCAGTCTACCTTGCGTCTGCGGCATAACTTGGAAGATTGCATTATGTTCACTGTCTATAGGGAGCAAGGTCGCACGCCCCTCCGCCACCGCTTGCATAAACAAGCTACCTGCCATGACTAATGTTTCTTTATTAGCGAGTAAAATACGCTTGCCTGCGCGTGCGGCCGCCATTGCTGAATGCAAGCCAGCAGCACCTACAATTGCCGCCATCACTGTATCCACTTCGGGATGGGCTGCAACCTCGACCAAGGCCTCTTCCCCAAATAACACCTGTGTATCCAAGCCCGCAGCTTTTAGCCTGGCACTTAATTCATCCGCAGCAGATTCAAGCAGCATCACCGCAAAGCGCGGCGTATATTTCACACACAAATCAAACAGATTTTCAACTTTGGAATTCGCAGTTAATGCAAATACAGAAAATCGCTCAGGGTGTCTGGCAATCACATCCAAAGTTTGCAAACCAATCGTGCCCGTAGCACCTAATATCGTCACATTCTGTTGTTTAATCTGCATGGATTGCGCAGCCTGATGCAAATCATCACTTTTCACACTAGCCATTGATATGCAGCCTCGACAAAATTTCAAAATTTGTACACAGTAAAATGAGCGGCAGCGTCGGGATAAAGCCATCAATTCTGTCTAGAATACCGCCATGACCTGGCAGTAAATGGCCGCTATCTTTTAATCCAGCCTGACGTTTAAGTAAGGATTCCACCAAGTCACCCATCACACTGAGCACCACCACTAACCACAGCAACGGCACAAGCCAGAAGCTGATGGCAAAAATGACGCAAAGCAACAAGGCATACACTGTAACGGCCAGCAATGCCCCAAAAACGCCTTCCCAGGTCTTTCCGGGGCTAATTTCTGGGGCAAGTTTATGTCGGCCAAAACGCTTACCAGAAAAATAAGCCGCGCTATCAGCCAGGCTAACCGTAGCAATAGCCGCTATCAACAGCCAAACATTTTCCGCACGCAGCCCAACTACGCCCAGCCATGTAGCAATCAATAGCACAACACCTAATGCCGCCATGAACAAAGCATGCTCACATGTACGGCGATTTTTTAGCCATAAAGGTGCGAGCAGTAACCAGAAAAAAGCTGCCAACCCCAAAAATGCCAGCGTCAGCACAGACTGATAATCAGCTAAAGCAGTGTGCGGCATGAGTTGTAGAAAAACGCCCACAAGCAATATGGTCGTAATGAGCGAGATTGTTTGCGGACGACTTAACTTGATTAAACTTGCCCATTCTGAGGATGCAAGCAAAATAACAAGCAATGTCAAAAAAGACCAAACCGCATGACTAACGGAAAACAAAGTGATGACCAGCCCTGTCACTAACAAGCTGGCTGTAATTATTCGGGTTTTTAACATTGCGCGTTGAGTGATTTAATTAATGGTTAAACGATGAGTGAAGACTGGGGGTATTTCAAAGGTTTTTTAATTTTAAAG
>JAQTXW010000072.1 GCA_028688575.1 Methylotenera sp. | reverse complement strand
ATGATTTTTGCGTTCGCGCCAATAGTGGCTTTGCTGCTGGGGATTTCTGCCATTACTGTGCCTTGGGCAACGCTAGTGACTTCTGTAGTGCTTTATATTGTGATTCCAGTCATTTTAGCGCAATGGTGGCGTAAGGCTTTGTTGCGCGGCGGCCAAAATAAATTTGATACAGCGATGGAAAAAATCGGGCCGTGGTCTATCGGCGCACTTTTGATTACACTCGTGTTGCTGTTTGCGTTTCAAGGTGAAGCGATTTTAAAACAACCGCTCATAATTGCTTTGCTTGCAGTTCCAATTCTGATTCAGGTGCTGTTTAATTCTGGTTTGGCGTATTGGCTAAATAGAAAAGTTGGGGAGAAACACAATATCGCCTGCCCATCAGCACTGATCGGTGCAAGTAACTTTTTTGAGCTTGCCGTCGCTGCGGCCATTGGTATATTTGGGTTTAACTCAGGCGCGGCGCTCGCTACGGTGGTTGGCGTGTTAATTGAGGTGCCAGTCATGTTACTGGTGGTGCGCGTTGTAAATAGAAGTCGCCATTGGTATGAAAATCCGTAATATACTGAGTGTATATGAGGTGTCAGGATTGAGTTAAATTAAAAAGGATAGCATTACAGTGGAATTCACAAAATTAGGGTGTTCAGCACTGAATGTCTCAAAAGTTTGTTTAGGCACCATGACCTATGGTGACCAAAACACTGAAGCAGAAGCTCATGAGCAGTTGGATTATGCGGTGTCGCGCGGGATTAATTTTATTGATACCGCTGAAATGTACCCTGTACCACCTAAGGCTGAAACCTATACACGTACAGAAGCGATGGTGGGTAGTTGGCTAAAAAAACAGCCGCGCGATCAAATTATCTTAGCAGGTAAAGTTTCAGGGCCGCGCCGTGGCTTGGCTTGGATTCGTGGCGGCCCGCCATCGCTAGATCGTGCCAATATCCGTGCCGCGATTGAGGGTTCGCTGCAGCGTTTGCAAACTGATTATATTGATTTATACCAGCTACATTGGCCTGAGCGCAATGTGCCCATGTTTGGGCAATATCAGTTCGATCCTGCGGGTGAGTTTGAGTCTGGGGTTTATCAGCAAGGCGAAGAAAAAGCATGGGTATCGATACAAAACCAGCTAGAAACCTTGGCCGAACTGGTGAAAGAAGGCAAAGTGCGTTATATCGGCTTATCTAATGAGCAACCATGGGGTGTGATGGAGTTTGTGCGCATCGCTAAAGCTTACAATCTGCCACATATTGCCAGCGTACAAAATTGCTATAACCTGATTAATCGCGGTATGGAGTTTGGCATGGCGGAAGTGCTGTATCGCGAGCAGGTAGGCTTGCTTGCCTACTCACCGTTAGCGTTTGGTCATTTAACTGCAAAATATATTGATAACCCTGAGGCAAAAGGGCGCGTCACCATGTTTTTAGGCTATGCACAACGCTATAAAAAGCCAAGCGTGGTACCTGCGAGTGCCGCATATGGCAATCTGGCAAGGGCGCATGGACTTACACCTACGCAATTAGCATTAAGCTTTGTGTATCACCGCTGGTTTGTGAGCAGTACCATTATAGGTGCGACCACCATGCAGCAATTAAAAGAAAACATTGATGCGTGGGATACAAAACTATCGCCAGAAGTGATGCAGGAAATTGAGCATTTACATTTAACGATGATGAATCCAGCGCCATAATTTTCAACAAGCCAGTGAAGAGCGGTTTTGCGCGGCTTCAGGCCTTGTGTAAATGGGTGGCGCGATTTCATCGCTATTGCCTGACAGTTTGATTGCGTATTGCTTTAACGCCTTTTGCCAGTAAAATCCTACCATGACTTTAAATGCCGAACTTGCTCATCGAAATAAACCTGTTGCTGTGTTTGATTCAGGCGTGGGAGGCATTTCAGTGCTGCAACATATTCATGCTTTGCTGCCGCATGAAACCTTGCATTACTATGCTGACAGTAAGCATGCGCCTTATGGAAGTAAGACACCCGCAGAGATTGAAGCGCGTTGCTTTGAAATTGCCGATTTTTTAATTGAGCAAGGCGCAAAAGTGCTGGTGGTTGCCTGCAATACTGCAACGGCAGCAGCCATTAGTGCGATGCGAGCAAAATACACACTGCCTATTTTTGGAATGGAGCCAGCAGTGAAGCCTGCAGCAGCAGCCTCTAAAAACGGTATTGTTGGCGTGCTGGCTACCACTGGCACACTCAAAAGTGCACAATTCGCAGGCTTGCTGGAGAGCTATGGTCGCAATGTGAAAGTGGTGACGCAGGCTTGTGCGGGCTTAGTGGAATGTGTAGAACGTGGCGAACTGCATACCCAAAATACCTTGAAGTTGGTCGAGCAATATTGCCAGCCCTTATTGGACGAAGGTGCGGACACCATAGTCCTAGGCTGCACGCATTACCCCTTTGTCAGACCAGCGATTGAGCAGGTGCTGGGAAACAAAGTGGTGCTGATTGATACGGGCGCTGCGGTAGCAACGCATTTACAAAAACGCCTGTCTGCGCTTAATCTGCTTTCAGATAGTCAGGCCGCTGGTGATGTGAGATTCTGGACTAACAGTTGTGCTGCGGAAGCCAGTCAGGTGATTGTACAGTTATGGGGTGCTAATGCAGAGGTGACTCACGTCTAGCTGTCACTCAAGGGCAGACTTTAAAATCCGCTGGCATCACTTTGCTGAAAAGTAGCTTGTACTTGTTCAGTGTTTTATACTTTTAGTGGTGATGGTTAAGCACTTCGCCGTCTTTAAGTTTGTACTTAGTACCACAGTATGGGCAAGCCACACTCCCTGTTTTGACGACATCTAAAAACACTCGCGGGTGCGAAGACCATAACGCCACTTGCTCTGTTGGGCAGTGCAGCGGCAACTCTTTGGCTGTGATTTCAATCAAAGCGTTTGGGGTTTCTGTGGTATAGGACATATCAATCATCGCTTTCTTGTTTTGCTATCCTCATGCGCGATGTAACCGTCATGGAGATAGCAAATTTATTGATTAAACCAGCGTTAACCAGTCAGCATGCTTTGCTGATTTGCCAGTCACAACATCAAAGTACAGTTTTTGTAATTGTTTTGTGATGGGGCCAGCAGTGCCTGCGCCGATTGCACGGTTATCTAATTCACGGATTGGGGTGACTTCTGCTGCCGTACCTGTAAAAAACGCTTCATCTGCACCATAAACTTCATCACGTGTGATACGTTTTTCAATCACTGGAATGCCTAGTTCACCAGCTAACTGAACGATGGTGTCGCGTGTGATGCCCTCCAGCGCGCTCGTGAGGTCTGGCGTGTAGAGTTTGCCGTTGCGCACGATAAACACGTTCTCACCTGAGCCTTCTGCCACAAAACCGTCTACATCCAGTAGTAGCGCCTCTTGGTAACCATCTTGCGCCGCCTCTTGATGCGCCAGAATACTATTCATGTAGTTGCCATTGGCTTTGGCCTTACACATGGTGATGTTCACATGATGGCGTGAGAAAGAGGATGTTTTAACGCGAATACCATTATCCAAGGCATCTTGCCCCATGTAGGCACCCCATTTCCAGGCGGCTACAATGACATGCGTCGAGAGTGTCGTAGCGGAGATTCCCATTGCCTCCGCACCGTAAAACGCCATGGGACGAAGATATGCAGATTCAAGGTTGTTGTCGCGCACAGCGGCCAATTGTGCAGCGCTGATTTCCTCTTTGGTATAAGGCATTTTCATGCCTAAAATGTGCGCCGAGCGGAATAATCTATCAGTGTGCTCTTTTAAGCGGAATATCGCAGTGCCCTTGTCTGTTTTGTATGCGCGCACTCCCTCAAACACCCCCATGCCATAGTGCAATGTGTGGGTGAGAACGTGTGTTGTGGCATCGCGCCAGTTTACCATTGTGCCGTCATACCAAATCACGCCGTCGCGGTCTGCCATACCACCAGAAGTTACTGCAGGGTTTGCCATGTTAAATCCTTAAACGCTTAAAAGAATACAAAAACATTATTGTAAACGAGTGCGAACAGGCTTTGCATTAATTTGTGCGTTATATAGGTAAATTTATACTGTAATCTATTGCATATTTGATGCGTGATAGAATGTTTCGTGTCACATCATTTAATTTGAAGGGCATCATACCCATGAATATTCTGAGCAGAAAACTTTTATCCCAACTTGGTTTAGGTTTGCTTTTAATTGGTTTGGCGGCATGTAAACCAGCAAACCAATCCAATGATTTTTTAGCCACAGATATTACAGGGGTGGATTTTGGCCGCAACCTAAGCCTAACGGATCATCACGGCAACCCGCGTAACCTTTCTGATTTTAAAGGTAAAGTGGTGGCACTTTTTTTTGGTTATACACATTGCCCCGATGTTTGTCCTACGACCATGGTGGATTTGAAACACGCCACCAAGTTACTTGGAGCGCGCGCGAATGAGTTGCAGGTGATCTTTGTGACGGTGGATCCTGAGCGGGACACACAACAGGTGCTGGCAACATATATTCCTGCTTTTGATCCCAGTTTTATAGGTTTGCACGGCTCTAAAGAAGAAATAGCGGCGGTGTTGAAAGATTTTAAAATATTTGCGGCTAAAGTGGAAAACAAAGGCAGGAGCGGCTACACCATAGATCATAGTGCGGGAATTTATGTGTTTGATAAAACTGGACAGGTCAGACTTTATGTAGACTATGGCTCAAAGCCTAGCGAAATAGCGATAGATATTGAGAAGCTACTTTAATTCAGGCTAAATATTGCTCAGATGACATCTCCATCTGAGCAATCCTAACAATCAACTTGATTATTTCTCTGGCACTTCACCATATTGATTGGCGGCTGATTCGCCTTCTTGAACTAACAGGTAAATCATGGCAGCCCATCCCAGCAATGGAATCAGCCAGAGCAACTGAAACCAGCCACTTTTGTTGGTGTCATGCAGACGACGTGAACCTACGGCAATTGAGGGGATGAAGGTCGCCAGCGAGAAAATCCATGAAATATTGCTGGATACAAACTCAAGTAGGACTGCAATTAAAAAGCAAAATAAGAAAAACCACCAGTATTCAGGTCTCTTTGCGCGACCATTAAAGTCAAAGTATTTCTGAAAACACAGCTGTACGGCTTCTTGAAAACTCATGGTTAATTCCTCACTGATTGATGGTTGTGGGCAGATATTATCACAGCAAATTTTGCGTGCAAACATTACAAGACCTTTAAAATGTAATGCTTGCGGTGAATCACTAAGCTGCGCTGGCTTTTGGTAATAGCTGTCACTTTCAGTACCAAGCGCTTGTGTGAAGCCTGAGGTAACTACATCACATGTAACTTGGGTGACCAGGCTTTAAGTTCTTTTTCAGCATGCTTGTATTCTGGGTAAATGCTTGCCACGACTGCCCAGAATTGAGCCGAGTGGTTCATTTGTTTTAGGTGTGCGAGCTCGTGACATATCACGTAATTAATAATGTGAGGCGGTGCCTGTAGTAGACGCCAGTTAAGGCGTACTTCTTTTCTTGAGTTGCAGCTGCCCCAGCGTGTACGTGCATTAGATAAAAATAGCACGGGGGTCGCGACCCCGAGTTTGGCAGAGAAAATCTCCAGACGCCTTGTAAAGTCTGCTAGCGCCTCTTTTTTATACCATTGAATCACTTTGCGCGAAACAGTGTTTGCATCCAGAGGGTTGGGCATGGCTAATTTCAATTGGCCCTGCGAATATGACGCATTTTTGCTACGGACATGATGCTGAATAGAGAGCTGAATTGATGTGCCATGCAGCCATAAATACTCCCCCTCTTGCCATTGCAGTGAAGGTAGTGGGGCTTTGGTCAGCGCATCCAGCTTTTTGCGTATCCAGCCCAGCTTCAGCAGGAGAATGTTATCCAAGTCTGATTGAGAGATACGTTTGGGAGCGTGTACAATTAATCCGCCTGCCGTGACTTTCAGCCCAATGGTACGGCGCTGGCGACGCTCGAGCTGGTAGTGCAGTGTTTCACCTGAAGGCGGTGTTAGCTGATGGCTCATTGGTTGAGTGTGGTCATTTCATTCTCAATCCATTGCTCAACTTGCGCATTGAGGGCATCCGCCTTTAAGCCTGCGGATTGGATTGCATCGCCAACATGAATTTGAATGACGCCAGGTTTTTTGATAAATGAATTTTTTGGCCAGTAATGACCAGCATTGTGCGCAACAGGCACAACTTGCGTACCAGTGTGCGTTGCGAGCCATGCACCCCCTATGTGGTATTTGCCGCGCTCGCCTGGGGCTTTGCGTGTGCCTTCAGGAAAAATCACGACCCAAAATCCTTTTTGCAGGCGATTTTTGCCATTCTCTACCAGTTTTTTTAACGCTTCGCGACCTGCACTTCGGTCTATTGCAATCGGAGATGACATCGCCAGCCCCCAGCCGAAAATAGGAATCCACAATAATTCACGTTTTAACACATAAACCTGCGTTGGGAAAATGGCCTGAAAAGCCAAAGTTTCCCAGGCGGATTGATGTTTAGCAAGAATGATGCTGGGGGTGCTGGGCAAGCGCTCCAAGCCTGTGATTTTATATTGGATATTGCAGGTGATACGTAACCACCAAATCATGCTGCGCGCCCAGCCTGATATCAGCACATTGCGGGTGAGTGGGTTGAGTGGAAGGGATAGCAGCGCGATGAGTGTGAAAACAGGTGCTGTGATCACTTGACCCAAAAAGAACATAAATGAACGTATGAATAGCATAGTCAGTGTACGTCCGCGATGATGTATTGGGCGGCTTGGATTAGGTCTGCAAAAACCACTGTGTTTCCAGGTAGGTTGCCTTGCAGAAGCGTTGCTTCACCCTTACCTGTACGCACAAGCACAGGCTTGCAGCCAGCGCTTGCAAAAGCCTGCAAGTCTCTTAAGGCGTCGCCTACAGCATAGACTTGACTCAACTCTACGGAAAAGCGTTTGCCAATTTCTTTAATCATGCCAGGCTTTGGTTTGCGGCATTCACAATCGTCATCGGCGGAGTGCGGGCAATAAAATACTGCATCAATACGGCCGCCAACGGCCGCCAATTCACGATGCATTTTTTCATGGATGCTGTTAAGGGTCGTCATGTCAAACAAGCCGCGACTCACGCCTGATTGATTGGTGGCGACTGCCACTCTAAACCCATACTGATTTAGCAGGGCAATCGCCTCCAAGCTGCCTGGAATAGCGATCCATTCATTCGGGCTTTTTATAAAGTTAGCAGAGTCCTGATTAATGACGCCGTCACGGTCCAGAATGACAAGTTTCAAGATATTAGCTCGCTAGTTTTGATAAGTCTGCCACACGATTCATGGCCTGATGCAATGTTGCCAATAGCCCCAAGCGATTCGCTTTCAGTGCAGGGTCATCTGCATTGACCATCACGTTATCAAAGAAGTCATCCACAGGTGCTTTGAGTGCGGACAGCGCTTTAAGCGATGCGGTGTAATCGCCGTTTTCAAACAGTTTGTCTGCTTCCGGTTTGACTTTGCTTAAGGCAGCGTTCAATGCAATCTCAGCGGGCTCTGTGAGCAGGCCAGTGTTTACCTGTGCCTGTACTTCGCTTTCTACCTTTTTCAGAATATTGCTAACGC
>JAQTXW010000024.1 GCA_028688575.1 Methylotenera sp. | reverse complement strand
ATAGTACTTAATCAGGATTTTGTTTGATATAGCTTGAGCGCCAACTCACGCTGCAGGCGATGATCCACGATGGGGTTCGGGTAGTCGTAGCCCATTTTTATATTGATGGCGGCTTGTCTTTCTTTCGACATTAACCATGGGGCGTGTATTTCCTTGTCGTTACAATTTTGCAGCTCTGTGACATATTTGCGGATAAATCTGCCACTGTTGTCAAACCGTTCGCTTTGCGTAGTGGGGTTGAAAATTCTAAACCAGGGTTGGGCATCGCAGCCAGTAGAGGCTGCCCACTGCCAGCCACCATTGTTTGCGCTGAAATCAAAATCGATTAGCTTCTCAGCAAAATAACGCTCCCCCCAGCGCCAGTCAATGAGCAGGTCTTTTACTAAGAAACTGGCGGCTATCATGCGTAGCCGATTGTGCATGAATCCCGTGTGGTTAAGTTGGCGCATGGCAGCATCTACCAGCGGGTAACCTGTTTTGCCTTCACACCATGCTTTGAAATACTCTGAATTGTTGGGGAAATCTAACGCATCAAATTCAGCCTTAAAAGCACGCCCCGTCGCTACTTGTGGGTGATGATGCAAAATCTGAAAATAAAAATCTCGCCAAATCAACTCGCTGAGCCATGTTTCGGCGCCTGCCCCACCGCGCTGCCAAGCCGCGCGTGCCAAATGCCGAATGGATACCGTACCAAAGCGCAAATGCACTGATAAATAAGAAACGCCTTTTACTGCGGGGAAGTCGCGTGTTTCTTTGTAATGTTGAATGCGTTGTGCAAAGTCGGCAAATAATTGCGCGCCACCATGCATGCCAGTGGGCAGGCGCATGGTATTTAAATTGGTGCGCGAGAATCCCAGATTTTCTAAGGGCATGAGCGGTGTTGGCTCAAGTTGTGCCAAGTGCTGCATGTAAGCATCAACTGGATACGGCAGGAGGTAAAAATCATTCAGCTTTTTAAGCCAAGCGTTTTTGTAAGGGGTGAATACACTATAGGGTTTGCCAGCCTGGCTCAACACTTCATCTTGCTCAAAAATAACTTGATCTTTGTAATCGTGAAAGGCGACTTGCTGTTGTTGGAGTTGCTGGCTGACAAATAAATCACGCGTAATGGCCGCTGGTTCATAATCATGGTTGGCAAAAACAGCTTGCACCTCAAGTTGAGCCGCAAGCGCTGGAACTTCCTCTCGAGCATTGCCGTGCAACACCAATAAATCGCCACCTTTGGCTTGCAGTGCGTTTTTGAGTGCATTGATGCTTTCCCAGATAAACTCCACGCGGCGGTCGGCTTTATCTTTGAGCGCACCTAGAATTTCTGTATCAAAAACAAAGACGCAATATACTTGGGTGGAAGTTTTGAGTGCATGATAAAGCGCGGCATGATCAAAGTCGCGCAAGTCGCGGCGAAACCAGACCAGAGATTTCTTGTAACGCATGGTTAAAATAAATTATTCGCGGTGATAAGGATGACCTGTATTGACCGAGTGCGCACGATAAAGTTGCTCGCACAACAACACGCGTACAAAGGCGTGCGGTAGCGTGAGTTTAGATAAACCCCATAGCCAGTCGGCTTGCTGCTTTAGATTGGGGTGCAGACCATCAGCACCACCCACTACAATGCTGACATCGCGCCCTAAGCCTTGCCAAAATTGCATCTTTTCAGCCAGTAGCAGGGTGGTGACTTCTTGCCCCCGCTCATCACAGGCGATTAAAAAATCTTTGCCCGCGGCTTCTAAAATACGTTTGGCTTCAGCCTCCTGTACCACTGCACTATTTTTGCCATCGGCACGTTTGTCTGGTTTGATTTCGACTATTTCAATATTGAATTCGCGCGGCATGCGCTTGATGTACTCTGCACAAGCTGTTTCAACCCAACCAGGCATTTTGTGGCCAACGGAGATAATGCGAAGTTTCACGTTATTTTTGCGATGGTGCTAATTGAATCACAGCATCAATTGCAGCGCGGGCTTGCTGGCTGCTTTTCCAGCAGTTTGAGCGGGTGCTGTCTGCATCCAACGCCAGAATTTCTTGCGTATTGGCCTGCGCGAGTTGTGTAAGGAACTCAAGGCCTGTTTCTTCTAAACGAGTAAACACGGTATTGCCTGCAGCCTTTAGGGCGAGTATTGCGCTACGCTCTTCAGGTGGAAGTAACATTTTTGACTAATCAACTCGCTTTAATATGCCCGCGACGTGCTTCGCCCTCTGTCCAAAGTTGCTCAAGGTTGTAATAAGCGCGTGTGGCGGGCACCATGATATGCACCACAATGTCATCTAAGTCTACTAATACCCACTCGCCTTCTTTTTCGCCTTCAGTTCCGCGAATTGCAAAGCCTTTTTCTTTGAGTTTTTCACGCACATTGTCTGCTACTGCTTTTGCCTGACGGCTTGAGTTGGCTGAGGCGACAATCATGTAATTAGTCATGCTGGTAAGGTTGCGTACATCCATGATGCTGATATCGAAGCCTTTGATGTCTTCAATTGCATCTACTACTGCGAGTTTCATTGTTTCTAAATCTAAAGTCATTTAAGCGGCCTGTGCTGGAATTGCATTACGTTGGGATTGTATGCGGTTTTGATTGTCCACATAAATTAATTGTGGGCTGTATTGTTTGAGTTCTGACTCGTTGTAGCCAGCATAACTGGCAATGATGATGATATCTCTAGGGTCAGCCTTATGCGCGGCAGCGCCATTAACCGAGATGATGCCTGAGTGACGCTCTGCGCGAATTGCGTACGTAGTAAAACGCTCACCATTGGTGATGTTGTAAATGCTGATTTGTTCATACTCGAGTATATTTGCAGCCTCGAGCAGTGCTTCATCAATGGCGCAACTGCCCTCGTAGTGAAGTTCAGAGTGCGTTACATGCACGCGATGCAACTTAGATTTAAGCATGGTTCTTTGCATGTGCTTAACCGATATTCCAAAGGGATTGCATTATAGTCTTTTCAGTTCGCTAGCGCAAAAAAATCAATATTATCAATGAGTCGTGTGCTGCCTAATTTAGCTGCCCCTAAAACAACCAATGCCGAATCTGAGGCTTTTGCTGGGGCGAGTGTACGGCTTTCACGGATGGCAATGTAATCGACTTGCCAACCCCTGTTGCTAAGCGTGGCGATTGCGCTACGCTCAAGACTGAGAAAGTCGTGATGACCTTGCTTAATTTTATTGACGATATCACTCAACTGCTGATGCAACTCAGCGGCTTTGTTTTTTTCAGCCTCATTTAGATAGCCGTTGCGGGAGCTCATGGCTAGGCCGGTGGGTTCGCGCACAGTGTCTGCTGCAATGATTGCTATCGGCAGATTAAACTGTTTGACGAGTTCGCGGATGATGAATAGTTGTTGAAAATCTTTTTTACCAAAAACTGCCACTGCAGGTTGCACGATATTGAATAATTTTAAAACGATGGTTGCCACGCCACTAAAATGCCCAGGCCGGGATGCACCACATAATTCAGCTGCAATAGGTGGTGGGTTAATGGTCATGGTTTGCCCCAACTGCTGGGTTTGAGCGTTAAAATCCGGGTAGATTTCATTGACTGTGGGAGCAAATACGACATCTGTACCAGCAGCTATTAATTTTTCACAATCAGCTTCAAATGTGCGAGGGTAGTTTGCTAAATCTTCGTTTGCACCAAATTGCAGTGGGTTCACAAATATACTGACAATGACGATGGTGGCCTGTTGCTTAGCTACATTCACAAGTTGGAGATGTCCCGCATGCAGGTTGCCCATGGTCGGGACGAATCCAACGTGTGCTTTGTTTTTAAGTGCAACTCTTAAGTCAGTGATGGTGTGTACAATTTGCATGGGACTTTTTTACCTCACCTGAGATTTAACCCAGATTTTCCATTAGGCGATGAATGACTTGAGTGCCATATGGTTAGTAGCTGTGCTCGCTGGCGGGGAATGTTTTATTTTTAACCGCTTGAACATAATTGCTGATGGCGACTTGTATGCTGTTAGTGTCTTTTAAAAAATTGCGCACAAAGCGAGGGGATTTGAACTCATCGGGTGCTTTGTGGGCAGGGCCGCTGTAAATGCCTAGCAGGTCTTGCAGCACTAATACTTGACCGCTGCAATCAACGCCTGCACCAATGCCTATGGTTGGGGTTGTGGTGCTTTCAGTAATACGTTTTGCGAGTGGAGCTGGCACCATTTCAAGTACGATTAAACTCACGCCAGCGTTAGCCATGTTGATGGCGTCTTCTAATATTATTTGAGCGCTTTCCTCGGTTTTTCCCTGAATTTTATAGCCACCCAGCAGGTTGACAGATTGTGGGGTGAAGCCTAAATGCGCACACACTGGTATACCATGCGTCACCAGATAGCGCGCAGTATCCACTTTATCAGCGCCTCCCTCAAACTTCACCATATGTGCGCCTGACTTAATGAGCCACTGTGCATTTTTAAAGGCAGCTTCATGGTCATGCTCGTAACTACCTACGGGCATATCAGCAATAATGAGCGTGTCTGGCGCGCCTGCGGCTACATTTTTGGTGTGATAAGTCATGTGGTGCATGCTGACATTGAGCGTGTTCTCAGCGCCTTGCAACACCATGCCCAGAGAGTCGCCTACCAGTAATATATCTACGCCAGCATGTGCCATAAGTTTAGCAAAACTTGCGTCATAACAGGTTAACATGGCGATTTTCTCACCACGTTTAGCCATTGTTTGGAGGTCTGATAATTTCATTTAATTGGCATCACGTGTACTAATCAAGGTTGGGGTTAAAGAATTCACGCTGCCCATTCATTTGTAAAATACGATTTAGTAATAAATCCAGTGCACTTTCATTTTTGAGAATGTTGAGTTTTTCATTGTTTACAATCAGCACAGGCGCAGCATCGTAGTGATGAAAAAACTCGCTGTAGGCATTTGCCAGACGCTCTAAATATTCACGCGGAATATCTTGCTCATAGCTCACATTGCGGGTTTCAACGCGCTCAACCAATGCATCCGTGGGCGTTTGTAAGTAAATGACCAAGTCTGGTCTGGGTGCTTTTAATTGTAAATGCTGATAAATCTGCAGGTACAAGGCATATTCCTCATCATCCAGATTCAGTCGCGCAAATATGGGATCTTTCTCCAAAAAGAAGTCAGCCACGATAGGCTTGGCAAACATATCGCGCTGACTTAAATCCTTCATCTGATTTGCACGCTGAAATAAAAAGAATAGCTGGGTAGGTAATCCGTAACGCTGTGCATCCTGATAAAAACGCGGCAAGAATGGGTTGGCCTCCGCTTTTTCAGACAAGTAATCCACTGGAAATTTATCTGCCAGAATTTTTGCTAGCGTGGTCTTGCCACTGCCAATCGGCCCCTCGACGACAATGTAGGGATATTTATTAAAAATGCTCATCTGTTTCATGATGTAAGTTTGCTGACACCTTGAGATAAGGCGGGTGTTATTAATTGTGCTATTTTGCCATGATTTGGCAGGCTAAGTTGTGGTGCAATTTCAAATAATGGCAATAATACAAAGCCACGCAGATGCATACGTGGATGCGGAATGGTGAGTGTTGGAGTATTTATCACTTCGTTTTCATATAGCAATAAGTCACAATCCAGCACCCGTGGCGCGTTGATGTAGGGGCGTTCGCGGCCTGCTTGATCTTCAATTGCGTGCAAGGCTGTTAGTAACGCTGAAGGAGTGAATTCGGTTTCCAGCAATGCGACTGCATTAATAAAATCAGGTATGGCTACCGCTGACTTTTGCGGGCAGTCGACTGGTGTGGTTTGATATAAAGAGGACTGTTTCAGTAGGCAGGTTTCAGGTAACTGTGATAACGCCATTAATGCGTTTTTAACCTGCATAATTGGCTCAGTCAAATTACTGCCTAATGCGATGTAAGCGATGGCCATAACTTTAAGTTTAAAAGTGAATGCAATCTATCAACGTGAAGTTACGCATTCGATTCTGGCGTACTGCTGCCATGCTTGTCATTAGGTTTTTTACGTGATTTTCTTCTGCGTTTTTTGGGATTGGTGTCTGCCTGTAGCATTGCCGAACGTGTTTCGCCTTCTGCATTAGCAAAAGCCGTCCACCATTCACTCAGTTCGGCAGGCACTTCTCCCGACTCGCTGCGCAATAACAGAAAGTCGTAACCAGCACGGTAGCGCGGATGCGTGAGCAAGCTAAAAGGGCGCTTGCCCGCACGCTGCTCAAAACGCGGTTGCATGGCCCAGATTTCTTTCATGGTGGCGGTGTAGCGGTTATGGATGGCCAGTTTTTCTGCCTGAGTTGCGATGACTTCAGTCATGGCCATGTGTAAAGCGGGAATAGGTGGAACTTCAGCCTTGTAGGTTTCCCAGCTGGCGAGTACTTCATGCCACAACAAGGTAGCAAATAAAAAGCTGGGGTTCGCTGATTTACCAGAGCGTATGCGTTCATCGGTGTTTTTAAGTGCCAGCATCACAAAGCGCTCACCCATCGGCTGCTCCAATACGACATCCAGCATTGGCAATAGTCCATGGTGCAAATGCTGTGCACGCAGTGCGCTGACACTTTCAATGGCATGCCCCGATAAAAACAACTTCAGCATTTCATCGAATAGGCGACTTGCTGGCACATCTTGCAGCAGGTCAGCCATCTTAGAGATGGGTGCCATGGTGGCGGGCTCGATTTTGAGCCCTAATTTTGCAGATAATCGCACCACACGCAACATGCGCACTGGGTCTTCTGCGTAGCGCGTTTCAGGGTTGCCTATCATGCGCAACAGGCCAGCCTGAACATCAGCAAAGCCTTGATGAAAGTCCAGCACCTCCTGATGGGTGGGGTCGTAATACAGTGCATTGACGGTAAAATCACGTCGGGCGGCATCTTCTTCCAAGCTGCCAAACACGTTGTCACGTATAATTCGGCCGCTTTTGTCCGTATGCGCGTCGCCTTCTGCACTGTGATGACCCCGAAAGGTAGAAACCTCAATCGTTTCATCACCAAATAGCACGTGAACCAGCCTGAAGCGTCTGCCGATAATGCGTGAGCGTCTAAACACGCGATTGACCTCTTCAGGCGTGGCGTCAGTCGCAACATCAAAGTCTTTTGGTTTGCGATTAAGTAATAGGTCGCGCACTGCACCACCTACAATATAAGCCTCAAACCCAGCTTTCTGCAGACCATCTATTGTTTTATGCGCAGCGTTGCTTAGCAGGCTACGATCTATCTGGTGCTGTGAGTAGGGAATGACTGTTGCGTTACCACGGTGCTGGTTGTTTAGAGGTGTTTTTTTATTACCAAACTTGGTGTTTAATATGGGTCTGTTAGCGCTGCGCAGTTTTGCAGGTTCAGTTTTGTGGTGTTCTAACTTTGTTCGCTCTGTACGAAATCGAGGTTTAAACAGTTTATTGAAAATTTTTCTAATCATGACGTGAATTATAGCTTAATAAGCGGCTTGTTTTGCACAGGTGGCTTTTGAAAACCCAAGTTAAAGCAAGGCAGCAACCCTGACGCTATTGACTTAAATTAAGGTGAGTCTGCTGATATTGTCGCGGTTATTAGATGCGAAGCAGCTTGAGCAGGCGCTATGGGATGCGCTAAAATACGATAATCCTTAAAAGGCAGTTAATCACTAATTTAGGCATATGAAAAATTAGACTGGTCGTTATTTTGACTGGCCGACATATAAAACCTAATCTTTTGATGGGTGATTAGTTAAGTAGATGAATATCGACAGCGAAATGCTCCCAGTTTGTCGATGCGGAAGTTGCTAGTATCGTCGGTCAGAATATCACCCAACAGCTTTCGCACTCTTTCTTCATCCATGATACTCCAGTGAGTGTCAGTGCTAGTATTGGTATAGCCAAGCTATCCAGCGGCAGGTGAAGATGCCGTGAGCATACTTATCAACATGCTGACAAAGCCATGTATTTAGCCAAGGCCGCGGGTCGGGGGGCGTTTAAGACTCATGCTGAGCAGTAATAATTTAAACATAGAAAAATAGAAAGAAACGAAACTATCATGACGCAGTTGCCTAGATGCCCTCAATGCAGTTCTGAATACACCTATGAAGATGGTGATATGTATGTTTGTCCTGAATGTGCGCACGAATGGCCTAAAGATGCTGCAGCAGAAGGTGCAGAGGAAACTAAAGTTGTAAAAGACTCGAATGGGAACGTGTTGCAGGATGGTGACACCATTACCGTGATTAAAGATCTGAAAGTGAAGGGGTCTTCATTGGTGGTGAAAGTGGGAACCAAGGTTAAAAATATTCGCCTGGTCGATGGCGACCATGATATTGATTGCAAAATTGACGGTATCGGCGCGATGAAGTTGAAATCAGAGTTTGTGAAGAAGGCTTAATATAGCGCTTAGGCGGAGCCTGAATTTATTCTGGCATCTTGACATGCTGCAACATGAGATGCCCAAGACAGTGCAATAAGACTGTAAATGAAGCGGGGCTGAATTGGCTGTAAACCAGCTTTAACGCCTGCTGGTAAAGTGTACTGGCTGTGGCTGCGCCATTTGCAGTACAGGTTTACGAATCTTGCCCATCACATGCATTTCACAGGGCTTGCAATCAAACTTTAAAGTAAATCTATCGTTACCGTTAATCAAGGTCATTGGCTCGGCGGTCACTGTGCCTTGCACGCCGATTACACCTTTAGCCTCTTTCGGACATAAGCCATGGCTAAAACGCAGGCAGTGCTTGGTAATCATTAGCGGAACTTCATCCAGCTCTTTGTTGGCTTCGTAAGCTTCCGCAATCATTTTTACGCCATGTTTTTCGTAAAATTGCCGTGCTTTTTTGTTGTAGACATTAGCAAGATAACTGAGTGTATCTTCAGGGTAAATAGCAGGCGGCTCAGCTGCTTGTTTGCGTAGCGGGCGCTGGTAGCCTGAATCGCGTGTCTGCTGTAATTGCTCGATAGCATCACGTCGTAAGTGATTGATAATCGAGGCTGGGATAAACCAGGTTTTCTTGGTGCTGATTTCAATTGTTTGTATGCTGAAATCTGTGCTGCCTAGTTTGCTGAGATGCTCACGTAGGCTGGTGTCTGCTTTTTCCTGACTTTGTGCGTTTTGCTTTTCTGTTTCACAGGTGGCGGTGGCGCTAAAGCCATTTTCATCGGTCACGCTGAGTGCAAAGCCATTGGCAGTTTCGTAAAAGTTCATGGTAACGGCAATTTTGCGTTGCGCTGAATTTTTTTCTAGCAGGCGCATAAAAGCATGGTCACGGTTGCGATAAAGAGTGGTGTTGCGGCGAATGTCAGCTGGCATTTCGTTGGGATATAGGCGTTTGCCTTCTACTGTGTTGATGCGTAGGCCTACCAGTGTTTTATGCACATCAAAGAAGCATACACCGTCACCATTATGCAGCTGGATATTGGTTTCAACCTCAAAGTAATTATTGCCTACCTTGGTGACTTTGCCTAATGTCTCTCCAGAAAATTTAGGGGTATCAAATGCACCGATGTCGGCTTGACGCCCATTGGCAAAGTAGTCGGTTGCGCTACGGTTAAAGGTTTTCTCTGGCTGCGGTGTGAATGTGTAGGTGCAATTGCCCGCAGAAGACTTTGCCAGTTCAGGCATGTCGTGCAGAATCTCATCCAGCAGTACGCGGTAATGAGCAGTGGCATTTTTAACATAAGATAAATCTTTATAGCGCCCTTCAATCTTGAAACTGCTGACCCCCGCCTCAATCAGGGCGCGCAAGTTAGCACTTTGGTCATTATCTTTCATGGATAAAAAGTGTTTGTCTTTGCCGATGATACGACCTTTTTGATCTTCCAATGTAAACGGAAGGCGGCACTCCTGTGAGCATTCGCCACGGTTGGCGCTACGACCTGTGTGGGCGTGGCTGATAAAGCATTGGCCACTAAAGGCGACGCAAAGTGCACCGTGGATAAAATACTCTAAATTAGCCGTGGTGGCTTCGGCAATTTTTTTTACTGTGCGAATGTCTAACTCACGCGCCAGCACCAATTGACTAAAGCCAACCTGGTCGAGGAACTGGGCTTTTTCTACCGTACGAATATCCGTTTGCGTGCTGGCGTGGAACTGAATCGGTGGCAAGTCCATTGCCAGCAGCCCCATGTCTTGCACAATCAGGGCATCTGTACCTATTTCATAAAGCTGCTGAATGAGTTCGCTTGCGCTTTGCAATTCATTGTCATGAAAAATAGTGTTGAGCGCGACGAATACCTCAGCGTGGTAGCGGTGTGCGTGCTTCACCAGTCGTGCGATATCAGCCACTGTGTTAGGCGCTTTGGCGCGTGCGCCGAACGCTGGCCCACCGATATATACCGCGTCTGCACCATGATTGATTGCCTCAATGCCGAAGTCTGCATTGCGTGCAGGTGCGAGGAGCTCAATATGGCGGCGAGTTTTTTGCATGGAAAGTGATGGTTGTTTGAATGAGGTTGAATTTTAGACTAAACAAGGGGTTATGACGACATTTGATTTATGCAAGCATTAAAAACATCGTACAATTCAGGCATGAACAATCAAGATCTTTTAAACCGTAGCCTGCAATCTGTCTGGCATCCATGCACGCAGATGAAACAACACGAGACATTTCCATTAGTACCTATCAAAAGGGGCGATGGTGTCTGGCTATATGATGCGGAGGATAAAAAATATCTGGATGCGGTGAGTTCATGGTGGGTAAATCTGTTCGGGCATAACCATCCAAGCATCAAAGCCGCCATCAAACAGCAGTTGGATAGTTTAGAGCATGTGATGCTGGCAGGTTTTACGCATGAGCCTGTGGTGGAGCTGTCTGAGAAATTAGGCAAGCTCACGGGTTTAGGTCATGCGTTTTATGCAAGTGATGGCGCGAGCGCCACTGAAATTGCGTTGAAGATGAGTTTTCATTATTGGCGCAATAGCGGTAAATGTAATAAAGACAAATTTATCAGTTTGCAAAATAGCTACCATGGTGAAACCTTGGGTGCGCTGGGTGTCACTGATGTCGCTATTTTTAAGGATACTTATGCACCGTTGCTGATGCAATCGGCGCAAATGCCTAGCCCGGATTTTAGATTGGCAGAAGCGGGTGAAAGTGCAGAAAGTTATGCGTTGCGTTGTGCGGATGCGCTTGAAACCTATGTGGCTGCGCATCATCACCAATTGTCGGCCTTTATTATAGAGCCGCTGGTGCAGTGTGCCGCAGGCATGGCGATGTATCATCCTGTTTATCTCAGCAGAGCACGTGAAATATGCACGAAATATGCAGTGCATTTGATTGCGGATGAGATAGCAGTGGGCTTTGGTCGCACAGGCAGCATGTTTGCCTGTGAGCAGGCTAGGGTTGGCGCGGATTTCATCTGTCTATCAAAAGGTATCACGGGTGGTTACTTGCCACTTTCTGCAGTATTGACTACAGATGATATCTATCAGGCTTTTTATCAGGACAGCACAGTCAAAGGCTTTTTGCACAGCCATAGCTACACTGGCAACCCGTTGGCATGTAGCGCGGCATTGGCTACTTTGGCGATATTTGAATCTGATCATATTGTCGAAAAAAATCGTGACAAATCGGCTTTTATTTATAAAGAAATGCAAGTGCTCACTGACCTTAAAATCCAGCATTTACGGCATCGAGGGATGATTTTTGCGTTTGATGTTGCAACTCAGGATGCGCAGTTTGCAAGCAAGTGCTACCAATTAGCCATGTCACAGGGCTTGTTGTTGCGCCCCATCGGTAATGTTGTTTATTTTATGCCGCCATATACCATTTCAGAAAATGAAATAAACTTGATGATAAGTACGACCTTGGCAACCTTGAGGGGAGTTGTATGAAACGTATATTTCTATGTTTAGGTTTGTTGCTTGTGGTGTTGCAGGCAAGTGCAGAGTTGCCGCCCGATGTAAGTAGCGCGCTAAAAAAGGCTGGGATTCCAACGCAAAATATTGCTATTTATGTCAGACCAGTGAACGCAGAAGCACCAGTGCTTGAATACAACGCAACGCAGGGTATGAATCCTGCGTCGGTCATGAAGTTGGTAACGACCAACGCTGCCCTAGAGTTGTTGGGCCCAACTTATAGATGGAAAACAGAAATCTACAGAAATGGCACCCTGGAAAATGGTCTGCTAATTGGTGATTTGGTTATAAAAGGCTATGGCGACCCGAGTTTCAAGGCGCAGGATTTATGGCGCCTGCTGCAGCGATTGCGGCAATTAGATATTAAAAATATTCAAGGTAATTTAATTATAGATAAAGATTATTTTGATAAAGAGGTGGATGCACAAGCGGTTTTTGATAGTGAAATATGGCGCGCTTACAATGCCATGCCCAGCACTTTTTTGGTGAATGCACGTAATACCAGTTTTAGATTCAGCATTGTTGATAATCAGGTGAAAATAGACCAGGAATTTGAACTGCCTGAAATCAAAATTGTAAATAACATGAAGGTGGCTGGCAGGGGTTGCGCGGCATGGCGTAATAGCATGACTTATCAGGTTAATGTCGTTAACGATAGTGCCGAGCTTACGTTTAATGGCACATTTTCACCAAGTTGCGGTGAACGCTATTTAGAGCTAAGTCTGTTTAATGATACGCAGTATGCCTATTTTTCTTTTAAAAAACTCTGGCAGGAGTTGGGCGGGAGCTTTGAAGGTCAGCTAAAGGTGGCTGAAACACCTGATGACGCGGTTAAGTTATTAGAGCAGTTTTCAGACCCCCTCGGCTATATAGTGCGCGATGTGAACAAATGGAGCAATAATTTAATGGCGCGCCAATTATTGCTCACAATTGCAGCTGAGCGAGTTGGCGCACCAGCAACGGTTGCTAAAGGAGAGCAGGCGATACAAAGCTGGCTGAGGGCTAAAAATCTGCGATTTAATGAGTTGGTGGTCGATAATGGTTCAGGCTTATCGCGCAACGCACGCGTCAGCGCTGAGCACTTGGGTCAAATGTTAGTAAGTGCTTACAGCAATCCTGCCATGCCAGAATTTATAGCGTCACTACCCATCTTAGCCAAGGATGGCACTGTGATAGGGCGCTTGAAAGATAGCCCATCAAATGGACGCGCGCATCTTAAAACAGGCTCTATCAATGGCGTGAGTGCCATAGCGGGCTACGTGTTGGATGCAAATGGACATCGACACGTGCTAGTGATGCTGGTGAATCATGCAAAAGCCTCATTCAGCAAACCAGCGCAAGACGCACTGATTGACTGGGTGGGGTCGCAACCATAACCTAGCATCTGCATAAGGCAACTGCTTTTGGCGCTGGTTTGCAGTATGATAATAGCTTAAGCTTTATATCTTTAGGTTTAAGATATAGAAGACTTTAAGTTTAAGATATGACGGATTTAGGACAAACAATGAAATTACTCAACACATTATTAGCAGGGGCGTTTTTATTCGGATTAAGTGCGTGCCAAGCTGAATCCAATAACGCGAATAGTAAAGCAACTCAATCAAAGGAAACTCAAGTGATGGCTGAGAAAATAACAGAATTACAAAAAATAGATACCGTAGTCGGTGATGGTCGAGAGGCAGAACCAGGTTTTAACGTGACGGTTCACTACACAGGGTGGCTCTACGATGCCTCAGCTGAAGGTGGTAAGGGTAAAAAGTTTGATAGTAGCGTTGATCGAGGGCAGCCTTTTAACTTTTTTTTAGGCGGTGGCCAAGTGATTCAGGGTTGGGATGAGGGTTTTGCTGGGATGAAAATTGGCGGAAAACGTACACTGATTATTCCTTCAGAGATGGGTTACGGCGCACGTGGTGCAGGCGGCGCGATTCCGCCGAATGCAGACTTGATTTTTGATGTGGAATTATTAAATGTTAAATAATTGATATAGTGTAGTAGCGTGTTTTTTTGTGAACCGTCATTATAAAATAATTGCGAATAAACACGCTCCTGCTGGAGATAAATATGCACGTGAGTGTTAAATGGATTGATGGTGTCAGTTTTGTGGGTGAATCAGAAACTGGTCACGCGGTTGTGTTGGATGGCGCGCCAGAAAACGGCGGCCGTAATATCGGCATGCGCCCGATGGAAATGTTGCTGATTGGTATGGGTGGCTGTACTTCGTTTGATGTGGTGACGATTCTTAAAAAAGCACGTCAGCCTATTGTTGATTGCGTAGCAGAGATTAATGCAACGCGCGCAGAGGAAATTCCTAAAGTGTTTACCAAAATTCACATACATTTTGTGGTGACTGGTGATGATTTAAACCCAGTGCAAGTCGAACGTGCAATCAAACTCTCTGCTGAAAAATATTGCTCTGCTTCAATTATGCTGGCTAAAAGCGTTGAAATTACCCATGATTTTGAAATTAGACCTCTGACCAAAGTGGCTTAATTGCTATCCCATGCAAAAAAACCGAAGCTGAATTGAGCTTCGGTTTTTTATCGTCATAGCAACTTGTACACGTGGCAATTAACCCCAAATTCTTTCAGCGAATGGTGTGCAAAGAAAAATCAATCGTACAGCACTATTTTCTTGATCTTAAATCTCAATAATCTTAACGCTCAACGGTTGCTCATCTTCCAAAATATTCAAAAGCCGATCAATATTGGGGTGCTTGCCAGGGCAGTTTTCTGCGTCCGCTGTGTGTTCTGCATAGAGGCTTAGCCCCTCAACTGCAGCATCTAAAGAAATCTCGCCATACATGCGGGCAAGGTGATTGTATACTTTGACAGAGCCTTGACTGCCAGGTTTGTTCTCAATGACACCAGCTGCGCTGCCATCGGGATGGTAAAGCTCAATACGGGCCACATGAGAGGCATCATCTAAGGTTTGTAATACATCACTAAATTTATCCATTTGTTATACCTTTATTTGTTGTCTATAAGTGATATGTTGTACTTGTCATGACTGCGGACAATTTTTTCATACAGAACCTGATGGGTAAAGGCAATTGTGCCGCCCCTTGCGTTTTCGCCGCATCGGCATGTTTGGCTTCGTCAATTTGCATTTGTTCAATAACCTTGCGAGATTTTTCGTCAGCCTCTGGCAATTGTGCTAGGTGGCTGGCCAAGTGCGCCCCTACTTGATTCTCTGTTTCTTCCAAAAACCCCAAGCTCCATTTGTCGCCCAGGGCGCCAGCAATAGCACCCATTGCAAATGAGCCTGCATAGAATAAAGGGTTAAGCAAACTGGTATGCCCGCCAAGTTGGTCGATACGTGACTGGCACCATGCCAGATGTTCGGTTTCTTCCTGTGCGGCCTGCTGCATGGTCTGGCTGGTGGCTGCATCACGTGCAGTTAGCGCTTGCCCGCTATATAAAGCTTGAGCGCAGACTTCTCCCGTGTGGTTGATACGCATAAGTGCGCTGACGTGTTTTTTTTCAGCTTCTGTCAACGTAGCCTCAGCCACTCCAGCATCAGGGTGTGGCCTCATGCTATGCGGTTTAGCCATAAGAGTGCGTAAAGCTGTATCAAATTCACAAATGATTCTGTCTAAGTTGAGTAGCTGATTCATGGTGATATTCTACCTTTAATTGCGCTCGTATAACTTTATTTGTCTTGTGATTATTTGCACGGGATGGCATACGTCTATGTGCATATTTTGTGCGCGTAAGCCCTGGCTAATGTGTAGGCTACAGCCAATGTTAGATGTGGCAAGCAACGTCACTTGTTGCTCTGTCATCGAGTCTAGTTTGTCTTGCAATAATGCATTGGCCATGGCTGGCTGGGTGAGTGTGTAAGCGCCCGCACCGCCACAGCATTGACTGTTGCCAGGCAAAGCCTGAATGTCGATTTCAGGAATTTTCTGCAACAGGCGATAAGTGTCTTTGTGGCTTTGCAAAACATTACGCAAGCTGCATGGGTCTTGTACATAAAGCGTTTGATGTAAGGGTGAAATTTTAACATGTTGCCAGTCGCAATTCGCAAGAAAAGCACTGATGTCTAATATTGTATGCGTGTTCAGGTAGTCTTTTAAGCCAGCGCCACAACCGCTGACTGTCGTTAATATCGGGTAGTTGGGGTTAAAGCAGGCGGCATTTTTGCTGATGAGCGACTGCGCTTCATCGGCGTCCCCCATTTGTCGAGCAATACTGCCGCAGCAAGTTTGGCGTTTGGGGATATGCACGTTGTAACCAAGCTTATTTAACAGGTAAATGCTGTCATTCAGTGTTTGGCTATCCAAAGCGCTGCCTGCACAACCCAGAAATAAACTGACATTACCTTTTAAAGGCTCGGCGGTTGGGTGGCATGTTTTCCAGCGTTGGGGTGCACTGAGCTTGGGTAGCAGTTTAGCGGGAGGGATGATACGCAGGAGCAACTTTTTAAGTCGAAACTGCTGCAGTAACCAGAGTGGCCAGATGAGTAACTTAGCCAAAAAGCGGCTGCGAATAAAGGGCTTTGCTAGACTGCGCCAATTGCTTGAGTTCGGGGTGTAAAGCGCGCGCGTGGCATCAATCAGTGCACCATAATTGACACTGTTCGGGCATGCTGACTCACAGCTGCGGCAGCTTAAACATAAATCAATATGCGCTTTAAAGCGCGGGTTATTAGGTAAAGTGTTCTGCGCAACAGCACGCATTAACTGAATGCGGCCGCGTGGGGAGTCCGCCTCCGAGCCTGTTTTTCTATAGG
Source organism: Methylotenera sp. (assembly GCA_028688575.1). Classification (GTDB taxonomy): domain Bacteria; phylum Pseudomonadota; class Gammaproteobacteria; order Burkholderiales; family Methylophilaceae; genus Methylotenera. Next base: position 18,425 of record JAQTXW010000024.1, on the reverse strand, counting down.
TTGGGCAATGGGGTAAGCATAGCCCACAAACCACGCAGCGCTCAGCTTCAGCAATCAGATTATCTAAAGGCAAATTCATGTTGATATTATCCCAGATTTTGCATTATTTCGCGTCTTGAAAGAGTTGTTGGATAAGTCATTAAAAATCAATTAGATGCGACAATATGTCACATTCCGCTAAGCAATGAATCTCGCTAAAATCGCAGATTAACAATAAAAGGGAGATTGTGATGATAAGAAAAATTTCAATCGCAGTAATGCTGGCCTGTAACAGCGGGCTGTTGGTGGCTGAGGAAGTGTTAGATGAAACGTCACATGCTAATGTCGTGGAAGCGAGTGCCACATTATTGGATGCTATGCAGGTACGTGGAGAAGCATTAAATGGGGCTATTTTGTTAGATCTACCTGTCAAAGCGAGTAGTCGTTTAGGTTTGACGATGCAAGAAACGCCAGCAAGTATCGATGTCATTACGCGCGAGTTAATGCGTGAGCGAGGGAATACGACTACACAGCAAGCATTGGCTAATTCAGCAGGTGTAGTGGCTTCGCAGTGTTTTGGCGTGACTTGTGTGTCTATGCGTGGGTTTTCAAGTACGTTACAGCCACTGTATAACGGGTTGCGTTACCCGAGCTTGGCTATTACGCCGCGAGGCACGTTTAATTATGACCATATAGAAGTGATTAAAGGTCTGTCATCTATGCAGCATGGGATAAGTTCGGTAGGTGGGGCTGTTAATTTTGTCACTAAAGCAGCCGATGGGCGTGAAGAAACAGAGGTGCTGTTAGCCTACGACCGTTGGGATACAAAAACAATAGGTTTGGGCTTTGGTGGTAAAGCCACAGACGCTTTGGCATATCGTGCCGATTTAAGTTATAAAGGCGCAAATAAGGGCTCTTATGGCTGGGTGGACGACTCTTCCTATGACTATGCGCACTTTACTGGTGAATTGGCCTTGCAACTAACTGATGCCTTAAAAGTGACTTTGTCTGAAGAGTATTACCAGGATAATGGCGAAGGTTATTTTGGAACGCCTCACGTGAATGGAAAAATAGTAAAAAGTACGCGTTACAATAACTATAATGTTTCGGACGATCAGATGGATAAAGAGGCTAACTGGACAAGATTAAATCTTGAGTGGTCGCCTACAGAGCGCATAAAAGTACGTAACGAGACTTATTATAATAATGAAAATCGTTTATGGAAAAATGCAGAGGTGTATAATTTTAATCCAGCTACGGGTCAAGTAGATCGGGGTGATTTTTTGCACATCAAACATGATCAAGAGTTATATGGCAACCGTACAGAGGTTAATGTTGATCATCAATTAGGTAGCATGCGCAATCGAGCCGTCATTGGTTTTGATCTATCAAGAAATAATCACAAACGTACGAGTAACTCACCCTTTAGCTCACCAGCCGATGCTGTTGATTTTCTTAATCCTGTTTCTGGGCAATTTATTACTAATTCAGCATTCTTGCCATTTAGAAAAACAGAAATACTCCAACGTGCCTATTTCTTAGAGGATTATTTAAATTTTACAGATAAATTTAAATTATCATTTTCTGCTCGGCGAGATACGATAGACTTGGACTCAAAAAACTTACGTACACCTACAGTGACAAATCCAGTATTGTTTCATAGGCATTTTGCAGGAAATTCATATCGCGTTGGCGCTGTTTATGACATTCTTCCTTCAATGACTATTTATGGGCAGTGGGCTAGTGCATTAGAGCCAGGGTCGCAGTTGGTGACACTTACTTTTGCACAAAGAAATCTTAAATTAGGTCGCTCTCAACAAAAGGAAGTTGGTTTGAAAGGCAGTTTACCAAACAACTTAGGTGAGGTTACGGTTGCATTGTTTGATATTAATCGTACCGATATTTTGACACGTGATCCACAAAACCCTGCGCAGTCAATCCAGATTGGGGAGCAAACTTCACGAGGTGTAGAGTTAACGACAGCATTGCGGCCTTCGAAAAAATGGACAGTAGAGGCGAATGCAACAATATTGAATGCGGAGTTTGATGAATTTTATGAGCGAGTAAGTGGTGTAGCCGTTTCCCGTGCGGGGAACTTGCCCCCAGATGTGCCAGAAAAGACGGCTAATCTATGGCTAACCTACCGACCTAATCATGATTGGCGTATCACTTTAGCCTCTCATCTAGTGGGCAAGCGTAGTGGAGATAATGCCAATACAGCGACCAAGTTTATGGATGGCTATACGACCTATGATGCAAGTGTGGCTTACAAGCTGAAATTAGGTGAATTGATGTTATCGGTACGCAACTTGACAGATAAACTCTACGCAGATCGCACATATAATTCAGGAAACCAATTTATGTTGGGTGAGCCGCGTGCAGCAGAAATTTCTTGGGCTGCAACATTCTAACTAAACTGCCAGCAGGTAATGAGTTGCGACATATAACGGAACACACGTGAGATACCTACTTTTTATTGGATTGCTTTTTTTGGCAAGCTTGACTTTTAGCGAGGTGCAGAGAAGTAACGCACGCCAGAGCTTTTCGACGCAACAATGGCAGTCTATCACACCATCCATCACGGCTGCAGGCAGCCGTCTACCACGCCTAATGAAGCTGCCAAATAAGGATTTGCTCCTGAGTTGGGTAGAACCTAAGGGAGAGGGGTATGTGCTTAAGTTTTCTGTGATGCATGAAGGTAAATGGCGGGAGTCTGGCGAAGTGGTGCAGGGGCTAAATTGGTTTGTAAATTGGGCGGATTATCCTTCAGTCGTTGCTATAGATGAGAAATTCTGGGTAGCGCACTGGTTAGCGAAGCAAAAGGGAGGTAAAACTTTTGATTACGATATAGCGCTTGCGATATCGAATGACGCAGGTTTAACCTGGCGAGAGATTGGTCACCCACACCAAGACAAGGGCGTGGCGGCTGAGCATGGATTTGTGACGATATTTGCCGATGCAGGAGAGGCGGGCATTGTGTGGTTAGATGGGCGCAATTATGTGAAAAAAGAAGATAAAGTCAGATATCCTGAAAAATCTGGCAATTTTAATTTACGTTACACACGCATTCATCATGATGGCACGATAGAATCTGAGCAAGTGTTAGATGACAATACTTGTACTTGTTGCTGGACTTCTGTCGCTACTACGCCTAAAGGTGCGATAGCCGCATGGCGCGGGCGTACCAATGATGAAATTCGTGATAATCGTGTTGCGCTACTAAACAATGGTCAATGGTCTAAACCTAAAGATTTAGGCGCAGAGCACTGGCACATTGAGGGTTGTCCCGTTAATGGACCAACTGTTGTGGCGCGTGAAAATCAAGTTGCAGCCGCATGGTTTACAGCGGAGGGCGAGCGTCCTCGTGTGCGTTTGGCTTTTTCCATGGATGGCGGCGAGACATTTGCCAAACCCATAGAGATAGACGATGATGCACCACTGGGGCGTATTGGTCTGGTCTGGAAAGATAGTCGTACTGCAGTAGTGTCATGGATGACGGCGGCTGACCCAGTGACTAAAAGATCTAATTTAGCGTTACGTACTATTGATGTTGATGGGAACGTTGGTGCTGTCACGCGTGTAGTTGAGTTTAGTTCTGGGCGCGATACTGGCGTCCCTCAGATTGCGGCAGTTGATCAAGGTGTGTTGCTAGCCTGGACTGATAGTGCTCCGAACTTTGGTGTGCGCAATGCACTCGTTGATTGGGCGCAGTTTCAACCAGCGAGTGCATTAAAATTGACGACTTTTACAAATAAAACTGTCCCCTTTATTGCAGCCATTTGTGGCCGAGATCACTGAATTTAATTGGAATGGGTATTTTTTTAAATCGCATTGCTTTAGACAAACTTGCAGGCCTGCTTCTTGTCATTGCGCTTCACGGTGCGTTGTTGTACGCAGCCATGAGTTATAAGCTCATTCCACCGCCACAAGAGGCGATGACTTTGTTTGTTAGCTTGATCAAACCACCCCCGCCTCCTAAAAAAGAAGAGCCACTACCATCTGAGCCTCCTAAACCTCCACCACTTAAAAAAGTAACTCTGGTTAAAGAAAAACCCATTATTCGTCCTGAACCTGAACCCGTGCTAGTGGCAGAAACACCTGTAACACAGGTGACAGATTATGTAGCGCCAGCACCCCCGCCAGCGCCTGCGATAGAAGCGTCGCCTGCGCCACAGCCAGAGCCTGTAGTTGAGGTGCAGCCTAGACCATTGGGGCCTGTGGCACTGTCATCAGAGTTGTCGCTTGCTTGCCCACAGCGTACGCCACCTCATTACCCTGCTGCATCACGTCGTATGGGTGAGCATGGGCGGGTGGTGCTGCGAGTGGAATTGGACGAAACTGGGAAAATTATAGGGGTGAAAGTCAAAGAGAGTTCGGGTCACAAGCGACTTGATGAAGCAGGGGTGGCAGCAGTTAAAACATGGCAGTGCGATGCGGCTATGCGTGACGGCCAGACTGTACGTGCGGTTGCGATGCAACCATTTGATTTTATTTTAAATTAATGCAATTTTAGAGGTGGTTTGATGTCACACGATTTAGGTTTAACGCATTTTGTTGCACAGATTGACACCGTGGGTAAGGTAGTTCTGGTGTTTTTGCTGATACTTTCTATTGCAACTTGGTATTTGATTTTTACTAAAGGTTGGGCGAATTGGCTGGAGTTCAGACGCGCAGCAGTTTTTTTAGATACGCTTAAGCGGCAATATTCTATACAAGCACTAAGCGCGAACTTAGAACAAACTCCTCCAGATAATGCATTTGCCATGCTTGCGGCAGAAGGGTTGGCTGCAACACGTAATGCTAGTAGCTATGGTACGTTGCAGTTAGCGGCTACTGGCGGCATGGCTGAATTTATGACGCGCGCGATTAGAAATGGAATCGATCAGGAGTCTGCGCGTTGTGAAAATGGCTTAACGGTGTTGGCCTCTGCAGGGTCGGCTTCTCCGTATATTGGTTTATTTGGCACGGTATGGGCGATTTATCATGCACTAGTGAATATCGGTCTAAGTGGGCAAGGCACGCTTGATAAGGTGGCAGGGCCCGTGGGTGAGGCGCTGATTATGACAGCGATCGGCTTAGCTGTGGCGATTCCTGCAGTGTTTGCATATAACGCGTTTAATCGCCGAAACCGTATGTGGCTCGCAAAACTGGATGCCTTCGCGCATGATTTGTTTGTGCTACTCACAGCAGGGAATGCAGAGGATGCAGCCAATAAAACTTCTGGAACTGAATCATGAGTTTCGGTAGCTTTAATTCACCGCAGCATCAGGCTAAAGCCGAGATTAATGTCGTGCTATTGGTTGATGTGATGCTCGTGTTGCTGGTAATTTTTATCATTACCGCACCATTGCTTACGCATTCAGTCAAAATTGACTTACCCAAGGCATCGAGTACTCCTAATATAACAAAACCTGAGCATATAGAATTTGCGATACGCGAGGATGGCAGTTTGTATTGGAACGGCGAACTAACGACTAAAGCACATCTGGCCGAGCGGTTTGCACAAGAAGCCAGAAAAGAGCCGCAGCCTGAACTGCATATACGCGCAGATCGCTTGGTACATTATGAAAAAGTAGCCCAAGTGATGGCTATCGCAGCAAAAACAGGCTTGCTACGAATCGGATTTGTAAGTGACCCTACTGGCGAATAGTTAGTTCTGGATTTTCAGCAAAGTTCGTGCTTTAACCTTGAAACCACCGGGAATATGCGTTTACGATGAAATTATTTTTTTTACTGAGTAAGTTGTTAATGCTTTGCCTGATTGGCTCTCCCGCTGTGTTTGCAACAGAGGTAAATTCCAGTGTGCCCAATTCATTGTGTGAGGTGGTGCAGTCAGAAGATAAACAGGCACTGCTATGGCAGCAGGCGTTTGAAGATCAGCGTTTTGATTTGGCCATGGCTTTGACCAGTGATCAGAGTCTCGACATTAAGCGCGTGACATTTGGTGGAGCGAGTGAGCCTGCTTGCCGTTATAAAATCTATGCACTGGCGCGAGGAGGGGATTGGGGTTGGCATATCGCTTGGGTCGATTACGGCGCTTCAGTGCTCAATTATGCGCGAATGGATGGAGAAGCGTGGGTTTCTTCACCTGTTAAAAAACTGAGCAACTCCTTGTTGCTAAAGGGAAAGCTTTATATATTAAGCTGGCAACAGCAAGCTTGGATTATGTGGCAAGGTACTGATGTGCAAGCGGGTAATTTATATGCGGTGTATTCTGCGGATGAGGGTCGCAACTGGCAGGCGGCTAGAGAGATTGCCACGTCGGTAGTGAGCGATTCAGCTGCCTTGGGTAGATTGCAGTTAACGATTAAAAACAGTCAACCTTATCTGGCGGGTGATGGGTTGAATACTCACGTCTTTTTGCCAAGCTGGTAGTTTGACCCAGTTTTTTGGGCAGACTTTCAGCACTGTGCGAAAAGTGGTGGATTGATGGTATTTTCATCGCTAATTCATTGTCCATAGCTCACTATGGTGCCCTCAGCCGTAAAGCTGCACGCATTGCAATACCGCTGAACGACTTATTTCACGCCTACTAAGCACACCACACTTTGGTGTTATGACTCAGTTCCATCCATATCGCCCATGCACTTGCGCCACTTAATAAAAGCCCCGCGAATCGCATGCCGTAGGGTTCGACTACGTTAGTTTTTAGTTTTAACCATAGCCATGGTGCTAAAAATAAAGAAACACTGGACCCTAACGCGAAAGCCGCCATACTGATTGCACCATCCAGCGGGTTGCCATTGAATGAAGCAATAATGAGTGCAGAATACAATAGCCCACATGGCATGAGTGCCCAGAGCATGCCCACATAAAACAAGCCGCCTTGTTTGAGGCTGAGTTTTTTAACATGCCCCCATATATTGCGCCCTGCACGGTCTACCCATATGGGTTGCTTGGCATAAATTAGCAGCATGAGCCCCCAAAAAAATATTAATACATGGAAAAATGTCCATAGCGGGTGCAGTATGCTGCTGTAACTGGAAAGCCACGCGATGCTTTGTATGGCAAGTGTTGCAACTGCCCCGAGCAGGGCGTAGCCACAAAGTCTGCCTAGATGATAATAATAAATAGCATAAGGTTTGTGCGTTGATTGGGCTAGTGCGGTACAGGCTGCGCCACACATGGCCACGCAATGGGGCCCGCCTGCCAGCCCCATGATGAGCGCACTGTAGGTGAGTGCGGTTTGCATTTATTCTTGATTAACGCCAGTTGCTGCATGGTTGCGCGCACGTATTGCAGGCTCAAGCGCATTCTTCTGCTCAGCAGTGAGCGCTTTGGCAGGGGTGCCTGCACTGTCTTCATGTGCTAATACGGGGTCTTGACCATTGACAGCAATATATACCGTGGTCAAGCTTGCTACAACAACGATGGCAGGCCCTGCAAATACTAGCCAGGCATAGCCTGAGTGCCACCATTTCGGTTTTTGCAGTGTTGAGTTATCTTGTGCCATGATTAATTTTATCCTTGAGTTTATCTTTAACGCGACATGAAGAAAATCGATTTCTCGTAGATTTTCTCTTTAGTATCTTCAGCCTCAATGCCAAATTTTATTGGGTGCGAGCCACTTCTGATTGCGCCATCTTTGATTTGCAAGCTCACTGCAACCATGCGTGATTGTGCTGCATTCACAGTAAACTTCTTCTCTGAGGCGAGTGCCAGGTCGGGGATGCCCTCAACTGAGATATGGTAAGTCTGCGGTTTTTCAGATGCATTGGTGATTTGCATCTGGTAAACATTCTCAACCTTGCCGCCTGCGACCAAGCGCGACATCACGCCACGATCACGAATGATATCTACTTTAAATGGGGTGCGTATCGCCAGAGAGTAGACCATGCCCAAGCTTAGTAATAGCAATAAACCTGCATATATCAATACGCGAGGGCGTAATACCTTTTTGACAATCTGCTCTTGCGACCAGTGATGTGTCAGTGCGTTATGGGTAGAAAAACGGATCAGGCCTCTAGGGTATTCCATTTTATCCATGATGCTATTACACGCGTCAACGCATAGGCCGCAACTGATACATTCGTATTGCAGGCCATTGCGAATATCAATCCCGGTTGGGCACACCTGTACACAGAAGCTGCAATCAATGCAATCGCCCAGGCCAGACTGTTTGGCATCCACTTTACGAGAGCGCCCACTGCGTGGTTCACCGCGTTCAGCATCATAGGTGACAATCAGTGTGTCATTATCAAACATTGCGCTTTGAAAGCGCGCATATGGGCACATATGCTTGCAAATTTGCTCGCGCAGGAAGCCTGCATTGCCGTAGGTGGCAAAGCTATAGAAACATATCCAGAAAGTTTCCCAAGGACCTAGGTTAAACAATGCGATGTTCTGCATGAGTTCACGTATAGGAGAGAAGTAACCAAGGAAGGTAAAGCCTGTCCACGCTGAAAAAGCAAGCCAAAGGCTGTGCTTAAGTGTTTTTTTGTATAGCTTGTGTTTAGTGAGTTTAGACTCATCAAGTCGCAGGCGTGCTGCACGGTCGCCCTCAACCTGGCGCTCAATCCATAAGAAGATTTTGGTGTAAACAGATTGAGGGCAGGCAAAACCACACCATAACCTGCCAGCGACCGCGGTAAAAAGAAACAGTGCAAGGGCTGAAATAATTAATATCACCACCAAATAAATCAGGTCTTGCGGGTAAAGTATCAGGCCGAAAATATAAAAACGGTGCGTGCTGATATCCAGCAGTACCGCCTGCCGTTCGCTCCATTGCAGCCATGGGATGCCGTAGAAAATGATTTGCGTAATCCAAATCATAGCCCAGCGCCAGTTTTTGTAATAACCAGAAGTCGTGCGTGGATATACCTTTTGATGCGCTTCGTAAAGAGATTTGGTTGTGGGTTGAGTTTTGTCTGCAACGATAGGAATCGTTTTTTTAGACTTATTTTTCTCTACTGTCATTACGGTTGTGACCTAAACTAATGATTACTGCAATAAATGAAAAACGCCTGGCATTTTACCATAGGCAAAATATCAGGCGTTAAGTTGCGTGTGAATAAACTTAAATATCAACCGCTTAAATTTACTCTAATTTAATGAATCTTACTGCGCAGTTTCACCATTTGAAAAGCGCCATACGTAGGCAGCAAGCACATGTATTTGCTCTGGTGTTAAGCGTGAGCCTTGTGCTGGCATCTGGTTGCTTTTTCCATTGTTGATGCGGTCAATAATAGCGGCCTCACCTGCACCGTGTAGCCAGATGTCATCGGTGAGGTTTGGCGCACCAATCGCTTGATTGCCTTTGCCGTCTGCACTGTGGCAGGCTGCACAAGATGTGAATTTCTCTTTACCTAATGTGGCACGGCTTGCGTCATGCTCACTGTTGGATAAACTTAACACATAATGCGCTACATTTTTAACATCATCTGCGCTACCTACTGCTGCAGCCATTGGCGGCATCATGCCATGACGACCATTGGTGATAGTTTCAGTAATAGCTTCTGGCGTGCCGCCATATAGCCAGTCGTTATCGGTTAGGTTAGGGAAGCCGCGGCTGCCATGCGCATCAGAACCGTGACATTGAGAACAGTTATTCATGAATAAACGCTCACCGATCGCCATCGCCTTAGCATCCTTAGCTACCTCTTCAGCACTCATTGCCACAAAATTTGCATAAATAGGGGCTAAACGGTCATTAGACTCTTTGACCTCTTGCTCATACTGCTTGACTTGAGTCCAGCCTAATTTACCCTGGTATGTGCCTAAGCCTGGGTAAAGAAACAAATACGCCAAACCAAAAACACAGGTGATAATAAACATCCAATACCACCATTTTGGCATGGGGTTGTTCATTTCAACAATGTCTTCGTCATAGACGTGACCTGTTGATTGGCCTGTGTGTGCAGGGTCATGTGACTTGCTGGTAACAAACAACACGACTAGGCAGAACACAATGCCGCCAAGCACAATCGCCGATATAAAAAACGGCCAGAAACTACTGGTAAAATCACTCATTCTTCATCTCCCTCAAGCGGCAGCCTTGCCGCTTCTTCAAAGTCTTTTTTATGTCTTCCTAGCCAGGCCCAAACCCAAATTCCCACAAAGGTAATCAGGGCACCTACCGTAGAAATAATGCGTAAGTCTGTAATGTCCATGAGATGTGCTTATGGCTTGAAGGCCGTACCTAATATTTGCAGGTAGGCAATCATCGCTTCCATTTCAGTTTTACCTTGTACATCATTGGCTGCATTCTTGATTTCTTCATCCGTGTAAGGCACGCCTGCAGTTTTTAACGCACGTAAATGCGCTGGCATTTTTTCTGCATTAACCAAAGTGGTTTCTAACCAAGGGTATGCTGGCATGACTGACTCGGGCACCAAGTCACGCGGGTTGATCAGGTGAATGCGATGCCATTCGTCACTGTAACGCCCACCTACACGTGCCAAGTCTGGCCCTGTACGTTTACTACCCCATTGGAATGGATGGTCGTAAACAGACTCACCCGCTACCGAGTAGTGACCATAACGCAATGTTTCAGCTTTGAACGGGCGAATCATTTGCGAGTGGCAGTTGTAACAGCCTTCACGAATGTAGATGTCACGTCCAGCTTGCTCCAAAGCGGTGTATGGCTTTAGTCCCTCTACTGGTTGAGTGGTTGATTTTTGGAAAAACAGCGGTACGATTTCTACTAAGCCGCCAAATGAAACCACGATTAGAATTAACACAATCATCAGGAAGCTATTGGTTTCAATCTTCTCGTGGGTAAAGCCTTTTTTCTCATTATTTGCCATTTTTATGATCCTTTAAGCATGTGCTACTACAGCTGGAATTTTAGCCGGGGTAGCCTGACCCATTTGTACTGTTTTAATGACGTTCCATAACATGATAATCATGCCGCTCACGTACATTAGGCCACCAATCATACGAATCACATAGAAAGGGTGCATTGCTTTAACAGATTCAACAAAGGTATAGGTGAGGGTGCCGTCTTCGTTAATTGCACGCCACATCAAGCCTGCGGTCACACCAGAAATCCACATAGCAGAAATATAGAGAACAACACCAATTGTTGCCAGCCAAAAGTGAAGCTCAATGGCTTTTGTGCTGTACATTTGTTTTAAGCCCCACAGACGTGGTGTCAGGAAGTACAGTGAACCCATAGAAACGAAGCCTACCCAGCCTAAAGCACCTGAGTGTACGTGACCTACGGTCCAGTCTGTATAGTGCGAAAGAGCATTTACCGTTTTAATCGCCATCATTGGGCCTTCAAATGTACTCATGCCATAGAAGGACAGTGAAACAATCATGAATCTTAGAATCGGGTCGTCACGCAGTTTGTGCCATGCGCCTGACATGGTCATCATACCGTTGATCATACCGCCCCAGCTTGGTGCCAATAGTATGAGTGACAACACCATGCCGACTGATTGTGTCCAGTCAGGCAGTGCGGTGTAATGCAAGTGGTGTGAGCCCGCCCACATATAAGTGAAAATCAGACCCCAGAAGTGCACGATTGATAAGCGATAAGAGTACACGGGGCGTTGTGCCTGTTTAGGCACGAAGTAGTACATCATGCCCAAGAATGCCGCGGTTAAGAAGAAACCTACCGCATTGTGACCATACCACCACTGAATCATGGCATCTTGCGCGCCTGAGTAAGCTGAGTAAGACCTGAACCACTCAGATGGAATTGCCGCACTGTTAACGATGTGCAATAAAGCCACCACAATAATGAATGCCGCGTAGAACCAGTTTGCAACATAAATATGCTTGATTTTTCGGTTTGCAATGGTACCAAAGAAGACAATGGCGTACATCACCCAAACCACCAACAGCAACAGGTCGATTGGCCATTCAAGCTCTGCATACTCTTTACCTTGTGTATAACCTAAAGGTAAGGTGATGGCAGCAAGCACGATAACCGCTTGATAGCCCCAGAATGTGTAGCGCGCCAGCAATGGGAAGGCTAGCCTTACCTGACTGGTACGCTGCACCACATAGTAGGAGGTTGCAAACAAGGCGCTGCCACCAAAGGCAAAAATGACCGCATTGGTGTGTAATGGACGTAAACGACCAAAACTAGTCCAAGGTAAGCCAAAATTTAATTCAGGGTAAGCAAGCTGGGCGGCAATGAATACCCCCATCAGCATACCAACCACCCCCCAAACGACAGCCATTACCGTAAATTTACGGACGGCCCAGTCGTCGTAAAACGTATCTACATTAGTAGCGTTCATTGCTCTCATCCTTAAGTTAAATGCCAAATTTACTAGAACCTAGATTTTCCATTAAGCGTTTTTACATCTACTTGAATGTCAACTTGCCCACTTTACGTCTTTTTTGTACATATTTTCTGTCAATAGAATGACTATTAACCATAAAATACGCACAAAAAATCCATCAAACTGTACGGTGTTGCCACCTTTAGCAACACTTGCCAACTTGTAGGCTTTAGTGTTGATTGTCAGGTAATGGCAAGCCCTAATGGAAAATCTGGGTTAAATATTCTTATTAAAATATTTTATTAGTATTGAACTTTTTTATACAAGTGTCATAAAACTGCCCATAACAGCATTTTGCCTGTGCTACCTGCCTGCGTCAATATGGCGCAGGTAAAAACAATAAGATAGTGTGCTGTTCTTATCTCAAAAAGAGTGTATTGCTACTGAAGTTAGTCATCATTCTCAAGAATACGTTTCCCTTCATCTTCAATGTCTTCAAATTGGCCGCGGTAAATTGCCCACCATAGCCCAGCAAGAACAAAAATAGCCAGAATGACAGAGAGGGGGATCAGGATGAATAGAATGTCCATTATTTAACCTTTGTGCTTTTAAATTTAGTTAAGCGCAGGGCGTTGGCTACCACTATGAGTGAACTGACTGCCATGCCCAATCCTGCAAGCCATGCTGATAGCACGCCAAAGAAAGCGAGCGGGATGCTGACGATGTTGTAAACAATGGCCCAGGCGATGTTTTCCTTGATGATTTTCATGGTGTATTTTGCATGCGCTATCAGTGCGGGTATCTGGCTGATATCACCATTGAGAAAGATATAGTCCGCATGTGCCAAAGTAAGCGGAACGCCTTTGCCCATAGCGATGGATACATGGGCGCTGGCCAAGATTGGGCCATCATTCAGGCCATCACCCACCATAAGCACTTTGTGGTTTTTCGCTTTAAAGAATTGTAGACGGGCCAACTTTTGTTCTGGGCTGCAGGCAGATTGAAATGCCTTAATACCAATCGCTTGGGCGGTTTTTTCAACCGCGCTAGAGCGATCCCCAGACAGTAGCTCAACGACTAGCCCCGCATTGATTAGCTGTGCGATCGTTTCGGCTGCGCTTTGCTTAATCGCTTCTTGCAAGGTAAACGTAGCCAGCCAGCCGTTCTCGTTTGCCAAGAATACTTGCTGTTCACTGGCGCTGTGATTGTGGGTGCCACAGAAGGTCGCTGAGCCCAGTTTAAACTTGCTGCCTGCGGTCTGCGGCAATGGGTTGTCTGCTTGTTGAGCGAGTTTAGCACTGATGCCCGCGCCTGCGGTTTCTTCAATATGCTCCAGTGTTAAGTTTAATTTTGGCAATGATTGCGTGTGATGGGCGCTGCTTATTGCGCGGGAAATCGGATGCATGGAATGCTGTGCCAGTAATGCGGCCAGTGACAGTGCGGTGGATGCGTTGAGCGTTACATGGTGTTCAATATTTTTGATTTGAATTTGGTCTTCAGTGAGCGTGCCTGTTTTATCAAAAATAACCGTGTCAATATCTGCGATGTTTTCAATGGCTTGGAGGCGTTTGATTAGTATGCCGCGTTTAACAAAGGCGCTTGCGCTGGCAAGCATGGCAGCAGGCGTGGCAAGGGAGAGTGCGCAGGGGCAGGTGACGATGAGCACCGCGGCTGCTGTCATCAGGGCTCGGCCGTGATCTACTTCCCAGAGCAGTGCGGCTGCAACCGCGGCACTGAGTATCACAAAAATTAAGAATGGTCGTGCGACACGGTCTGCAATTCTGGAGAGTCTGGGTTTTTCGATTGCGGCGTTGTTGATAAGATTGACAATCTGGCCGTATTTTGTAGACTCTCCTAAGGTTTCCAGTACCATGTGAATGGGCTGACGCAGGTTGTAGCTACCAGCAATGACTTGATCGTTCAGGTTTTTTTGAATCGGGGTTGACTCCCCCGTCAGTAAGGACTCATCAACACTAGTACTGCCAGCGATGATTTTGCCGTCGGCAGGAAACGCTTCGCCAATTTGCACGCGCACGATATCGCCAATATTGAGCCTGCTGTTTAAAACACGGGTAAATGACCCGTCAATATTCTGTTTTTCAGTGCTGTCAGGAATGCGACTCACTAAGCCTTCAAGGGCCCCCAACGTTTTACGGTGGAGCTTGGCCTCAACTAAACGCGCGGAGAGTAGAAAAAACACGAACATGGTCAATGAGTCAAAATAAACGGTATCTCCCCACCAGCCGTTAGGCTCAAAAGTTGCGGCCGAGCTTACGATAAACGTAATGACAATACCCAGTGCAACGGGGAGATCCATGCTGATCTGTTTTTGTTTCAAGTCGCGCAGGGCGTTGCTGAAAAAAGTGTTGCTGGAAAAAATCAGCACGGGCAGGCTTAACAGCCAGGAAGCCCAGTTGAGCAGATGGAGAATATCTGAGGAGATATCACCGGGGTCGGTGAAGTAAGTCGGACTGGCGTACATCATGACTTGCATCATGCAGAAGCCCGCCACCATCCAGCGCCAAAACACTAGGCGCTGTCTGTTTAATGCAATCATGTCATCTTCGCGCTGCGTGGCTGGGTAGGCTGTGTAGCCCAGTGCATGTATTGCGGTCAGTAATTTTGAGGGGGCGGTGATTGCGGGTGACCAGACCACTGCTGCGCGTTTTTTTGACATGCTGACACGTGCGCTCACCACCCCAGGTGTTGCTTGCAAGCCTTGCTCGATAATGCCTGAGCAAGCCGCGCAATGCAACCCATCCAGTAACAAGGAGGATTTGACCAGCGTAGCATCTGCCTGATGTTCTGCTGGCTGGCTAAATGCTTGCCATTGTTCTTCGGAGTCTAAAATGGTCCAGGCAGGGTTGCTGACGGGAGCATCGGAGGTGAGTGTGTCGGTTAACAAAAAATCTACTCCATACAACGCGTTAGGTCTATGATTGGCCTAATGTAGACTAACAATGAAAATACTAAGGTGACCACTATCATTATATATTGAAAATTTCATAAGCTGCCTCATATTAACTGTAATTCAACATTTAAAAATTAGGAGCTCAATATGCGCTTTGATAAATTGACCACAAAGTTTCAGCAGGCGATTAGCGATGCACAAAGTTTGGCATTAGGTGCGGATAACACCTCGATTGAACCACCACATCTTTTGCTGGCGTTATTGCAGCAGGATGATGGGGGAACGGCTTCGCTACTGTCACGTGCGGGCGTGCAGCTTAATCAGCTTAAAGCTGGCTTGAACAACGCGATTGCAAATTTACCCAAGTCATCTGAGGCAAGTGGTGAAATCGCAATCTCGCGTGATTTGAATAACTTGCTGAATGTTACGGACAAATTATCACAAAAGCGCGGTGATGCTTATATCGCCAGCGAGATGTTCTTGTTGGCTTTGGCAGAGGATAAAGGTGAAGCGACTAAGTTGCTCAAACAAAACGGCCTGACTAAGGTTGCTCTTGAGGCTGCGGTGCAGGCAGTGCGAGGCACCGATAATGTAGATAGCCAAGAGGCCGAGGGTCAGCGTGAGGCATTAAAAAAATTCACACTGGATTTAACTGAGCGGGCACGCCAAGGCAAGCTCGACCCAGTGATTGGGCGTGATGATGAAATTCGTCGTGCGATACAGGTATTGCAACGTCGCACTAAAAACAATCCCGTGCTCATCGGTGAGCCTGGTGTGGGTAAAACCGCGATTGTGGAAGGATTGGCACAACGCATCGTGAATGGTGAAGTGCCTGATTCACTTAAAAACAAAAAAGTATTGTCGCTGGATATGGCGGCTTTACTGGCAGGTGCCAAATATCGTGGCGAGTTTGAAGAGCGCCTGAAATCCGTGCTGAAGGAGTTGGCGCAGGATGAAGGTCAAACCATCGTGTTTATTGACGAAATTCACACCATGGTGGGAGCGGGTAAGGCTGAAGGGGCCATGGATGCAGGTAATATGCTCAAACCTGCCTTGGCGCGTGGTGAGTTGCATTGCGTGGGTGCGACCACTTTGGATGAGTATCGTAAGTACATCGAGAAAGATGCCGCTTTAGAGCGCCGATTCCAAAAGGTAATGGTGGATGAGCCCAGCGTGGAAGCGACCATTGCGATTTTGCGTGGTTTGCAGGAGAAATATGAGCTGCATCATGGCGTTGAAATTACCGACCCCGCGATCGTCGCAGCGGCGGAATTGAGCCATCGCTATATCACTGACCGCTTCTTGCCTGACAAGGCGATTGACCTGATTGACGAAGCGGCAAGCCGCATCAAAATGGAAATTGATTCCAAGCCTGAGGTGATGGACAAGCTTGAGCGTCGCCTGATTCAGCTAAAGATTGAGCGTGAAGCGGTGCGTCGTGAGAAAGACGAAGGCAGTAAAAAACGCTTTGTGCTGATTGAGGAGGAAATCGCTAAGCTTGAGAAAGAATATGCAGATTTAGAGGAAATCTGGAAAGCCGAGAAAGCGCAGGTGCAAGGCTCTGCACACATCAAAGAAGCCATCGACAAGATCAAGTTCGAGATGGAAGAGGCCACGCGAAAAGGTGACTGGCAGAAAGTCTCTGAATTGCAGTATGGCAAACTACCTCAGCTGGAAGCGCAACTGAAACAGGCCGCGAGCTCTGAAGCAAGTGCGACACCTGCTAAAAACAAGATGCTGCGTGTAGAGGTGGGTGCGGACGAGATTGCTGAAGTCGTGAGTCGTGCGACAGGTATTCCTGTGAGTAGAATGATGACAGGTGAGCGTGAGAAATTACTGACGATGGAAGCTAAGCTGCATGAGCGCGTGGTCGGGCAGGATGAAGCGGTACGTCTGGTATCTGATGCTATCCGTCGATCAAGGTCTGGTTTGGGTGACCCGAATCGCCCTTATGGCAGCTTTTTATTTTTGGGACCGACAGGCGTGGGAAAAACCGAATTGTGCAAGTCGCTGGCCAACTTTTTGTTCGATAGTGAGGATCATCTGATTCGTATCGATATGAGTGAATTTATGGAGAAGCACTCTGTGGCACGCATGATAGGGGCGCCTCCTGGCTACGTGGGCTACGAAGAAGGCGGTACACTCACTGAAGCTGTGCGCCGTAAGCCTTATTCAGTGATTTTGCTGGATGAAGTAGAAAAAGCACACCCAGATGTGTTTAATGTGCTGCTGCAAGTGCTGGATGATGGGCGATTAACAGATGGGCAGGGTCGTACGGTCGATTTTAAAAATACCGTGATTATTATGACCTCAAACTTGGGATCGCAAATGATACAGAGCATGGCTGATCAGGATTATCAGGTCGTGAAACTGGCGGTAATGGGTGAAGTAAAAACACATTTTAGCCCCGAGTTTGTCAATCGCATTGATGAGGTTGTCGTGTTTCATGCTTTGGGTGAGTCTAATATTAAATCGATTGCAAAAATCCAGTTGCAATATTTGGCTAAGCGCCTCAATGCCATGGATATGCAACTAGCGCTTACAGATGCCGCAGTAAGTGAGATTGCCAACGCAGGGTTTGACCCAGTGTATGGTGCCAGACCATTGAAGCGTGCAATACAGTCTGAGATTGAGAATCCGTTGGCACGGGAGATTTTAGCAGGGAATTTTATTGCTAAAGACACGGTCAAAGTAGACGTCAAGGCAGGGAAGTTTGTATTTTCTAAAACGTAATGTCTAAATCTGGTTAACGCTTGAGGTGGCCTGATTGTTAAATCGCTTAATTTTCAGTGGCTTGCGTAAGATGATGGGTGCTGTGTTGATTTTTGCAGCACCTTTTGCCTGCGCGGAATTAAGTCAGTATGAGTTGGAGGTTTTTAACAACGAGCCTCCCGTCATCAAGGACTTGTTGCAGCAGGCTACGCAATTAGAGCGTGGTGAGCCGAGTGCTGAGAATGATTGGCAGGCGGCCAAGTTGTATTGTGTGGCGGCGCGCTATGGCAGTGCGGAAGGCCAGTTTCGATTAGGCATGCTCTACGCTGCTGGCAGAGGAGTGCCTGTGGATGCTGATTTGGCTACTGCGATGTTTGTTACAGCGTCCCAGCAGGGGCATCATGCAGCGCAGCAGATGCTGGAAACATTGAAGTTGAAAGCCCTGAATTTGCCGCCATGTGTGATTTCTGAAATTGAGCCAGAAAAAGCCCAGGTTGCAGTGACGGCTGTAGCGACTGCAGAGATTGATCAGTATGTGGCTAATCTGCCTGCAAATAAACGCTGGTTACTCGATTTGGTGGCGACCATTTCAAGTTGGTATAAGGTGGATCCTAAACTCGTATTATCCATTATTTCAGTTGAATCCG
>JAQTXW010000071.1:4023-7751 GCA_028688575.1 Methylotenera sp. | reverse complement strand
GTGGTAGCAACATCTGAACGTCTGCGAAACGCCAATAATAAATCTCGCTTTAACAGCGTTACCACAGCTCTCATGCACTCAACCTCAAGACCTGAGTGGATTGCGCGCTAATTACAACCTCTTGATGCGTCGTAACAATCGCCATTCCTCCATTGCTTAAATGCTGACTTATCCGGCTTACAAGCAGATCAACAGATGTACTATCCAATGCAGCGAAAGGTTCATCCAATATCCATAGCTTACGTTTAGTCAGCCATAGTCTAGATAAGGCAACCCGCTTTTTCTGGCCTTGAGATAACACACGTACAGGTAAACTGCCACAGCGTTTGACACCAATCGCCTCAAGCGCACTTAATATTGCTTGCTTATTTACGTTATCACCAGCCAAATGTGCATTGACTTGTAAGTTTTCTATTGGGCTCATGTCTTCTTTCAGCCCATTCAAATGCCCCATATACAACAAATCAGACTGAAATACTTCAAGAGCATGCTTAACATCCGCTCCCTGCCAATAAATCGCACCAGACTCTGCCTGTATTAGCCCGCACAGCAATCGCAACAAACTACTCTTTCCGCTGCCATTCTCACCCAAAACATAAAGCAAACCACCTGGCTCCAAGGTAAAGTCGATATGCTTGAATAAGATACGGTCCCCTCTTATGTATGAGAGATCAGCAGCAGTTACCCCCTTAGATGTCAATGCGATATCCTATAAAAGCTGCATCACGTAAAGTGCGAGTATGTCCATCATCACTGTGCGTATTATCAATATCAAAACGAATTTCCGCCTCAAGGCTTGCTTTTTCACGTAAGCGGTAACTTGCTCTCATGGTTGGAGAAATAACATAAGTCAGAGTATTCGGATCAGAATCCTGACGCAACAATTGCAATGTACTATCAATACGCCACTTTTCAGCTGGAGCAAAACCATTGCTGAGCAAAAGCGACTGACTGCGACTCGTTTTTCCACTGGTAAACGCCACACTAATGACTGAAGTATCATCATTAAACAAGGTATTCGTACCCACGGCTTGCACATGATATGTCCAGACACTACCAGTTCCTGCGACTGATCTTTTAAAGTTCTCTATTTCCAGCGCGCTTAGAGTCACCCCATTTTCCAACGCCTGTTTTTCAAACAATGTAATTGCCGCATCGCTTGCCCCAGCCTGACCTGATGTTCGATTTACCTGCACATCGCCCCCTAATTGCCAACGAGGTGTAATTTGTTTAGTTGCACCAAAAAGTGCAGTCTCAGTTTGCAATGTGCTACGAATTGCTTCATCTTGCAACATAGAATCTGTCCAGCCAGTAGCACGTTTAGCACGGTTCAAAGTGGAATATTTGCCCGCTAATGCACTCCCTGTCAGCGCATTAACGGTCGTTAGAATCGGTGAGTTACGGTAATCCACCAGGAAGTTGTAATTAATCCCGCCATCAGTCTGCCAGTTACCTTGTGCCATTGCGATATTCACACGTTTATAAAGCGTGTCATAATCCAGCAAAGAATATACCGATCTGGCACTATCAAAATAGCGCACCTCACCACCCACAGCGCGACGGTCAGTAATATCCTTTACTGCCTGATTAATAAAAAACACATTGCCACTCCAATTCTCAAACAAGGGGCCAATATCCAAATTTATGCCGTAAAAATGACGCCTATAATCCACTGCATAATCATCCAAAGTACCAGCCACCACATTGATTTTATACTGAGGCGTCAATCCATAACGCAGCCATGCACCATCAAATCGACCTAACACCCCACCTGAATTACCATTCTGCCTGCCAGCTCGAATCATATAATCAACCGCTTTATCTTCAAATTCTACATAAGCCGCGTCGGTTCTGTCTCTATTGGCATGCCGATTACTGTTGCTTGGTGGCAGGTAATCCATGGTTTGTCTATTACGAAATACAATCTTACCGTCATATTGATTCTGGCGCGTACGAGCAGTGAGGTTAATACTGCTCACCAGAGATGACTGATCATGTGTCTTGGTTTTGCTACCATCAGGATTATAAGTACGAGTGTGCGCGTCATAGTAATACTGATCCCAACTACCATACACTGTTGTTTCATGTATTTCTTTTATTACTTTTTTTGTTTGCTTTTTACCACCACCAGCCTTTAACACCGCATCCACTAAAGCCAATTGCTTATTGACACGGCCTACACCGTGACCTTGAGGATACAGCTTTAAATAAAGCTCGTACTCAGCCTTAGCCTTAGCATACTCTCCGTTCTTTTCACGTGCGACCCCAATCAGCTCTTGCGCCTCTTCACCAGCATTATTAAACGGCAGATTGAGTGCTATATTCAATGACTCAATCGCCTTTTCATATGCCCCAGTGCTAATTGCAGCACGACTCTCAGCCACCAATTTACTTGCATAACCATCGAGCGTCATCCCCTCAGGAACCCCTGGCACATCAACAGGCTGTACACCTTCTACCGTAGCAACCTCTGGAGTGGCGGTCACTTTCGGACTTACCGTTTCATGTAAAGACGGAATACCTTTAGGCAAAGGTACATGAACAACAATACCGCGCCCGCTACCATCTGGTGAGATACGCACTTTAACAGGACTTTTAAAGCGAATCGCAATGCTATTGGTATTTTGATCAGGAAAATTTACCGTGAATGCAGGCACTAAATCTGTGGGTGGCGAGCTAAGAAATTCCCGTTTAGTTGGTAGTGCAAAACCCAGTTTTTTATACTCAGGAAACTCCAGAAAAATTTGTATGCGACTCGACAACTTACTCGGCGAATGCCGGATGTAGCGCACCTGGGTTTTAAAATCAATATGAATATCAGCCTCTGTTTTCCCTTGCACAATCTCCACTTTATCTAAAATCGGGTCTGCAAACACGATTGCTGGTGATAATAAACAACATAAAATTGTGATTGAACGGATAAATTTAAAAATATTCATATTTTCTTTTTCTATTAGCAAGTTATTAAACAACACTATCAAAATCAATTAGGCAATAAGCCAATTTTAAGTACACTTAATCAAATTTACTTGTGTTATGGCATCCTGAGTCATTGCAATCAACAGCGGTTTTCTTTCTGTGAGTCACAGATTTTGATTCAACGCCTGGATACTTAGCACCATGACACCCTTTGCAAGTCATCCCCACCAATAATGAATGATTAGGTTTCTTTGTACTTCCAAAGCTGCTGGTACTGGTGTGGCAAACATCGCATGAAAGTGTAGCGATTGGCACGTGGTTAGATGGTTTGCCTGTTGCTGTACTGCCATTATGGCAAGCGGAGCATGTGCCTGCTACAACGCCAGTATGACTCATTGCGGCACCAGAAAAAGTTGTTGTACTCTTATGGCAGGCCTCACAAGCTGCTGTGGTCTGCACATGGTTGCTTGGTTTACCTGTTGCAGTTGACCCGTTATGACAAGAAGCACAACCTGTGACAATCCCTGTATGGCTCATCCTTGCACCGCTGAATGTACTGGTACTCTTGTGGCAGACCTCACACGCTGCCGTGGTTTGCACGTGATTGCTTGGTTTGCCGATTGCTTTAGATCCATTATGGCAATTGGCGCACCCTGTGGTGATACCCGTATGGTTCATGGTCGCACCACTGAATGTACTGGTGCTCTTATGACAGGTTTCGCAGGCCGCGGTGGTGGAAATATGATTGCTGTTTTTGCCTTTGGCTGTACTGCCATTGTGACATGAGGCGCAACCCGTGGTGATGCCAG
>JAQTXW010000071.1:0-3923 GCA_028688575.1 Methylotenera sp. | reverse complement strand
GCACCACTGAATGTACTGGTGCTCTTATGACAGGTTTCGCAGGCCGCGGTGGTGGAAATATGATTGCTGTTTTTGCCTTTGGCTGTACTGCCATTGTGACATGAGGCGCAACCCGTGGTGATGCCAGTGTGGTTCATGCTACCCGTGCTGAAAGTACTGGTTGATTTATGACAAGTCTCACACGCTGCCGTGGTTTGCACGTGATTGCTTGGTTTGCCGATTGCTTTAGATCCATTATGGCAATTGGCGCACCCTGTGGTGATACCCGTATGGTTCATGGTCGCACCACTGAATGTACTGGTGCTCTTATGACAGGTTTCGCAGGCCGCGGTGGTGGAAATATGATTGCTGTTTTTGCCTTTGGCTGTACTGCCATTGTGACATGAGGCGCAACCCGTGGTGATGCCAGCGTGGTTCATGCTGCCACCGCTGAAGGAGTTGGTGCTCTTATGACAGGTTTCGCAGGCCGCGGTGGTGGAAATATGATTGCTGTTTTTGCCTTTGGCTGCACTGCCGTTGTGGCATGAGGCGCAACCCGTGGTGATGCCAGTGTGGTTCATGGTCACACCAGTGAAAGTTGTAGTGCTTTTATGACAAGCCTCACAAGCTGCCGATGTCACAATATGCTTACTAGACTTACCCTTACCAGTCGAACCGTTATGGCAAGATGCACATCCTGTGGATATACCAGCATGAGAGAACTTGCCACCTCTAAATGTAGTTGTATTGGTGTGGCAAGATTCGCAAGCTGCACTGGTTTGAATATGCCGTGATGACTTCCCCTGCGCCCTGCTACCATTATGACAACTGGCACAGTTCCCCACTACACCTCTATGATCAAATCCTTTAGCTGGCAACCAAGCACTGGTTTGGTGACATGAATCACATGACGCACTAGTTTGAATATGCTGAGGCGTCTTGCCTCGCTCATTTGTGTTGTTGTGACAAGTATGACAGCTTCCCTTAACCACTTTTGCATGACTGAAATTAGCTGGAACCCAGCTAGTTGAGCGATGGCATGCCTCACACTTTTCAGTGGTTGGAATATGCTGACTTGGTTTTGAACTGGATGAAGCACGGCCATTTGAAATATGACAGCTTTCACATGCTTTTGGTGTGCCTTTAAAAACACCTTTAGTATGGCAACTTGAACACTCGGCCTTTGCGTGAGCCCCACTTAACACAAAGCCTGTGCGATTATGGTTAAAATCAGCGCGCCTGGTTGCGGCAGCAGCATCTGCCAACCCTAAAGAGAGGCTCAACAACAAAACCCAAACAAACACTCCCAACCCTTGAGCAATGGATACAACATGTACGCACCAAGCTGCACTTATAAATTTTGTTGATTTCATACCGCCTCCCGACATGTCACCACCCAATGGTGTGATAGCCTTCTTTTATTTACAGTCGTATGATATGTGTGATATTTTCACACGTCAACAAAAATGTGTAAAAAACTCCCACATTTTTTGTATAATTACATGCCATGCTAAAAAAAACTGAAATCACTTCTAACAACTCCACGCAGCAACGTGTGCATACAGCAATCCATCGCGTACTAAAACCGCTTATCAGATTAGCCTTAGCCCAAAGTGTTAATTTCCCCATGTTGCTTGAAACATTAAAGTCTGTATTTGTCCAAGTTGCAGAAGAAGATTTTAAATTAACCAACCGCGAGCAAACTGACAGTCGCATCAGCCTGCTCACTGGCCTGCACCGCAAAGACGTGCATCGTTTGCGCAACACCCTGGAGCAACCGCTTGCCCAATCAAATGTAGCCACATTAGGCTCACAACTTGTTGGCTTGTGGATTAGTCACGCTGACTTTGTGGGTGCTGATGGGAAACCAAAGCCATTACCAAGATTAGCCAGCACTGGAGGAGATGTTTCTTTTGAGCGCCTTGTAGCGCGCGTTAGCAAAGACATCAGAGCGCGGCCTGTGCTGGATGAGTGGCTACGGATTGGAGTTGTTAATATTGATGGCGACGATTGTGTCTGCCTCAATACTGAGGCATTTATTCCTAGTGCAGGCTTTGAAGAAAAGCTCTATTTTTTTCAACAGAATATTCATGACCACATTGCAGCCACAACTCACAATTTAATGAATCAAACACCTCCAATGTTGGAGCGCTGCGTTTATTACGACAACCTGACAACTGCTGAGATACAAGAACTCAAAACACTGGCAGAGGAGCATGGCATGATTGCACTCAAAGCATTAAATAACCGCGCATTGGAACTACAGACCAAAGCCAGAGGTGCTGCGCCTGCAAATCAACGGTTTACTTTTGCACTTTATTTTTACCACGCCACTGAAGATCAACCTACTAAACCCGTTGAGGATGACCACTAAAAGGTGAGTGAAAATGGCAAATCTTAATAAACCCATCATCATTACATGCATGCACCAACAGACCTAACATGATAAGACTCACTCCATTCTACCTTGCATTTCTTTTGCTAATCCTTACGCCGTCCTCACATGCGAATCCATGCGAGGACGGCGGTATTGGCGGTACAGGGATTGAGCTTAGCCATGGCATTGGCGGAACAGGAGCAACTACTGAAGATGGCGGCATCGGCGGAACAGGCGCTGAGTTTAGCCACGGCATTGGAGGAACTGGCAACCGAGTCGAAAATGGCCTTGGCGGAACAGGCATTGTAGGTGTCATCACGGGCTTTGGCAGTATTTGTGTGAACGGCCTAGAGGTGCATTACTACAATGATACGCCCGTTAAACTGGACAATGAGCCAGTCAATAGCAGCGCACTGGCGATCGGCCATGTTGTTGCAGTTGATGCAACAGGCAGCGGACAGTCTTTGATCGCAAAAGAAATTCGCGTTTTCCATCAAATCACTGGCCCAATTACTGATTTAAATATCAGCAAAGGGACATTAAAAGTGATGAATCAGAAGGTTATAATCAACAAAGCTGAGCTAAAAGGGTTAAAAGTTGGACAATGGCTCAATGTCAGCGGTCTACGCCTTGAAGATGGCAGCGTGCATGCCAGCAGAATTGAATCGACTCCGATTCAGCCAACCGCAAAAACTTTGGGCAAGCTAATACGGAAGGGTAGCAAATTTTACGTAAGCAATACTGCAATAGAAGGATTAACATCGTCTAGCAACACTGACAAGGACTTACAATTAAGTGGCGCTTGGGATGGCAAAGTACTTAAAGTTAAAGAAACATCTCAAGGCCCAGTAAGTGATCTGCTACATAAAACCAAAGTACTCCACTTACAAGGAATGGCAGGGAGTAATGGCAAAAACAGTATAGTAGTAAGCGGGCAAACGGTTGCCATATCAAAGAGCACAAAAATTCTTGGATCAAATGCAGGTCAATCGCTTGCAGGGAAAGCCGTTATCGTACGAGGAAGCATATCTCCAGTGTCAGGTAAAGTAACGGCAGATTCAATTGAACTAAAACCAATTAAAATTGAAGGTAAAAATCGACGTGAATCGCATGCTAAGCCACTAAATAACATTTTAGGTCAAGCATCTAACGAAACATCATCCACGAAAGATAAAAGCAATTTCGGAGCTGAGAAAGCTGAGAAAGCTGAGAAAGCTGAGAAAGCTGAGAAAGCTGAGAAAGCTGAGAAGGCTGAGAAGGCTGAGAAGGCTGAGAAGGCTGAGAAGACTGAGAAGACTGAGAAGACTGAGAAGACTGAGAAGACTGAGAAGACTGAAAAGGCTGAGAAGACTGAGAAGACTGAGAAGACTGAGAAGGCTGAGAAGGCTGAGAAGACTGAGAAGGCTGAGAAGGCTGAGAAGGCTGAGAAGGCTGAGAAGGCTGAGAAGGCTGAGAAGGCTGAGAAGGCTGAGAAGGCCGAGAAGGCTGAAAAGGCTGAGAAGGCTGAGAAGGCTGAGAAGGTCGAGAAGGCTGAGAAAGTCGAGAGGGCTGAGAGGGTCGAGAAGGG
>JAQTXW010000023.1:30977-35198 GCA_028688575.1 Methylotenera sp. | reverse complement strand
TGGTGCACCGAACCCGTTTTCAGCCAATTAAAAGGCGTTGCCCAAGTGGTGTCAGGCTACATTGGAGGACACACCCAACATCCTACTTATAAAGCCATTTGTAATGGCGACACAGGGCATGCGGAAGCGATAAAAATCACTTATGACGCCGCACTGATTGACTTTGAAACCTTGCTTGAAATATTTTTTGCCTCACATGACCCCACCACATTAAACCGTCAGGGCAATGATATCGGCACACAGTATCGATCAGCAGTGTTTTGTCAGGATGAAGCTCAAAAAACCATTACTGCAAACATGATCAAAGCACTTGATGCGCAAGAGGTGTGGTCAGGTCCGATTGTGACGCAGATTAATGACGCAGAAACTTTTTATCCTGCAGAAGATTATCATCAATATTATTTTGCCAACAACCCCGACCAACCCTATTGCCTAGCCGTGGCCGCACCTAAAGCGGCTAAAATCAAGACGAAATACGCGCATCTGATTAAATCATCTTAATGATGGACACCTTCATATTAAGCCCTGCTGCCTAACCACTGTCTGCGCCAGAAAATAAGCAGCATCAAAACAGCAATTGCGGCCATCATCGCCATTGCCCACCAAAAACCATCATGCTCAGCAATCCATGGCATGTAGTGAAAGTTCATCCCAAAAACACCCGCAATCAAGGTCGCTGGCATAAACAGCATGGCGACTACGGTTAACGCACGCAACTCAAGATTCACACGATTACTCATGCTCGTCATATAAATATCCATCAGCCCGCTCAAACTATCACGAATCGCTTCCAGCGATTCAATAAAGTTGACCGTGTGATCATAAATATCACGTAAGTAGGGAATTGTCGTTGCATTAAAAAAACCGAGCTCATTCCGAACAAGATGGTTAATCACCTCGCGCAATGGCCACACTGCGCGACGCAACTCTATGCTGGCTCGTTTTAGCTGATGAATACTGTGTAGCTCTGCGTTGCTGGGTTTCGTTAACAACGCATCTTCCAATGCCTCACTGTCATCACCCATCTGTTCCAACACATGAAAATACTTATCTACAATACTATCCAGCAGGGAATAGGCCAAGTAATCAACACCTAGGCTACGCATAGGAGCGTGCTCCACACGCAGGCGCTCTCGTACCTGTTCAAATGCCCCAGTAGATCGCTCCTGAAAAGTCAGCAAAAAGTGACGCCCTAAAACAAAGCTAATCTGCTCAGAATCAACAGATAGCGTTGGTCTGTCATAATAAAAATGACGCGTTTCCATAAACACATAATGATGAAACTCATCCACCTTTGGCCGCTGTTGCGTATTAAGGATGTCTTCGAGCACCAGCGGATGCAGGCCAAAAACAACCCCGATTTGTTTAATCAATCCAACATCATGAATACCGTGCACATTAAGCCATAGGTTCTTTTCTGCGTTAATATTAAAATCAGCAAGTTCTGCGATATCTATCACTTTTTCCTGCAAACCGCCTGCATCATAACGCATCATGCTCAGCCTTGGTGGAGCTAACTGCGAGACATCCTCATCGCCCTGCCCTATGTAGAAAAGGGTGCCAGGAGGTAAGCCGCTCTTTTTCGCGTGGTGTCTTTTACGCCGATTCAAGTGTGATTTTTTCATAGTATTTTCAATCAACAAATTAGTGTCCACAATCAACCAATGTAGGGTCATGTAAATCAATGTTAGCAACCTTTTGGCCACACCACAAAGCGCCCCTCTATGAGTAGATTACACACCCAATAAGGTCTGATAAAATCATACGCTAAGGGGGGATTCTATGCATAACACCAAAAAGAAAAAAATATTTATTCAAGAATGGCAACACCTGATTGAAAGCACGCAAAAAGATTTACGGCAATTAACCGCCGATATCGTTGAACTTAACAGCCCATCACTTGCAGAGCTATTCTACAGCACCATGTTATCTGATGACGAGGCAAAAGATTTTCTGGATCATGATCTCGTCAACACCAGACTGCGTAAGTCCATGCAACGCTGGTTACAAGAGCTTTTTCAGCTTAATACACCAGATGCTGATGTCATTTTTGACCATCAGGTTCACGTGGGGGAAGTTCACGCACGGATACACATCCCTATCACCCTGGTGATTCGTGGTGCAAAACTTCTGAAACAAGGCATTGCTTCGCATCTGGTCAACTCAGCCTTGAGCAGAATTGAACTTGTGACTGCTACGCACTATGTGGCTGAAACCATCGATTTAGCCATGGATGCTATGACAGATGCTTTTATTTCTGACATGGAGAAATACGCCAGAGCAGATGAATCCTATCGTATGTTTGCTATCGGGCAGAACATGGTGGCTGAACGTGAGCGTCAGCGTGGTGCACTACTGGATTGGGCGCATAAATTATTGTTAGGGCTATTGGCAGAGTCGAAAGAAGGTGATTTACCACGAATTCACCATTCTGAATTCGGCATGTGGCTGCACCATAAAGCCTCGATTCTTTTTCAATCGGCTCCCGAGCTTGAAAACATCCGCCAGCGCATTGAGTTAATTGAACTGTCCATCAGTTCAAGACTTCTTGAAGCCAAGCAGAATGCTACAGATGCAAAGCAGTTAATGAAAGAACTGGAAACTGGAATATCAGAAATTAAATTTTTACTCGGCAGTTTGTTCGACCGCCATATTGAAGAGGATGGCGGTCGCGACACACTCACCCAACTTTTAAACCGAAGATTCCTGCCTTCTATCTTATCGCGCGAAATTGTCATTGCACGCAAAAACAATGTGTCATTTGCACTGCTTTTGCTGGATTTAGACTTTTTCAAAAAAATTAACGACACCTTTGGCCACAAAGGTGGTGACATGGTGCTGCAACAATCGGCTGAGTTAATCTCTGCCAGCGTACGTGCAGGTGATTTTATTTTTCGCTACGGTGGTGAAGAAGTACTGGTGGTACTTGTTGAGGTGGATACACAAATTGCCATGACTATTGCAGAGAATATACGTAAACGCTTTGAGGCCAATTTGTTTAACGTGGGCCATAACGCCACTACCAACATCACCGTGAGTATTGGTGTGGCAACTTACCACGGCCACCCTGATTTTAGCACCGTAATCAACGAGGCTGATCAGGCTTTATACCAAGCAAAAACATCAGGCCGAAATCGATGTGTGCTGGCTAACATCAGTGCTTAAAAAGCCCTGGACCAAAGACGATACAGGCTCACTCGTGGCAAAAAAAGCGCCGCCTGCCACGTGGTGGATGCTGCGTAAATCGGCGTGACTTTCAAAGTGCCAGCGAGGCTGTCCATTTTCACTTTGTGAAAACACACGCTCATCTGCATAGGCAGCCACCACTTCAACCACAAACAAATCATAAGCATCCTGACAATGCTGTTCAGGGATGAACTTGCATTCTAGCCACGCCACACAACCTTTAAGCAAAGGCGCAGCAGTTTCTTTTGCAGGAAAACTATGCAGATGATACAGCGCGAATTTATCCGACTCTTTTAAGTCGCGCCCAGTGCTAGTCCCCACGATGTGCAAGGTATCCATCTGCGCCAAACACGGCACATTAATCGCAAAACCACCAGAAGCCTCAACCCGTTCGCGAGTATAAGTATTTTTATCAATCACGATCGTGATTTTAGGCGGGTCAAAATCCTGTGGTGCAACCCAGGCGACGGCTATAATGTTTTGTTTGCCGATTTGACGAGAGATAATAAGGGTGGTGGGCCGTGATTTAAGAGGCGACAAGCTTTAGATACTTTAACCAACCCATATCTGTTAACTTGTTCTTAATCATCCCAATGTTGCAGCATTGGGAATTAGCGTGACAGTACTGGCAACATTCTCCATCGGTGTAATTTTTCCTTGTGAAATTTCGTTAACGGCAACGATATCGAAACTACTCAAATTTTGCGATTTGCTTTTATCTGGCATATCTCCAAGTTGAGTCAAAATCACTGCTGTTTTTGCATGAATATGTACTAAATCAGGGTAAGCCGCTACCGCTTCTTTAGGGGATTTTTCTAGATAAGCTTTAGCCATCAGTGCATATTCGCCAATACTCTCAGCGGCTGCATCCACAACCTGCGTTTTTATTTTAGGTGAGTATTTAGGGTCAATTTCACCAGCAGGTTTATTTTGCGTTTGCTCGTTCTGGAATTTATAAACATCTTCGCGAAAAAACGCTCTTAATTCTTCAGGGCTAGCATTATCTTTGTACATTTGCATTATTTTGACGCTAGC
>JAQTXW010000023.1:0-30877 GCA_028688575.1 Methylotenera sp. | reverse complement strand
CATCAGCCATTGTACCGATGTTTTTTTCTGGGCGTACCCCCGCACTTTTGTTGACAGAAATAACTTGAGCTATAGACTTATTAGTCATTATTAATCAATTCTTCATTTGGCTGCCACCTGCTGTATGGCATACATACTTCCGCGCTGCCTAATGTCAATTCTTGATTTTTATTAAACTCGCACACTATTGTATCTTCGTGCGGCTCGTGTAATTCAACACGACTGACTTTACCCCCATTTAATTTAAGCATCAATAACAAGTGGCTTTTCATAAGCTGTTCAACGCCGTTAATCATTGCAGATTCTGCAAGCCACGTCGCGTGACAGCCAGTGTAGTTGTTAGGTATTTTATCAGGGTAGCCCAGCAAAAGAGCTGCATGAGTTTCATATTTTCTAGCCTCTTTTGGTGGCTTTGTAAGATTACATGTATCAACCTTGCCATCGTGAGCTTTAGGCGTTGCACAACCAGTCATTAAAAATCCGGTCAAAAGAGTGATAAGCCAAAATATCTTTTTTTATTCATGTACTTGCCGATTCTTCTGAGTGATAAGTGATAGTCATTGTGCCATACCAAGTGACTGCTGCCATAATGTTTTGTTTGCTGTGACAGCTGATGAAATAAGCACTGTAGGACCACGATTAAGCAAGCGATACGTTGGCGCTAACGCTACTGGGCATATGTAGTCATATGTATCAATACGCATATCACCCATGATTTACCACTTCAAGTTTTGGCTGATTGGCGCTTAGCGCTCTAGCGCGCTTTCCTGCTGACGGTAAAATTCACGCTCATGCCCAGGATCAGAAAATTCAGGCGCGGTCACTTTGATCTGTGCTAAACGGCCATCTAAAATTGTGAGATTGGTGTTATAAGCCACCATCGCTAACACATTCTGGTCCTGTTCACTCAGTACGCCATCACGAATAAGATTCAAACGCACCGACTCATATCCCTTGATTGCCTGATCAAGTTCTGGGTGGGTTTTCAAAGCTTGCTCATATCGCAACTGGCGGTCACCTTCCGTTTCACCCAAGACCTCACTCACCGCGGTTTTATAGGCATTGGACAAGTGCACACGGTCGTCACGATCTTGCTGCTCTAGATAAGACTTACCTGCAACACCGGCAGCCACTGCGCTGGCTACGGCAGTTGTGGCAATGACAGTATTTCTAACAAAATGACTTTCTTCTGGCGCATGGGCACGGTGCGTATTTTCAACATTCACTGGTTTTTTATCGAATAGTGTGGCCTCTGGTTTATCAATAGGCAACAACTCCAAAGGTGGTCTGTTAACAATCTCACGCGTACCATCTTCTTTATAAAGCACACCATCTATCTCTAAATCACCTATTGGACGACGCCCGTGCATTAAAGCCGGGTCATGCGCTTGACTGGGATTCGTGTCACCTTCCCACGGCCTGGTTGCCTCATGATGATGGCTATTCGGGTGCATTTTACCTAACTTGCCTAAATCGCTCGCCATATCCAGCTTCTTTTTTGGATCAATACTGGCCGCAAAGGCCGCACCAGCAAGCGTTCCAAGTTTGCCTACATCCTCTTGCTCGTAAGCCATGCGTATTTCATCCAAGCTGGCTTTTAAAGAATCTTTTAATGCGACCATCGTATTCGGGTCAGTCAAGGCGCTTAAGGTGTTGCCCGCTGACTCTGCCATCTGCTTTTGTGTTGCCTCGTCACCTTGTATTAATTTAAGGACGATCTTGGCTCCTTCTTTTACCTCTGCAATTTGCGTATCCAAATAGTCTGCGACTGCATTTACAAAGTTATTTTCAATTAAACGCAACTGCTCATAACGATCCACTTTAAAGCGTTGGCTCGATGGCCCTGGCACTAACTCAAGATCCATTGCCTGCAATGCTGTATCAGATTGTTGCTGCGCCATATGTGAGCTCCCTCAAAATTATCCCTAACCAAATCAAGCCTTAGTGTGTCATCGCATTACTTTTGCCAGGCATCGCGCAACGTCACCGTACGGTTAAACACTGGCTTACCTGTAACACTGTCGTTTTTATCTACTATAAAATAGCCATGGCGCTCGAACTGAAAGCATGCTTCTAATGCCGCATCTTTCAAGCTTTGCTCCAATTGCGCTGTAATCACCTCGACTGAATGCGGATTAATATCCGCTAAAAAGTCGCGATCACTGCCATCTTCCTGCTTGCCCTCACCAGGATGTGCTTCTTTAAACAATCTGTCATATAAGCGCACTTCTGCCGCACAGGCGTGCGCAGCGCTCACCCAGTGAATATTGCCTTTGACCTTAACGCTATCTGAACCTGGCGTGCCTGATTTGGTGTCTGGCAGGTATTCACAATGCACCACAGTGACATTGCCGTTAGCATCTTTCTCGCAACCCGTGCACTTCACTACATAACCATAGCGCAAACGCACCATACCATCTGGCGTTAACCTGAAAAAGCCTTTACTTGGCACTTCCATAAAGTCTTCGCGCTCAATCCAAAGCGTTTTTGAAAGTTGCACAGTACGTTTGCCCAATTCAGGCTTAAGCGGGTGATTAGGGGCAAAGCAATCTTCAGTTTGCCCTTCAGGATAGTTATCTATCACGAGTTTAATCGGGTCCAACACCGCAATGCGACGCTCGGCCTCGATATTGAGCACTTCGCGCATGCAGTCTTCTAAAATGGTATATTCAATCCATGAGTCTGCCTTGCTGACACCGATGCGATCTGTAAATAACTTAAAGCCAGATGCGGTGTAACCACGACGCCTTGCACCTGCCAATGTAGGCAAGCGCGGGTCATCCCAGCCTGATACGTGTTTTTCTTCTACCAATTGAATCAATTTACGCTTTGAAAGCACGACATAAGTGAGGTTTAACCGTGCAAACTCATATTGCTTAGGCAGTGGGAGTGAAAGTAGCCCGAGCGCAGCGAGGTGCTCCAGCAGCCAATCATAGAATGGGCGTTGGTCTTCAAACTCCAGTGTGCAGATTGAATGCGTAACACGCTCCAGTGCATCTTCAATCGGGTGAGCAAAGGTATACATCGGGTAAATGCACCATCGGTCACCTGTGTTGTGATGATGCGCGCGCCTCACGCGGTAGATTGCCGGATCACGCATGTTGATATTAGGTGACGCCATGTCGATTTTTGCACGCAGCACCATGCTGCCGTCTGCGTGCTTGCCATCACGCATCTCGCGAAAACGCACCAGGTTCTCAGCCGCGCTGCGATTACGGAAGGGTGAATCTTTGCCCGCTTCGATCAAAGTGCCACGGTTGATGCGCATTTCCTCTGCACTTTGCTCATCCACGTAGGCATCACCATGTTCAATCAAGCTTTCAGCCGCGCGATACATAAAATCAAAATAGTTGCTGGCAAAGTACAGATTGCTTTCACCATGATTCTCCCAGCCAAAACCCAGCCAATGCACAGCATCTTTGATACTATCGACATACTCCTGGCTTTCCTTCTCAGGATTAGTGTCATCAAACCGCAAATGGCAAACGCCATCAAAATCACGTGCCAGACCAAAGTTTAAGAAAATGGATTTGGCATGCCCGATGTGCAGATAACCGTTGGGTTCTGGTGGAAAACGCGTGCGGATCTTTGCCGTATCCACAACGCCTGTTTCATGATGTGCCGCATCACCTGGGCTGCCTGCCCATTTTTTTGTGACAAACTGATTGAGCGACAAATCTTTTTCAATAATCGCACGTATAAAATTGGATGCTGCTGGGGTAGGTGTTTTTTCAGAGGACATAATGAAAATTTCAAGATAAATTGCGCCTATTTTACACTAGCTTATTGAGGTTTTAAGCTTCCATTGTGCGTTCAGGCCTTTGCTCCTCAACTTGCATTCCCAGATCACTGGCAACCTTGGCCAACTGCTCATACGCTACAGCGCGCTGATTTTCTGGCAGCTTGCTCAGTGCATGGGCCACAACAGCGAGCTTGTCACTATCCGTTAATGGATTGGCGCTATGATGCTGCTCCGCATCAGGGATTGAATATTTAGTTCTTTCAGGCCCACAGGCTTCACTGCCAAAGATTTTTTCGCAGATATAGTTTTCTGCCCTGACCGCAGGCTCCTCCAACTTTTGAATGCGCTCATCTTTAGTAGACAAGTTTTCGTTAAATAATCTGTTGCGCTCTTCTACTGAAATATGGCGATCTCTATTTTCTGTCATTTTCTCGCCTGCCAAATGTGCAAGTTCATGTGAAAAAATGCGCGCAGGGGTAAATTCGGCTGTGCCATCTTTAGTGTAGTATCTACGCGGGTAATCAAAATCAAAATCCACCCCATTTCTAGGATCGGCTTTATTGACATCTTTATTGTTAAGATTGATATGAGATGGCATACGGGTGTCATCTAAATCTTTCAAGAGTTGCTGCGCCACTTCATTTCCCTTATCCAACTCACTTTGCAGCTTTTCAAAAAGCGCCATCAGTGTTTTTTCATTTGCCAGCCGCGCAGGGTCTTTATCTACTTTATGAAAGCCGCCTATATGAAAACTCACGTTAAGATCGCCCGAAGATAAGGTGATTTCACCATCGGCGTTCACAATGGATTTTTTTTCACTCTCTTTTGAAATATCCGCCATCCCGCTTCCCCTTTATATTGACTGATCGAACAACGATCACTTAGACTCTTTGTGCTTCCCGTTCTGCATCCGCATGACTTTCCATCACAGTGATATTTTTTGCATTCGCAAAACTCACTGCGAGCGCTTCATATGGGCCGCGCATATGCTCAGGCATAGCCTGTATGTATTGAGAAAGGCTTCGCAACTGCTCGACTGGGTTCGCATCAGTGGAACTTAATTTGGGAGGGCGAGCATAGCTACCGCGCTCTGGGCCGCACGCGCCTTCACCAAAAATATGCTTGCAAACATAATTCTCTGCCGCAATAGCAGGCATCTCGATTTTCTGTACTCTTTCTGCAGGAGAGCCCATCGTGGCAGTGTTGCTGTACTTTGTATGATCGGCAGCTGACAGTTTATTCTCTCGCCCTTCTGTGGTTTTTTCTGCACCCACATGTGCCAACTCATGAGAAACCACACGCTCTAAAGTAAACTGACTTCTTTGATTATCTTTTGTGAAGTACTCGGCTTTAAAATCAACGTCAAACATTAGGCGACCATTAAAATGGTCATACTCGTTTTTGCCATCTTGGTTTAACTTAATCAGGCTTACATTGCGTCCATGCTCAGCCATATCCTGAATCAAGCCCACTGCCGCTTTATTATTTTTATCAGATTCAATTTGAATTTTTTTAAATACCTCTAGAATTTTATTTTCATTGACCTCATGCTCCCCAAACTGTGTCAACTTAAAATTAACGACCGCATCACCATGTTTTAGACTAAATGTGCCATCTTCCTTTAAATTTAAATCCAAATACGAAGCCATGCGCTCGGCATCGATAGCTTTTTTTGCATCATCCATCCAACTACCCTTTCATACATCATCAAATATCAGGCATCTAAAAAATCACCCGCGTAAAAAAACACTTACATTCAGGCTGCTCGTCACAGCTTCACAAGCAACCGCTTGAGAAAGTTATCTGGCGTGGTCGTAATGCATCGCCTCTTGCTGCATTAAGTTTTGTGGTGGCTTATCAAAAACCTGAGGCCCTTCTGTCTCTATCTGTTTTGCCATCCTGTTAGCGATATCGCCCAATGCCTTACTGGACGTTTCACTTAATTGACCGTTACTGTCCAACAAGCCATTTTTTGCAGATTGATAATAAAGTGCCGCACCTTTAAGTTCAGGATTGTTACGAGCAAGCTGTTCCATTGCATTATCTGAGCTATTCACTGCGGCACTTTGGAAAGCTTTGGATAAGCCTGCACTTCTGTCCACATCACCGTTCAAGTCACGAGTAGCCACATACACACCCGCGGTTGCCAATGCGCCCACTTGCACCCCAGCACGAATAGCATTCTTTGCCATGGAAGCCAAGACTTGTGAGTCTTTATCTGTAGCCTCGATTTTAAGTTTATCAGCCTGTGAGATGCCATATCTAGAATGTAGAATAAAGCCATTTTCTGCATCTACATTATCAAGCTTGATTTGCCTAAAGGCTTTTTGAATAGGATTCAGCGTCGCTTGATAAGCCAGTTCATCGGCCAGTGCTTGCTGACCTGCTTGTAACTTCGCAGTTCTGGCATCGATAATTGCCTGCTGCTCAGCTGAGGCTAATTTCGGTACGCTGTTCGGATTGTGCGGCAAGCCCAACTGCTCATTTGTGCTTTGATTCAACAAATTGCTAATGTCAGCATTTGTAACTTGTCGATTAATTCCAGCAGAGGCTACTGGATTGTTGCGTGCCTGTTCAGCGAGAATCTGAGCTCGCTGCATTTTATCAGCATGCTGCGCATGCATCGCAGCCTCATCTCCGCCGATTCTGTGTCTTTCATCCAAAGTATCTAATATACTGGGGGTTTCTTTATGTGCTTGTCGAATAATTCTTTGGTCTAATTTCGGGGCAAACACATCACCAACCACTGGCACATTCTCTATTTTATCCAGTGCTTTATTTTTGAAACCAGTTACTTTCTCCTGAAACTGGGCTAACCCAGTTTTAGGAGGTTCTAACGAAGATGTGCCTACCAAGTCCTTACCAGCCTGCACGTTATCGACCAATCGCCCTTCCACACGGCGAACCTGGCCAGCAGCATCAAGTGCATCGTCTACAACATTAAGTTTTTTGCCAGGATTTGCACTATCAATAACGGCACCAACCAACATTTCAGCCGCAAGCTCTGTGCCTTTAATCGACCCAGCCGCTTTTACTTGATTAATACTTTCATTGGCAGCAGCCAATGTCGCATCCACTGGATGAGGCGAGTTTGCTGGATTCATGTCTTTTGGTTCAGCAAGTTCGGCCAAACGACTTGGGATATTTGATACCTTGGCAACTGCATCATCAATCGGGTGTGGCATGTGCTCAGGATTCATATCTCCTGGCTCAATCATCGCCTTGAGTGGTTCAATTATTTTGTGACTGACGGCGGCAGATGCCCCCTTCAATGCCGCTGAACCAATCTCTTCTGCACTCAGCTGATTGCTTTTCTGTGCCATCACCATTCCCCTTTATGATATTGCAAACTTCTAAATTACTTGAGAATCACTTAAATTACCCTATGGTCTATGTTGATATGCAATGTGCATGCCAACAAAATATTGATATAAATTTCAATAAGTTAGAAATAAAAAGACCATTAACCATTACCCAACATACCGAAACTGTAGCAATCTCACTACAAACTAATTTACAGACAGCGCAACGTATTGATATCGTTTTTATTATCGTTAAGCTCACCCCAGCCGACAGATAGGATGGGAAATATATATAATGCTACTTCTTATGCATTTTTAGTTGATGTTTAACAATTCTTTACAATCCTGATGCATGCAAAAATGTCACATTAAATTTATAACTTGAATGAGCTCCCTGACCTTTCCCATCCTGAAACTACTTGCCGACGGAAAATTCCATTCTGGTGAGGCGATCGCAAAGCATTTCAATGTGTCGCGTGCATCGGTATGGAATTCTCTGCAGCACGCCGAGCAACTAGGGATTGAGGTGTTTCCAGTGCGTGGACGGGGCTACAAGCTGCCACACGCACTCACGTTACTGGAAGAGCAGGCAGTATTTGACGCACTTAGCAAACATGGCCAAATCTTCAAGCTTGAGATTCACGATCAACTCGCATCAACTAATACTTATTTGATGCAAAAAGCTGGCTTAGCACAGGCTCACGGAACCTGTGTGGCAGCTCATCTGCAAACACAAGGGCGTGGCAGACGCGGGCGTAGCTGGCAAGCAGGGTTGGGCGCAAGCCTGACGTTTTCATTGTTATGGCGCTTCCAGTGCGGAGCTGCGACATTATCTGGCTTAAGTCTAGCCATTGGCGTGGCCTTGATGCGCGCTTTACACGCGTTAGGCATCCAGCAGGCACAACTGAAGTGGCCGAATGACATTCTAATCAACCGCGAGAAATTGGCAGGCATCCTGATTGAGCTGCAAGGAGATATGGATGGCCCTAGCACCGCGGTGATTGGCATCGGCATCAACCTGCGCCTGCCTGACAGCATTAAAAATCAGATTGAGCAGCCAACAACAGATTTAACCAATGCCTCAACTCACCCCATCAACCCCAATACTTTGCTAGGCGAGTTGCTTAAACACCTGGCCGAAGTTTTAGTGCAATTTGAACAAAACGGGCTGGCAAATCTGCGCAATGAATGGATGCAGCACCATGCCTATCATTTACAGAATGTGCGCATGCTAATGCCCGATGGCCGTGAAATGTGCGGTGTAGTGCAAGGCATTTCAGAGGATGGGACTTTACTGGTGCAAACCGAGCATGGCCTGCAACGATTTGTATCAGGCGAAATCAGCCTGCGTAGCGTTTAAGCCGCACAAGCTGATTTCACCTGACAATGAGCGCTGTTTAATATTTAAGGGTTAAGCCAACATTGAATGAACGCCCCATGCCTGGCACCTGTATGCCATGCGATACAGCCGAGCCCATGGTTGCACCTTGACCAAGATACGCGCCGCCGAGCGGATCGTGATAAAATTTGTCGAATATATTTTCAACACCCAAATCCAAACGCGCGTTTTTCCAATCATAACTGGTGTAAAAATTAAATAACGTATATCCAGCAGTTTTCAGTTCTTTACGGGCCGCCTGAACATTGTCTTTGCTATCCACCATTTTTACTTGCAGTGTATTAGTCCAGCCGTCAAAGCGGTGCTCCATCGCCAACAAAGCATTGAGCGGCATGATGTGATATAAGTCATCCCCTGTATCGCGATTTTTACCGCGCACATAACTTAATACCCCTTTTGCCTCAAAACTGCCCACGCCTGTGTTTTGTGCTAATAACATATTCCCCGATACATCTACACCGTAGATTCTTGCAGATTGGTTATCCAGACTCAAATTCACAAAACCATCCGTTCTAACTGCACAAGTTTTACCTACCTCAACACAGGCAACCGCATCAATATAATCATCTACATAGGTGAAATAAGGTGAGACCTTTAACTTCCAGTGCTGCTGTGCTGCATCATGCCAATTTCCTGAAACACTGAACGTATGCGCAGTTTCTGGCTTCAGATTCAAATTACCCACATAACCATTACCGTCACCGTATAGATTATTCATATTCATTACCATAGAATATGGGTCCATACCCATTGCCTTTGGCCCATTTGCCCAAGCAAAACGTTCATACACATTGGGGGAGCGTGTTTTCATGGCATACCCAGCCTCAAAAATTTTCTCTGAGTCGGGAGTGAATCGTACTAGCGTCGTCATATCAACATTATTATCCGTCTCTGAACGATCCGCGGCATTGAAAGCATTTGCTGCAGTAGCGTACAAAGCGCTATAACCCTGCACCTTACCCGCATCCATTTTTACCGTACTGCTACGCACGCCTATTTGAGAGAACCATTGTGCATTCCAGTTTGCATCCCACTCTGCAAATACATCATACTTATCACGTTCACCATGATTGATGTTCCAGAAGGCATTAGGCCCCATCATCATCCCTGAGTTTGCAACAGGATCCCACCAGTCATCTAAACGATAGCGTTGATACTCAGCCCCCACACGCAAGGTATCTCGCAGTGAAAGATTAACATCACCCTTCAGATTAAAACCAGTGGTTTTACCTTCAGTATCCATCGGCATGCCAGCCACATTTAAACTTGCGCCATACCAAAATAATTTATCATCGCCAAACTGCATGCTGTGGCGTGTTCTTTCATGATAAGCACGCGCCTCCAATGCACCCCAGGCATATTTTCCTTTGTAACTCAGGTTGTAATTCTCAGCCTCATTACCTGTCATATCCATACGCTGGTTTACAAAGCCCTGATAAGGAATATCCTGTATTCCCAGTTTAAATTCCACCAAGTGGTTCTCATGCAGCACTCCAAAAGCCAACGCATGGTTGCGTGACTTGTAAGCCGTAGAACCCACCTCATCGCCGTCCAGCCAGCCCCTTAAAGCTGCTGCGCGTGCGGCTGCTTTAAAATTGTCACCTGCTTTATAGTTATTAGCCTCAACCGTAGAGCCCGTATAGCGCATATATACATTTTCATTGGCCACACTAGCAGACAAGTTCACACCGCGGGCGTCATTATTGCTACGGTAAAAAGTATTGACCATACCCTTCACTAGCAACCTTTGGCCAACCGTCGCAAACTCCGCAGCTTCAGAGTTCACCTGTATGGTTCCGGCAATACTGTCACCACCTATGCTTACGGGCGTAATGCCAGCCAATACTTCCATATGACTCACATTCGCTGGATCAATATATGAAAGTGGTGGATTCATGTGGTTTGCACAGCTGGAAATCAAATCCATGCCATCGACTTTCGTGCGGATGCGATCATCCGCCAGCCCGCGAATCACTGGCAAGCTTGAAACGCCACCCGCGCGATAAAGGCTCACACCAGGCACGTCACTCAACAGGCTCGCTGTATCGCTAGTATTTAGCGGTGTTTTACTGTCGTCCTGAAGTTTTTCTGCTGTAACTTCGATACTTGGTAGGTCCAGATGCTCAGCCCATACACTTTGTGGATACATCCCAATCAAGCAAGATGCTAAAATACTAGACATCGCTGCTTGTTTTTTAAGCCTAACTTGCTGCATGAATACGCCCCGTCAATGATTAATTGTTGTAAATTGGCAGGCATTATACTCACTGGATCAGTGACCTAAGAAGTGACAGATTGTCGCACCGTATGGAGAACTATGCTGTTAACAATAGATGCTGGCAACACCCGAACCAAGTGGGCGTTATTTAACGCAGAGGGCGAGATGACCCAGCAGCATGCCTTTCTTAACAAGGCACTTGATGCCGCTGACTTTTCTGGCCCATTAGCCAATTGCCGGCAGGTCATTATTTCAAACGTTGCAGGTGAGGTGCATGCCAAACTGCTTAAAAAAAAGTTATCTGCCTCGCAAGCGCCGCTCCACTGGTTAAAGTCTTCTCAACAAGCAGGTCAGGTGTTAAATGATTATTTGCCGCCAGAATCTCTCGGAAGCGACCGCTGGGCCGCCTTAATCGCAAGTTGGCATCTGCATTACGCCCCATGCCTCGTCGTTAACGCTGGCACCGCGGTGACGATTGACGCACTTATTCAACACAACACCACAGACAACAACTATGGCAGATTTATTGGTGGAATGATCCTGCCAGGCCTGGATTTAATGCAGAAAAGTTTAGGTTTAGCCACGGCGCAACTCCCTAAAACAAGCCCCACAAGCATCACAAACTTATCCGACACTGAAATGAGTTTTAACAAAAGCACCGCCAACGCTATATACAATGGCGCACTGATCGCTATTGTCAGTAGCATAGAAAAATCGGCCCAAGCGCTGGCAAACCAGTGCGGCCACCCACCCAGCATAGTCATCAGTGGCGGCAACGCTGCACGCATCGCAGAAAGTTTTTCACTTCATGCAGCAAACAGGGTGGCAAAACAAACGGTCATCGTGGATAATCTGGTGTTACAGGGCCTGTTTTTATTGGCGCAACCCAGCTAAAACAAACTTACAAAGTAAACCTCTATGAAACACCTATTTGCACTACTTATCATCGTCAATCTAGGGTTATTTGCCTATTTCAATCGAGAGATACTATTACCCGCCCCCCCCCAGATCAAAGCAACTGAAATCAACCCAGAGAAAATTATCGTATTACCAGAGGAGGCGCTGACCAATCAAACCGCGGCGACAACACCATTAGAAGTCAATCCGATAGAGCCGCAGGCGCCAGTCGCAAGCACCTGCTATGAATGGGGTGTTTTCGCAGACAACAACCTGGCAAACGCACAAAATGCTTTATCAGCATTAACGCTACAGCCAACCATTAAAGAGCAAACCTCACAGCAAGCCAAAAGGTTTTGGGTTTATCGTGCGCCCGCAAAATCAGCAGCAGAAGCGCAAGCCAAAGTGAATGAAATAAAAGCATTAGGGGTTCAGGATATGTTTGTGGTACAAGAATCCAATTGGAAAAATGCCATTTCTTTTGGCATTTTTTCAGATGAAAAACTCGCCATCAATTTACAAAAAGAACTGCAGGCAAAAGGTGTCAAGAATGTGGAAAAAACCTTACGCAGTCAGGGCAAGCACTACTCCAGCCTATTAATTAGCAACCCGAGCGAAACTCAACTGGCCGAAATTAAAAAGCTCAAACCTAACTTCCCTGCTGCCGAACTAAAAGAAGCAAGTTGCAGTTAACGCCAGACGCTCCTGCATGGAAGCGCTGGCTAGTATTAATCAGTCCAATAAAACCCGCGCGGGCACGCTTAATGCGCTTCTTTAAAACAGCTTATAGCGCTATAGACTGCACATTAAATACAGTACAGCGAAACTGTAGCAATCAATCCGCCTATCAGTGCGCCTGCCAGTACGTCACTGGGATAATGCAAGCCTAGTACAACACGAGATGCCGCCACCATCGCACTGAATGCCACTAACAATAACGCAAGCTGCGGGTAATAGTGTATCGCAATCACGCTGAATAATACCGCATGCAGCGTATGCCCTGAAGGAAAGCTGAACTTATCAAGTGGCGCGCCCTCAAGGCGAATCTCCTGACGCACCTGATAGGGGCGCGGTCGCAGAGTTTTACCTTTCAGCCATTTGTATAACAGCGTCCCCAGCAAACCAGCAACCGCCATATGAAGCACAGCGGGAACGCCGCCTGCACCTTGGGTCATCAACACACCTAGCATAAGCACATACCAGAATACACCATCACCTAAGCGGCTTATAATCCTGAAACCACTACGGATGATTTTGTACTGACTGGTATGATTAACAGCAACACATAAGTTACTATCAAACTGGTGCATGCGGTGTAAATATAGACGCGTCTTAGTAGGCATTTTTCAACTCCAATTACATTAGAATTGGTGCTAGCGTGCCATACAATTGTGACTAAATGATGAAATATCCCAGCAAAAAACAGCGAGTCGTCCCAGCGCTCAGGCTAGCGCTGATTTTATATGCAACCCTAGGGCAGCAAAGCGGTGTGCTTAGTTGAGCTGCAAATCTCGCGTTACCTTTTTTTAATGTAAAGATCTGTAATCGTGCCCTCTTTCATCTCAGCCGCAAAACACACAGTTTCAGACAGCGTTGGATGTGCATGAATGGTCAAGCCCAGATCATGGGCATCGGCGCCCATTTCAATTGCCAGCACCGCTTCTGCCAGCAACTCACCTGCGTTAACCCCTACAATGCCCGCACCAATTACGCGGTGTGTTTCTTTATCGAAAATTAGCTTGGTTGCACCTTCCGTGCGCGCAATAGAAAGTGCGCGACCACTGGCCGCCCATGGGAAACTCGCTTTTTCGATGGCGATACCCTTGGCTTTGGCTTCTGTTTCTGTCAAACCTACCCAAGCCACTTCTGGGTCAGTATAAGCAACCGATGGAATGACCGACGCAACAAATTCAACTTTCTCACCTGCAATGACCTCCGCTGCGACCTTACCTTCATGCGTCGCCTTATGCGCGAGCATTGGCTGGCCGACAATATCGCCTATCGCAAAGATATGCGGCACATTGGTACGCATTTGTTTATCTACTTTTATGAAGCCATAGTCATCTACCGCCACGCCAGCATTCTCGGCGCCAATAATCTTGCCATTTGGCTTACGGCCGATTGAGACCAGCACGCGGTCGTACACTTCAACCCCCTTCGGCGCATCGGCATTGCCATTTACCCCTTCAAAGGTCACATGAATACCGTCTTTTTTAGGCTCCATGCTCGCCACTTTGGTATTGAGCATAATGGCTTCAAAACGTTTTTCCATACGTTTTTGCAGCGGGCGAACCAGATCACGGTCACAGCCCTGAATCAAGCCATCGGTGAACTCAACCACGCTCACTTT
Source organism: Methylotenera sp. (assembly GCA_028688575.1). Classification (GTDB taxonomy): domain Bacteria; phylum Pseudomonadota; class Gammaproteobacteria; order Burkholderiales; family Methylophilaceae; genus Methylotenera. The sequence continues at coordinate 16,969 of JAQTXW010000023.1, read as the reverse complement.
TGTTCCAAGAGCATCATAAACGGTTCCCATTTCAAGACCGATGATGCCGCCGCCAATCACTAACATGCGTTTAGGTACATCTGCCAAAGCTAACGCACCAGTAGAGTCCATAATGCGTTCATCTGCCGCCACACCTGGAAATTTAGTCGCTTGTGAACCTGCTGCGATAATGGCATTTTCAAAGCCCACGGTGGTCACGGTGCCATCGGCTAAAGTCACAGCGATTTGATTAGGGCCAGTGAATTTACCTACGCCTTGCACCACGGTCACGCCGCGCTGTTTTGCCATCGCAGACAAACCACCTGTGAGCTTGCCGACCACATCATTAGCTTTCCAGTTGCGCAACTGCTCCAAATCCACTTTTGGCGCACCAAAGTTTACACCGTGATGACTGGACTCTACAGCCTCAGTAATCACCTTTGCAGTGTGCAGCAGTGCTTTAGATGGAATGCAGCCCACGTTCAGGCACACACCACCCAGCGTTGAATAACGCTCGACTAACACGACTTGTTTGCCTAAATCTGCTGCACGGAATGCCGCAGTGTAGCCGCCTGGGCCACTGCCCAGCACAACCACCTGTGTATCGATGTCGCTATTGCCTGTCACAACAGCAGGCGTAGGCGCAGTGACTGGCGGATTTGCAACAGGGGCTTCATTAACAATAGTCGCTTCAGTTTTCTCAGGTGCCACAGCATTAGTGCCAGATGTTTCCACTAATAAAATCAGCGAATCCTTAGCTACCTTGTCGCCAACTTTCACCTTCACTTCTTTCACTGTACCTGCTTCTGAAGATGGAATATCCATCGAAGCTTTATCAGACTCTACCGTAATCAGGGAATCTTCTTTCGCAATCACATCACCAGCTTTGACGAGCACCTCAATCACATCCACACTGTCAAAATTGCCGATATCAGGAACTAACACTTCCACCAAATCACTCATGCCTACCCTTTACATTAACCAAATGTTATTTTTTGTAATTTTAGCATTAAACCGCGTATTTTCATGACTATCAAACTGCAATTCGCAGTATGATTTTGCATTGAGCACACACCTTAAAAATACATTGCAAAGACTTAAAATATGCAGATATTCAACCGCATTTATCAATTCACTCAATGGATGTGCAAGCAAGTCCTGCAATTGCTCTTCACCTTATTTAGCCATATTTTCGGCACTATCAATTATCAAGCGCCGCAATGGGTAACCTGCTGTAGCGCAACATTACTTAACCTGGCGAGCGTCGCCAAACAAAACCCCATCAAAAGCCTCGGCATGTTTTCTCTGGCTGCATTAATTGGCACTGGAGCGTGGCAAGGTTACATCTGGTACCAGTCACGCCCACTACCCATCACGACAAAAATCACAGTCAACGCCATTGAGCGCACCATCATTGAAGAAAACCTAGCCCCCAATCCGCTAGTGATTAGTTTTGACCGCTCAGCGGCGCCAATAGAACAGGTAGGTAAAGTGGTCAGTGATGGCATACAGGTCATGCCGAAAATTGAAGGTGAATGGAAATGGTTAACCGAGAACGAACTCGCATTTAAGCCAAAAAAAGATTGGCCAGTAGGCATGCAATACCGCGTGAGCTTTAACGCAAAAGCATTCACGCCAAAAACCAAACTTGAGCACTGGGATATTGCATTTACTGCGCCCGAGTTTATCGCCACGGTGAGTAGCAGTGAGTTCTATCAAGACCCGATTAACCCTGCTATGAAGAAAATCGTGGTAAATCTTAATTTCAGTCACCCCGTTGATACAGCAAAGCTTGAAAAGAGCATCTCCCTTAAAATGCGCACGGCACAGACTAGCCTATTAGATTTTGCCAAAGATAACACGGCGTTTGTGGTGAGCTATGACAAATTCAAACTTAACGCCTACATTCACTCAGAGCCCTTGAGCATCCCAAAAGATGATAGCGTTTTAGATATAACAATAGACAAAGGCCTAAAAGCCGCGCGTGGCGGCAATGTATTTGGATCAGAACTTAAGCAAAGCGTAAGCGTGCCTGGGCTTAACAGTTTGCTTATTAACAATGTGAACCCAACTGTGGTATCAAACGCACAAAATGAACCTGAACAGATTATAGTATTAGAGGCATCAGCAGCCGTAAATGAAAAGGAAATCGGCACACACATCCAAGCCTGGGTTATGCCACGCAACAAGCCTAAAAGCACGCCTGAAGAACTCAAGTATCCACATGCGTGGTCAAATGCGCAGGAAATTACTGCAGAGGTGTTGGCAGCAGGCACGCCACTGAAACTAGAGGCGATATCTGCCGAACGCGAGAACATAGAAACACACTCTTTTAAATATCAAGCAGATGTGGGTCGCTATATTTTTGTGCAGGTAAATAAAGGTCTAAATTCATTTGGCGGTTACCAGTTGGGCAAAACCTACTCCCGCATTTTCCAAGCCCCGCCATTCCCCGCCGAGGTTAAAATTTTAAGCCAAGGCTCACTGCTAGCCTTCAGCGGTGAACGCAAAGTCGCCGTGCTCACACGAGACGTGCCTGGCTTGCAAATGGAAATTGGCCGCGTGTTGCCAGAGCAGTTGCAACATTTAATCACACAAAGCAACAACCTGTTTAGCACCCCCTTTTTTAATGGCTATATTGATGCAGATAACTTAACCGAACGCTTTGAAAAAAGAATTCCACTCAATACAGCCACTGGGAAAGCCCATTACGAGGCACTTGATTTAAGTGAATATCTTGGTAAAGAAGGTGAAAAACGAGGCGTATTCCTGCTAAAAGTACGCGGCTACCAACCCTCGCCAGAAGAGCGCAACTCGCAATACAATTCAGCAATCACCGTGCGCGGCATCGGCCAAGAAGACAAACGCTTGGTATTGGTCACTGATTTAGGTCTCATTGCAAAAAAAGCGCTAGATGGTTCACAGGCCATATTTGTGCAATCTATTCACACTGGATTACCTGTCGCTGGCGCCACTGTTGAAGTCATCGCCAAAAATGGGGCTTCAGTGTACAGTCAAACCACTGACGCAGATGGCCGCGCCAATTTCAGCAAGCTTGATCACTTAAAGCGCGAGCGTGCGCCCGTGATGTATATTGTAAAAAAAGCGGGCGATCTTAGCTTTTTGCCCTTGCATCAATATGATCGAAATCTGGACTACTCAAGATTTGATGTAGGTGGCGTAGGCAATGCCTCCAGTGCAGATAGTTTAAATGCATACTTATTTTCAGACCGCGGCATTTACCGTCCTGGAGACACCATGCATATTGGTGCGATTATCAAAACGGCCAACTGGGAAAAAGCCTTGAATGGCTTGCCATTAGAGGCTGAGGTTCTGGATGCTCGTGGTTTGGTGGTAAAAAAGCAAACCATTCATATCGGGGCAGGTGGTTTTAATGAAATTGAATATAAAACTCTGACAACCTCACCCACTGGCACTTACACCATTAATTTGTATACCGTCAAAGATAATTACGCCTATCAACAACTAGGCACAGTATCCGTGAAGGTGCAGGAATTTCAACCTGACCGCATGAAGATAAAAGCCCTCTTTGCAAAAGGCGACACATTATTCCCCGAAAACAACGAAGGCTGGCTCAATCCCAAAGACTTAAAAGCCAACATCAATGTACAAAACTTATTTGGTACTGCGGCTGAAAACCGTCGCGTAACCGCAACGCTCACCCTGAGCCCAGCCTACCCTGCATTCTCGGCTTATAAAGATTTTATGTTTTACGACCCACTCCGTGCAAAAGAAGGCTATACAGAGAAGCTCAATGACGCCACCACGAATGAGGAAGGTATCGCTGAATTTAAGCTTGGCTTAGAAAAATACACCAAGGCCACTTACAGGCTTCATATGTTGGCTCAAGCATATGAGGCTGGTGGCGGTCGAAGCGTATCGGCCGAAGCCGCGGCTTTAATCTCTGAACTGCCGTATCTGGTCGGGTTTAAAGCAGATGGAAATTTAACTTACATCAGCAAATCCAGCAAACGCGATGTCAATTTAATTGCGGTTAATTCCACCTTACAAAAAATTGCAGCACAAGATTTAAGCTTGATGCTCGTTGAACGTAAATATGTTTCAGTACTGACAAAACTTGGCAATGGCACCTTCAAATATGAATCCCGTAAAAAAGAGGTACTAATCAACGAGTCGCCTTATAGCATCAAACCAACTGGCAACAGCTTAACGCTGGCAACCGACAACCCAGGAGATTACGCTTATATCATTAAAAACAAAGAGGGTTTAGAACTAAATCGCGTGGAATATAGCGTTGCTGGCTTAGGCAATGTGAGCCGTTCTCTCGAGCGAAACGCAGAACTTCAACTCACTCTCGATAAAAAAGATTACAAACCTGGAGACGACATCAGTGTGAGCATTCGTGCGCCATACACTGGTGCTGGCTTAATAACCATTGAGCGCGACAAAGTCTATGCACAGCAATGGTTTAAAGTAGACAACCAAGCCTCTGTGCAAAAAATAAAATTGCCCGCAAACTTTGAAGGTAACGGTTATGTGAGCGTGCAGTTTGTTCGCGACCCAGGCTCAGACGAAATCTTCACCAGTCCACTCTCCTATGGTGTCATCCCCTTTGCTACAAGCTTGGCACAACGCACGAACACGTTAAAACTCAGTGCGCCCAGTTTGATTAAACCAGGGCAAACACTCAAAATAAAGCTCGAATCCGCACAAAAAGGCCGCGCCGTGGTTTTTGCTGTGGATGAGGGCATCTTACAAGTCGCACGCTACCAGAACCCTGATGCATTGGGCTACTTTTTCCAAAAACGACAACTCGAAGTCTCTACGTCTCAAATACTGGACATGATATTGCCTGAATTCAAGAGAATCATGTCGGCAGCAGCCCCTGGCGGCGACTCGGATGGCACGTTAGGGAAGCACTTAAACCCTTTTAAACGTAAAACAGATAAACCTGCCACTTATTGGTCTGGTATCGTAGATGTGGCTGGCAGCAGCGTGTTTGAATACACGGTGCCTGACACCTTTAACGGCAAATTACGCTTGCTCGCAATGGTGGTCAATGACGAAAGTATTGGTACCGCCATAGGTGCGGCTACGGTGCGCGGCGACTTTGCACTGTCACCAAACGCCCCGCTTACAGTCGCCCCGGGGGATACTTTTGATGTAAGCGTGGGCGTTGCTAACAATATAGAAGGTTCTGGTATAGATGCCGCAGTGACACTCAATCTGATCACCCCACCAGCCTTTGAGTTGATTGGACAGTCAAAACAAATTATAAAAATTAGCGCGTTACGTGAAGGTACTGCACTTTATAAACTGAAAGTCAAAGAAGGCGCCGCTGCTAAATTAGGCTCAGCACGGCTAGAGTTTATTGCCAGCCTTGGCAATCAGTCTTCCAAGCTCGGCACTGAAATGAGTGTGCGCCCAGCCACACCGCATTTAACACGCATACAAACAGGCAGCTTTAAAGGTGATATTCAAGTGCCCGTTCTGCGTGAGCTTTTTGCGGAATACCGCAAGCAGCAAGCCAGCGTATCGCCATTGCCCTTGGTCGCATCAAGTGGTTTACTCACATATCTCAGCAATTACGAGCATCGCTGCACCGAACAATTGGTCAGCCAGATGTTCCCTCTCATAGTGCTCAAAAATCGCCCCGAGCTCCTTGCCAGCACAGCGCCTAAAGGCAGCTTTGACCAGGCGCTCAATGTGCTGCGCTCACGACAAAATGCACAAGGTGGCTTTGGTTTATGGGATGCAAGCGTACAAGCAGATGAATTTGCCTCTGTATATGCAGTGCATATGTTGCTAGAAGCACGTGACCATGCCAATGCAGGAGAAACCGTCCCCGCCGACATGCTCAAACTCGGTTTGGATTACCTGCAACAACTAGCAGCAAGCCCAGCTAACACCATTAATGAGGCGCGTGTTCGCGCCTATGCCACCTATTTAATTACGCGTGAAGGTAATGTCACTACACCATTACTCGCTAGCCTACGCGGCACGCTGGACGCAAAAACGCTAATCGACCCAGCGTTGAAAGACTGGCGCACAGACCTGACAGCTACTTATTTGGCAGCAAGCTATCAACTGCTTCAGCAACATCAAGTGGCCAATGACTTAATCGCCAAACCTTTAAAGTTACTTACTGACAACAATCAAAAAGCAATTTATGGTCACTATTACGATGATGTTGTGCGCAATGCGCAAACCTTATACATCCTCTCCCGTCATTTTCCAGACCAGGCTAAATCCATCACTAGCACAGCACTCAACAACATCATGCAGCCGATTTCTGCTGGGCGCTTCAATACGCTATCATCCTCCTACGCGCTTTTGGGATTTGACGCATACGCCAACATTGCAGCCCCGCAAACCATTGCAAAAATGAGTATCACTAGCATTGACAAGCAAGGCAAAATCAATGCACTCAAATTGCCTGAAAATATTGCTCCTTTAGTCAATATTCCAGTCAATACCGCGCGCCTTAAACTGCAAGGTCCAAGTGATTTACCATTGTTCTACGCAGTAACTGAGTCTGGTTTTGATGTCAAAGCGCCTACCACTGCATTAAAGCAAGGGATGGAAATCATACGCGAATATACCGATGACAAAGGCATTGTGGTGAAAAACATCAATATCGGCGATGAAATTACAGTCCATGTGAAAATTCGTGCGACTGAAGGTAACTTGGATGATGTTGCCATTGTTGACCTGCTACCAGGCGGATTTGAGCCTGTGCTGCAAGCTCAAGCCACCATCACCGAAACGGCCATTTCCAATGAAGGTGCAGGTGAGTACGACGACGGCGAAGTACAAGAAAACATACAAACATCGACCTGGACTAGCCCGCTAGGCATTGGCGGCGGCTGGCAGCCCACGTATGCAGACATTCGTGAAGACCGTGTGGTATTTTATGGTGCTATAAGCAATACCATCACCGAATTCACTTACAAAATCAAAGCCACTAATAGCGGCCAATTTGTGGTGCCTCCCGCCTATGCGGAATCCATGTACAACCGCTTCCTTCAGGCACGCTCATTGCCTGGTAGCATTACAGTAGGTCGTACGGGAAATTAAAACAACGAAAAAACAACACAAAGTTTATTAAGGGATAAATTAAAAATGGCCCTAGTGGCACCACCACTGAATTAAAAAATGTGGCACTTACTTTAACGATAAGCGATTAATAATACGGCAAATGGTAAAAAGAAGTCTCATTCTATGTGCAATATTTTCTTTAATTTTAATTGGACTGCGCCTAGCCCCTAAGCCAGCCCTGGCCGATTCAATCCCTCACTCCACTGCCATTTATGCACAGGATGGCACATTGTTGCGCATGACCTTGGCACCAGATGCGCAGTATCAACTATGGGTGCCTTATCAAGACATTCAGCCTAACATGATAGAAGCCGTCAAGCTTTACGAAGACCGCTACTTTCACTGGCACTTTGGCGTTAACCCGATTGCTTTATTACGCGGCATGGTACGCACTTACGCGGGTGAATCGCGCCAAGGCGCTTCTACTATCACCATGCAATTAGCCCGTGCGCTTTATGACATAGACTCACGACATATTTTAGGCAAGTTAAAACAGATTATTTATGCCATCTGGCTTGAGTGCCGTTATTCTAAACATGAAATTTTAGAGGCCTATTTAAACATCGCACCCTATGGCGGCAATATTAAAGGCATTGGCACTGCAAGCCTGTTTTATTTTAGCAAGCCTGCAAATCGACTCACCCTGCCAGAGGCCATGACCTTGGCAGTGATTCCGCAAAATCCAAATAAACGTTTGCATCTGTCTGCACAAAATACCATGCTCAGAAATGCAAGGCAGCGGCTGTGGCAAGCCTGGTTAAAGCAACACCCTCAAGATAGCCAGTATGCAGTAGATATGGCACTACCAGTAAAATCTATGAAAGCCAATAAAAACGTTCCATTTTTAGCGCCTCATTTTACCGACGCACTTCTGCACGCCAATCGCGGGCAAACCTCTATTCAAACTGGCCTGAACTTACACACGCAAGCCACATTGCAACGCATGGTAGATCGCTATTTGCAAAACAACCAAAATCTAGGGATCAACAACGCGGTTGCCATGCTTTATGACGCAAAAAACATGCAAGTAAAAGCTCTCGTAGGATCAGCAAACTATTATAACAACGCCATTGATGGTCAGGTCAACGGCACGGCTGCTAAACGCTCTCCAGGCTCAACACTCAAACCATTTATTTACGGCCTGGCACTCGACCAAAGCCTCATTCATCCAGCAAGCATTTTAAAAGATGCGCCAACAAGCTTTGGGCCATACAGCCCTGAAAATTTTGATGGTCGTTTTATCGGCCCCATTACAGCAGCCGATGCACTCATACGCTCACGTAACATACCTGCGGTTGCGTTGTCGTCCAAGTTATCTCAACCCAGTTTATATGACTTTCTAAAAAATGCTGGCGTGCGCGATTTAAAAAGCGAATCCCACTACGGCTTGGCACTTGCATTGGGCGGCGGCGAACTCAGCATGGAAGAACTTGTGGCCTTGTATGCCATGCTAGCCAATCACGGCCGACTTAGACCCTTTAGCTTATTAAAAAGTGATGCAACTGCAGTGCCGTTACTCAGTGAGGAATCAGCCTATTTGGTGCTGGATATGCTACGGCAAAACCCACGGCCAGATACTGGTGAGCCAGACCGTAACAAAACCGCATGGAAAACAGGCACTTCATGGGGATTTCATGACGCATGGACAATCGGCATCAGTGGCAACCATGTGCTTGCCGTGTGGGTGGGTAACTTTGACGGCAAACCAAACCCCGCATTTGTAGGCATTAAAACCGCAGCACCTTTGTTTTTTCAAATCATGGACAGCCTACGCCACCAAAGGCTATTAAGCCCGCAAAGCGAAATAGAAGCCATGCCCCCACGCACGTTGACCAAGGTCAACATCTGTACAGCCAGCGGCGACTTACCCAACCAATATTGCAAAAACTTGAGCGAAACATGGTTTATTCCTGGAAAATCGCCAATTAAAGTCAGCACTCTGCACCGCCCTGTGCATTTTGACAACACCACCAATCAGGTAATTTGCCAAGCTGGCACGAATACACGTGAAGAAATTATCGAGTTCTGGGATTCAGACATGCTGCGCCTGTTTCGCGAAGCTGGTATACCAAGGCGTACTCCACCACAATTACCCGCAGAATGCAGCCAGGCGTTTTATCAAAATAAGGCAAATAAACCACAAATCACTTCACCATTAAGGGGGGTGACTTACACCATTTCAGCCTCAAAACCAGAAAGTATTGCGCTTAGAGCCAATAGAGGCGGCACAGGCGCCATTTACTGGTTTGCTGACCACAGTTTTATCGCTAAAAGTGAGGCAGGTGCTGGTGTTGCGTGGTCACCTCAGCGAGCTGGCACCCACCTTCTGCGTGCAGTAGATGAGCACGGGCAAGCAGACAATCGAGAGGTGTTTGTCGAATTTATTAATTAATGAACTGCAAGTTCTGTACAGCACCTAATATCACCAAAGTCGATACCATCAAAAACACCCATGCAATGGTGCCCGCAGTCAGCACAGCGCCAAACATCAGCATGGTATGTCCACGGTCTTTTATACGGAATACCGCTGGAATCCCATAATAAACAAAACCGACCGTTGCCATCATAGCCATCACCAAGGCAATCACACTCAGCACTACATCAGAGAAAATCAAAAACGCAACGGGAGCCAACCATAAAGGTGTAGGTGCAACTGCGGCGAAAATGAATGCATCATGGTAACTAGGTTGTATTTCAGCCACTTCAGCCAACTGCTTAATCACTATACCCATCAAGGGTACTGCAACCAACTCCACTACAAACAGGACGACTGCAACCAACAACAGCTTGGGTGCAGATAAAATAGGAATCAATCCGCCTGCATATTGACTGGCTGCAAAGTACAAAAACAAAGGCGGGATTAGCGACATGGGCATGACGTGTAATAGAAACAGCCGGTGCATCGATGGCTTACTTTGCATCAGATGTCGCCACCCCTTATTGGGTGCAAAAAATAACCAGAATAGATTTAAAATACTCATGTTGCTTTTCCCTCCATCAAACAGAAACTCAAGTGACTCATTAAAAATAACACGGATTAATTCTAAAGCGACATGCAATTCAAGTATTGATATATTTTTTTTAAATATCCAGTGATCTGAATAACAACCCTAACTTTACTCAAGCCCATAAAAAAGGGCGCCATACGCGCCCTTAATAAAACAACTAAAGCAACAGCCTTCTTACATCGCTCAACATCATGCGCATATGGCTGGTAAAGCGCGCGCCATCTGCACCGTCAATAACACGATGGTCATACGACAAGGACATCGGCAATATCAAACGCGGTTCAAAACTATGCGTAGACTTATTGAAAACAGGCTGCATAGAAGAACGAGACACCCCTAAAATCGCCACTTCTGGGCAATTAATAATCGGCGTAAACATCGTGCCACCAATTCCACCAAGGCTGGAAATAGTAAAGCAGCCTCCCTGCATTTCTTCAACTTTCAGCTTACGCTCACGGGCTTTACCAGACAATTCCATCAAATCTCGTGCAATATCCAACACGTCTTTTTGATGAACGTCCTTCACCACAGGCACCACCAGACCATCTGGCGTATCGCAGGCAAAACCGATATTAAAGTAATTTTTTAAAATCAAGCTATCGCCATCAGGTGAAAGTGAAGCATTAAAGTTCGGGTAAGCTTTAAGTGCGTTTACTGATGCTTTAATCAAAAATGCCAACATGGTAAGTTTAACACCACGTTTCTCAGCATCTGCCTGCATAGACTTACGGAAGTCTTCCAAGTCAGTAATATCCGCATCATCAAACTGTGTTACATGTGGTGCCGTTACCCAATTACGATGCAGATTTGCACCTGAAAGCTTCTTGATACGTGATAACGCTTTTGTTTCAATCGCACCAAACTGGCTAAAATCGATCACCGGCATTGGCAATGCGGCCAAACTGCTAACACCTGCCCCCATGTTTTCAGTGCGTGGTTTAGCCAACTCACCTTTTACATAAGCCTGCACATCACCTTGCAAAATACGGTTCTTAGCCCCACTACCTTTAACAAGCGCCAAGTTCACACCAAGTTCGCGCGCGAATTTACGAATCGATGGGCTAGCATGTGACAACTTGCCCGCCGCAACCACAACATGCTCGCCTACAGGTGCAGGCTGTTGCGCAGGTGCGATTGGCTTAGGTGGTTCAGGTGCAGGTCTTGTTGGCTCAGGAATCACCGCCTTAGGCGCCTCTACAGCAACTGGGGCTGCAACCGAAGCAACAGGTTCTGCAACTGATTGAGCTGCAACAGCATCGCCCACATCCATCGTCATAATCAAAGTGCCTTCTGAAGCTTTGTCGCCCACTTTGATCTTGACTTCTTTCACCACACCAGCGAATGGTGCAGGAATATCCATAGAAGCCTTATCAGACTCTACTGTGATCAGCGAGTCATCTTTGGCAACGGTATCACCAGCCTTAATTAAAACCTCAATTACATCCACACTATCGAAATTACCGATATCAGGGACGAATATATCTTGAACTGCCATCTGTTATATCCTTAAACTGTCGTTGGGTTTGGCTTGTTAGCATTCAACTTGTATTTTTTTACCGCTTCAGCCACTTTAGCAGCTGACAATTTACCTTCATCGCTTAAAGCTTTGAGCGCAGCCACTACAACGTAATAACGGTTAACTTCAAAAAAGTCGCGTAATGCTTCACGGCTATCAGAACGGCCAAAACCATCAGTACCAAGTGCGACGAATTTATTCGGAACAAAACGCTGGATCTGTTCAGCGAAGCTCTTCATGTAATCGGTAGAAGCAATCACTGGCCCTTTTGCGTCTTTCAAGCACTGTGCAACATAACTCACTTTTTGAGTTTTCTCTGGGTTGAGCATGTTCCAACGGTCACACTCTAAACCTTCACGACGTAGTTCAGTAAAGCTAGGCGCACTCCATACATCAGCGGATACGCCCCAATCTTTTTCCAGCAACTCCGCAGCTGCAATCACTTCACGTAAAATCACACCAGAGCCCATCAACTGCACTTTTTCGCCTTTAGCCTTAGACTTACTGAAGCTATACATGCCTTTCAGGATGCCAGCTTCTGCGCCTTTAGGTAGTTCTGGGTGGCTATAATTCTCATTCATCAAGGTGATGTAGTAGTAAACATCCTCCTGATTTTGCACCATGCGACGCAGCCCTTCCTGAATAATCACAGCAAGCTCATAAGCAAAGGTCGGGTCATAAGAGACACAGTTGGGTATCGTTGCCGACATCAAATGGCTATGACCATCTTCATGCTGCAAACCTTCACCATTCAATGTCGTGCGCCCTGCGGTAGCGCCAAGCAAAAAGCCACGCGCACGAGAATCGCCCGCCATCCAGGCCAAATCACCTACTCGCTGGAAACCAAACATGGAGTAGTAGATATAGAATGGAATCATCTGCACACCCGTCACACTGTAAGACGTAGCCGCAGCTAACCAGCTGGAGAATGAACCAGCCTCGTTAATTCCCTCTTCCAGAATCTGACCATCCTTAGACTCTTTATAGTACATCACCTGATCTGAGTCCTGTGGCTCATAAAGCTGGCCTTGACTTGCATAAATACCAAGTTGACGGAACATACCTTCCATGCCAAAAGTACGCGCCTCATCGGGCACGATAGGCACCACGTATTTACCGATGGTTTTATCGCGCACCAGTGTGGACAAAATGCGCACAAACGCCATGGTCGTTGAAATTTCACGATCACCAGTTGCTGTCAGCATATTTTCAAACGCAGAAAGTGGCGGCACGGTAAGTTCATTTCCCTTGCGACGACGTTGCGGCACAAAACCACCCATCGCTGCACGGCGCTCAGCCATATACTTCATCTCTGGAGAGTCTTCAGCAGGCTTGTAGAAGCTCAAGTTTTCAACTTGCTCATCTGTGAGTGGCAAATCAAAGCGATCGCGGAATTTCTTGAGCGAATCCAGATCCATACTCTTCTGCTGATGCGTCGTATTCTGGCCTTCGCCTGCATCGCCCATACCATAGCCTTTAACGGTTTTAGCTAAAATCACCGTTGGCTGACCTTTGTGATTCACGGCGGCGTTATAGGCAGCATAAACTTTATGTGGGTCATGACCGCCACGGTTTAAACGCCAGATATCCTGATCACTCATCGCCGCGACCATTTCTTTTAGCTGGGGATACTTGCCAAAGAAATGCTCACGCGTATAAGCGCCACCTTTTTGTTTAAAGTTTTGATACTCGCCATCCACGCACTCTTCCATACGTTTTTTGAGCAAGCCATCTTTATCCATCGCCAATAGCGGATCCCAGTAAGAACCCCAAATCACTTTAAGTACATTCCAGCCAGAACCTCTAAAGTCAGACTCCAGCTCCTGAATGATTTTACCGTTGCCGCGCACAGGGCCATCCAGACGCTGCAAGTTACAGTTAATCACAAATATCAGGTTATCTAATTTTTCACGGCTAGCCAATGAAATCGCGCCTAATGACTCAGGCTCATCCATCTCGCCATCACCACAGAACACCCACACTTTACGATCGCTTGTATCTGCAATGCCACGATCATGTAAGTATTTAAGGAATCGCGCTTGATAAATACCCGCGAGTGGACCTAAACCCATTGAAACCGTTGGAAACTGCCAGAAATCAGGCATCAGCCATGGATGAGGGTAACTAGGCAAACCATTGCCGCCTGTTTCCTGGCGGAAATTATTCATCTGCTCTTCAGTAATACGCCCCTCTAGAAATGCACGCGCATATACACCTGGTGAAGAGTGGCCTTGGAAGTAAACGCAATCGCCACCAAAGTTTTCATTCGGCGCACGGAAGAAGTAATTAAAGCCTGTGTCGTAAAGTGTCGCCGCTGACTGAAAGCTCGCGATATGTCCACCTACACCAGGCGACTTCTCATTTGCCCGCAGCACAGTCATCACTGCATTCCAGCGTACCAGCGCACGGATACGGCGTTCCATTTCAGGGTTACCTGGCAATTTATCCTGTAAATGTGTAGGAATGGTATTTAAATACGCTGTTGTCGCTTTATATGGCAGGTTGCTACCTGAGCGCCGCGCTTTATCGATCATTGCCTCAAGTAAAAAATGGGCACGTTCCGTACCCTCATTCTCAATCACAGCAACGAGCGCATCCAACCACTCCTGGGTTTCTTGAGTATCAATATCTGGTTGATTCAAATGTGTGTTCAAAGACATTCAGCTATAGCTCCATGTAACTATATTATTCAATTGATTTAATAGCCTTGATAGATACGCAATAGGTATAATTGACCAGGCAAAACAAGAAACAAAATCAAATATAGTGTGTCTGAAATATACCGCAAAACAAAATACGGTATATGTAAAATCGTACAAAACCGTAGTGTGGCTTTTTTAGTGATTTTGGTCAAGTTTAGGCGTAATTTTTAATGATATTTAACGCTATCAACCTCAATGTTTAGCGATTAAAAATAAAAATATAAGGAATAAAAATGTCTGTTAAATTGCAGCAAAATGCTGCTAAAGCAAATGAAAAATCACTTATTAGTCACCAACACGTTATTCTAATTTTGTCAGACAATAACGAACCTGAGCTACCTTACTTTTCTTTGCTGCAAACCAAGCTTAAGCGCAGCAAAAAAGAATTAGACTCTCTGAACACAACCCCAGTCACACTTGACTTACCCAGTGGCGGCATTGCATCTTTTGTGTGTATTCAAAAAAAACTCAGCTCATACCAACGCCATACCTTACTACGCAAAGCCATTACACCACTACTTGAAGAGCAACCCAATAGCGTTGCGGTCTGTGTGTTTGGTGAAGAAAACGAACGTGCAGTCAATGCCTGTGCCGCATACTACGTTATTAACGTCAATGCCATCAATCTACCTAATCACAAAAAAGAAACCAAACTGCATCAGTTAAATGAAATATCCATATACGGCCACAAAGCCGCGCACAATTACGAACACGTATCAGCCCGCGTTTCTGGCAATGCTTTATGCAGACAGTTAACCGTCTCACCGCCTAATGAACTAACCCCAACTATCTATCGAAAAAAAATTGCTGCCTTGGCTTTACAACATGGCTGGCAACATCAAGAGTTTGATATTGCCACGCTTAAAAAAATGGGGGCAGGTGCTTTTGTTGCAGTAGCGCAAGGTTCCGAGCCGCAAGACGCAGCCATAGTGCACTTAAGCTACCAGCCTAAAGACGTCAAAAAGCATGTTGCAATCGTAGGCAAAGGTATTTGTTTTGATACTGGCGGACACAATCTAAAACCCGCAAAATACATGCTAGGCATGCATGAGGACATGAATGGCTCCGCAGTCGCATTAGGCATCCTGCTCGCGGCAAGCCAAAAGCAACTGCCCATTAAACTAGACTGCTGGCTGGCTATCGCACAAAACCATATCAGCCCCAGCGCCTACAAACAAAATGACGTGGTCAAAGCACTCAATGGCATGACAATTGAAATCATCCACACTGATGCTGAAGGACGCATGGTATTGGCTGACACACTCACACTAGCCTCTCGTCAAAAACCTGATGCCATCATTGACTTCGCTACACTCACAGGGAGCATGATTACAGCACTCGGTGATCGCATGAGCGGCATCATTGCAACAAACGCTACACTCGCCAACCAAGCAGTAAGTGCTGGTGAAAAAGCGGGGGAGCGTGTTGTAGCATTCCCTTATGAAGAAGACTATGACAGCGATCTAGATAGCAGCATAGCAGATATTAAACAATGTACGCTTGAAGGGGGTGGGGACCACCTGCACGCAGCACGTTTTTTAGGCAAGTTTATTGAAAACGACATTGCCTGGCTACATACCGACCTCTCATCTGCCAGCCGTAAAGGAGGTTTAGGTGCAATCCGGAACGACACCAATGGTTTTGGTGTAGGGTTCGGGTTAGAACTACTCAATATCCTCTTAAATGAATAGCAACTGATTAATGTGATATTCACAACTGCAAATCCAAGCTAAAATAACCTGACTCATTTACTAGGGAATAAGATCATCATGCCGAACAATTCTACCAATCTAGAATGGCTAGCACTGTTTCCTGAGCTCAAAGACTTAGAGCCTCAAGCTAAAGACACCATGAGTAAGTATGCGCGTATCGTAGAAGCCCCTATCGGTACAATTGGTTACAGAGAAGGTGCAACTTGCGATGCTTACGTCATGCGGCTTGCGGGAAAATCCCGCGTATACAAGATGTCTGCCAATGGCAGGGAAATTCTTCTGTATCGTGTAGGTGCTGGTGAAACTTGCGTAATTACAACAACCTGCCTGTTGGGAAATAGTGATTATCCAGCCTCGACTATTGTAGAAGAAGCCATTAAAGATGTGCTAATCCCATCATCAGTGTTTCATCAATTAATGCTAAATTCAACTGTATTTCGTAAGTATGTCATGACAAACTACGGCGCCCTTATAAGCGACTTGATTGTGTTACTCGACGAAGTTGCGTTTCAATCACTAGATGCACGTCTGGCAAAAGTATTACTGGACAGCGACACTCCCCGTATCACACGAACCCATCAACAGATAGCCGATGAACTTGGCACTGCTCGCGAAGTAGTTAGCCGCCAACTAAAGCGTCTAGAACAAAAAGGATTGGTTGCCCTAGGGCGAGGTCAAATTGAAATCACAAACAGACAACAACTTAAAGCGTTCGCCAGCAGCAGCTAATTTGTGATTAACGGAAATATTTGCCATATAAGTTTAACCCAGATTTTCCGTTATGACTTGCAGTGGCAACGTCACACAGTTTGATGGATTTTTTGTTCAGATTTTATGGCCAATAGTCATTCAATAGACTAACCATACAGCGACAAGGCCATTGCAGAACAATTATCGGTCAAAACCAAATCTGTGTGTTCAACCAAAGCACCCCTAGCGCCAAGTCGATTGACATAGTTAAGTTAAACCTCG
>JAQTXW010000022.1 GCA_028688575.1 Methylotenera sp. | reverse complement strand
GGCACTTCATAGCGCAGCCAATCTTTTGTGCGGCCTAGAATTTTGACATGCTCTGGCTTTAGGCCTACCTCTTCCATCAACTCACGATACATGGCCTGCTCTGGACTTTCGCCATAATTGATTCCGCCCTGCGGAAACTGCCAGGCATGTTCACGTATGCGCTTGCCCCAAAACACCTGATTGTTGGCATTACATAAAATAATGCCAACATTCGGGCGAAACCCGTCACGATCTAACATAACATCTGCTGCCTAATACTGTTATAAAATATGATGCAATTTTTTCATATTTCGCGCATTATTGAAAGCAACCATTTGCTTCATTCCTTATTTAAATCCAGTTATATGAAATTTACCTCATTATCCAAGAAAATCTATCGCATCTTATGGCTCGCTGGCAGCATGTTTCTTTTTGCGTGCAGTTCAAAAACCACTCATATTGATCCTGGCTATGCTTACATCACCAATCAAGGTGAAAACACAGTTTCAGTCATCAATACAGATACAAACACATTGATTGCCACCATTCGAGCGGGCAAAGCGCCTGTTGGGGTAGCAGTTTCTCACCAGTTGCAGCGCGCCTACATCTCAAACGTTGAAAGCCAGGAAATTTCGGTGATTGACACCCTGACTAACAAGCCAATAGAGAGCATCCGAGTGAAGGGCTCGCTCGTTGGACTCACCATTTCGCCAGACAGCAAGACACTTTACGTTGCAGATTGGTTTGATAATCGTATTATTGCCATTGAAACAGAAACACCGAGCAACATGAGGGAAGTAAATGTAGGTCTGGCGCCAGCAGGTCTGGTGGTCAGCCCAGACAACCAAATGCTTTATATCGCAAATCGTGATAGCAATGACATCGCTGTAGTCAACACCCAAACACTGTCTATCCAGCGCAGAATACCCGTAGGCAAGCATCCCTTTGGTATTACGCTTAGCCCTAGCGGATTATGGTTGGCCAGCGTCAATGTACAAGATGACACAGTCAGTTTGATCAACACTCAGAATGACCAGCAGCAAATCATGAAAGTGGGCTATCACCCTTATTGTGCGGCGTTTAACTTAGATGAAACAAGGCTTTATGTGACCAACACGCAAGATGACACGGTCACTGTATTGGACATCCACAGCGGAAAAACTGAAGCAACAATTCAGGTAGGCAGCACACCTGAAGGCATCAGCATAGATCACGCCCTGCATCGCGCTTATATCGCAAATTGGGGGAGTAATGATGTCAGTGTTATTGACACTCAAACCAATCAATTACTCACAACCATTAAAACGGGTGATAAAAGTCGCGCTTTTGGTCAATTTATCCTAAGTCCATCACGCAATTGAGCGACAGTGACAGGTGCATCCAGAGAGTAAAGCCGATATTTTTGAGGGGGCACAGAATAAAGTTTCAGGAATAAATTATAAAAAACGCGTGATTTTAATTTGCAAATCACGCGCTTTTTGACATTTACGCCTCAGGGCGCATGTGCGGGAACAGTATCACATCACGAATGCTGGGGCTGTCTGTTATCATCATCACTAAACGGTCGATACCAATACCACAGCCACCTGTCGGCGGCATGCCATACTCTAAAGCACGAATAAAGTCAGCATCGTAATACATGGCCTCGTGATCGCCTGCTTCTTTGGCTTTCATCTGCGCGTGGAAACGTGCCGCTTGGTCTTCAGCATCGTTCAACTCACTAAAACCATTGGCGATTTCACGCCCTGTCACAAATAGTTCAAAGCGTTCGGTGATTTCAGGGTTCGCATCAGAAGCACGCGCTAAAGGTGAAACCTCAACAGGGTAATCGATAATGTAAGTTGGCTCCCATAACTGGCTTTCAGCTGTTTCTTCAAACAAGGCCAATTGCAATGCACCTAAACCCGCATGGTCAAATGGCTTAGTGCCAAATTTAAGGATTTCTGCTCGCAGAAAAGCCGCATCATTAAGTTGCTCAAGCGTATATTGTGGTGCGTATTTCTGTATTGCGCCCACAATGGTCAAACGTTGAAACGGCTTGCTCAAATCGAGCTCACGGCCTTGATATTGCAATACCGCAGAACCTGTCGCGGCAATGGCTGCAGTACGGATACAACGCTCGGTAAAATCCATCAGCCACAGGTAATCGGTATAAGCCGCGTAAAACTCCATCATGGTAAATTCAGGATTATGGCGCACACTCAAACCTTCGTTACGGAAATTACGGTTCACCTCAAACACTCGCTCAAAACCGCCAACCACCAAACGTTTTAAATAAAGTTCTGGTGCGATGCGCATGTACATCTGCATATCCAGCGCATTGTGGTGCGTGATGAATGGCTTGGCAGAGGCGCCTCCTGGAATTGGGTGCAGCATGGGCGTTTCAACTTCTAAAAACTGATTTTCCAGCATAAAGCCGCGAATGGCTGAAACCACTTTGCTACGCGCAATAAAGGTTGTACGCGTTTCTTCTGAGACAATTAAATCCACATAACGCTGACGGTATTTCACTTCCTGATCTTGCAAACCGTGGAATTTTTCAGGTAGCGGGCGCAGCGATTTAGTCAACAATCGTAACTCAGAAACCTTAACAGAAAGCTCGCCAGTCTTGGTTTTGAACAATACCCCTTTAGCGCCGATAATATCGCCTAAATCCCAATGTTTGAAAGCATCATAAATCGCCTCGCTATTCGCATCTATGAGATTATCTTTTGAAATAAACAACTGAATGCGGCCCGTGCTATCCTGCACAGTGGCGAAGCTCGCTTTACCCATCACACGTTTCAGCATCATGCGCCCTGCGATACTCACATGCACGGCTTTGGGGTCTAACACTTCATTGTCAAAGCCACCAAACTCTGCATGTAGCACTGATGCCTGATAATCTGGTTTAAAATCATTAGGGAAGGCAGCACCACCGTTTGCCTTGGCATTGTCACGTATCGTTTTTAATTTTTCACGACGCTCGGCAATCACGTGGTTTTCGTCAATTTGAGTTGTTACGTTATCTTGGTCAGTCATTATTCGCTCTCTAAAACCTGCTTAATTTTCCAAGTTGCTATTTTATTACATTTGCGCAACCATTCTTAAATACTTGGTAAATTCATCACTCAATTCCCATGACAGCACACTGCACTATAAATAACCTTCTTGCTCACCTTTTTGGCCGCAGGCCAGCATATACTCAGCCAGATGCCTCAGGTTGGCAGGTAAATCCTGCGTCAACAAGCCAATGAGTTGCTTTTGGTCAAACTCAGTAAGCAAACGCTTATTCGTTAAATTCTGCAATTCCTCTACGCCCATCTTCCAGGTTTCAGCTTCTTGTCCTAGCGCCATCCATAAGTCAGTAGCACTTATAGCAATAGCAATACCTGCCGGGTCTGGGTCACAGGCAATTTTCGCTGGCGCTGGGGCAATATTTATTAAATACATCACGGCTTCTTTCCACCAACTTGGCGGGTAACCTGGCAACCAGATCACACCTTCATTGATTTTGCGACTGCGTGCCACACGTTCAAAACTGGTGCGATTTTCCACTAGAACCCAAGTGGTGACGTTGCTGTGTGCAGACTGTATGCTTTTTATCGTCGCGGGCGTTAAAGCGGCAAAATCCAGCATAGCACTTAAGTGAATGTCACCTAAACTGGTATGCAAAATAATATTGGCAGAAATTAACAATAAAGGCGTATGTTGCTCTACATTAAACTCCGCTAAATCAAAATGCGCCTCTAACCAAGCCCATTCAGTTTTGCTGATTTCTTTTGTGGCACCACGGGCATGCAGAGAAAAATCACGGTAAGTACCTGCGCGCCCGTCGGCATGCCAAGCTAATAGTGACTGCACCAAGCTAGCACGTGTAATTGCGCGGGTAATCGGCATGGCATCTAAAGCGCTTAAGGCAGCAAGCACTGGCGCATCATTATCGGCATACATTTTCAAACTTGCACGTAAACTTTGCCATTGTGCTGCCACTTCATCCACATCGGGCAAACCCAGCTGCTTACGTAAAGCTTTAATTTCACGCAACTCCACGCGATATGGCCACCAATCGCCATGCTTTCGCTCTTCATTTACGAATGCCCAACCATGCTCTAAAAGCCAATTCAGCAAAGTTTCTGCAGAAGATTTTCTATCCAAACCCGCTTTTTTAATGAGCGTATCCCAGCGACTATTACCACCCAAGCGCACCCATTGCTCTAATAATTCGCGCCATTCTGCTGGAATCGTTACCAGTGAAGCTGGGGGCGCTTCTGAAAACCGTCTGCGCTTTTTTGGCAAACTCAGCTTGTCTAGATATTCAACCTTTAAATCACTGTTCATTAGCTAAGACTTTTCACGCACCAGCACGCCCACACGCGGCGCCCATTGGGTATCGGCTTTCTTTTTTGAGGTCACTAATGTCAGCATAGAAGGATCATACACATTCACATTATGCGTAACTGGCGTGGTGAGCAAATACTGCGCTTTAGTGGCTTGCAAAAAACTCGCTACGCGTTTGATATTAAAAATATCCAAATGCGCAAACGGCTCATCAATAAACACAAAACCGCCCGGACGCGAATCTTCCATCATCAGTGCCACCAGCAAAATGAGTGATTTCATCACTTGCTGCCCACCCGAAGCATCGCCATCATTCATGCCCGCAAAGCCTTTATCATCAAAACCAAAACGCACCACTAACCCCGCTTGCGAAAGGCTCACATCATCGGCAGAGAGCATCACGGCTTCATGATCTACCGCAATACCCGCCATGTCACCTAACACTTTTAGATTTTTGGTATAACGCCCCACCGTGTGGCGCAACACTTTAATATATTGCTCACGCGCAGCATCGGTTTGGTGACGTGCAGTGTCATTATCACGACGACGGGTTTCTAAATCTTTAGATTGCGTTTCAAAATCCGCTTTGATTTTATTGCGAAGCGCGATGACAGTTTCGTCTTTTTCCCAAGTTTCGGTTTCAAAGCGGCGTTCAATTTCGTCCACTTTAATATCAATCAACTTGACGCTTTCCCACTTTTCCGCAAGTTGCTTATTGTCATTCGCATCTTGCCAGGCAATCGGTAAATTGCATTTATCATGGCGCAAGCGCAGCAAACGTTTGGCTTGCTCAGTTCGGCCGTCGCGGTTTTCTTTATCTGCAATTTCGCGATTTAAACGCTCTAGCTGGTTTGCCAATGTTTGTAATGTACTTCTGGCATCGCTTATGGCGCTTTCTAATTGCTTTCTGGCTGCTGTTGCTTCGTAAGATTTTTCACCAATTGCGCGACGTTCAGCAACTAAGCGGTCATATTCAGTACGCGCTTCGGCAAACTCGCCACTGCGGCTGGCAAGCTGCGCCGTTGCGTTAATGCCAGCCAAACGTGCTTTAATGCTTTGAATATCCGTATTGATGGGTTTTAGCTTATCTAACAATCCTCGCGACTTTTTTTGTACATCCGCTAACTGCGAACGCAAAGCCTCCACACGCGCACGTCCAAAGCGCGGCTGCTCTGGTGCGGCATAACGGCCACCACGCCGTTCGCGCAAGTAACCTTGCCTTGTTACCCAATCCTCATTGCGCGGCAAACTCGCACCTGCTTTAGCGTCTTCTACCCGCGTAATCCCTGCCAACACACGTGAAACCCACTCTGGCACATCACGTGAAAATTTAACAATTTCCAACAATGAGCCTTTAGGTGCAAGGGGCGGTGGCGCACGTTCAGGCACAATGTAATGGCGATATTTGAGTTGCTCGCCCAAACTTAAGGCACGCGCTTCATCTTTTTTATCCGCCAACAACACAATATGCGCAGACGAAGCCAGCACTGCTTCTACCGCCGACTGCCAGCTGGTATCAGTAATTTCAACTAAATCAGTCAATAAGTCATGTGCAATGCCTGCTTTATCTAGCGCTTGCCTAAAGTTTGCCACATCAAACGGGTCGGCGCGTTTGCCATTAGCCAAGTTTTCTAAGGTTTCATTCAGCTGTGCTTCTTGTGCGTTTAGGCCTGCCAATTTTTGCCGTATATCATCACGCTGATTCTCTAGGGCATCTAAATTTTGTGCGTCTTGTGCGCTGTCAGTCCCAGCTTCTTTAGCTTGCTTCAGTAAGGCTTCTTGTTGTTCAACAATGACTTCTACACGGCCTAAGGCTTTATTCACTTCACCGAGTTTGGTATTGATGTCAGTTTCCGCTAGCTCTGCCAAGGCCTTACGCGCTTCAAATTCTGTAATTTCACTTTGCTTTTGCGATTGCTGATTTTTGACTATCACGCGCTCTTGCCTTTTAGCAAACCAGTCACGCTTAGAGGCTTTTAGCGTATTTCTGGCACGCTCAGACTCTTCAGTCAGCGCATAAAACTCTAAACGTGGCTTAAACTCACTTACCAACACATTGCGCTCTTGGTTTAAGTTTTGCCATTCCAAATAACGATTCACGCGCGTTTCATAGGCTTGCAAATGGTTTTCTTGCGCCTTTAAGTTATTTTCTGTGTCTTGCAGCTCGCGCGCAGTTTGCTGTTGGTGATGGCGTGCTTCTTGGTAACGCGTCAGCACTTCTTCATCACCAAACACTTCAAATACAAGTTTCAGTAACTCACGCTCTGACAGCTCACATAATTTATCGGTTTGACCCTGCTCTAGTGACAACACTTTAGCAATGGCGGGCGACAAACCTGCGGCGTGTAACTGCCGCTGAAAATCTTTTACCCCAAACACTTGCCCTAAAGATTCTACTTGCTCAATGCTCACATCACCTTCGGCAATCCAGTATTTACGCTCCCAATCACCGCCTTTTTTATCAATACGGCAAGCTAAGGTAATTTTGTCGTTGGTGTAAGGTAAGCCAAACGGGCGTTTGCTACTGTTAATTAGGCGGCTGTTGTCCACCACGCCGCGTAGCCACGCAAAGCTTTCACCGTTGCGACGCACATAGCGTTTGTAATCGCGTTTTTTAGAGCAATCTAGGGCTAACAAAGTACGCAAGGCATCTAATAAAGTAGTTTTTCCTGAGCCATTAGGCCCCACAATCGTCACGATTGATGCATCTAACGGTAAGGTAAATCGTTGCCAGTAATCCCAATGGATGACTTCTAAGTTGGTGAGCCTAAACATCTTGATTACCTTCTAGCAAGTCGTCTTCTTGTTGTGTTTCGTCATCATTCATTTCTTCGTTTTCATCATTTTCTTGCAATGGCGCAATGCCATTTTGTGCACGAATTAAATCACCCATTGCACCGTGAATAATACGCGGCGCCATTTCGGCGTAATCAAACACTAAATCTAACAATGGGCCTTCGCAAATCACTTTATTTTTGCGTTCAATTAAGCCTAATCGGCTCAACACACCCAAGTTAATGCTGATACGCCCTTTGCCGCCAAATAATTTACCAAAATCTTCCAGCAATACGCTCTCTGCAATGCCGCGTGAAACATCGTCACCCACGGCCTTGACGATGTTGCCAAACATATCACCTTGACCGTCTTCAACCTCGCGTCCTAATTGGCGTTCACGTTTAGGCAAAATAATTAACGCCCACAGCACCACCAGTAGTGCAACCGCATCTTTAGGTAGCGCTATATTACTGGCTTGCCACTGTTCGCCATCGTCAAACACTGCGCCTTCTGTTTCGCGCAACAGTGCCACGGCAATATACGCTGCAAACGGATGGTCTAGCAAACGCAATCCACAAGCCGCTAAATTGGCTTCTACTTCTTGCCTAAAGCCTAAGTCCACCAACAGTTTACGCACTGCGCTGTCTTCACGCGGCAAATAGCGGCTGGCAATGAGCCTGGCAGTGAATTGTTGTGGGTTAAGTTCCATCGGGTTTGTTCCGTACTGAAGGGTTGATTGGGCTAATCGTGCCTGTGCTCATAAAAGCAATTTCATTTTGGTGAATAGCTTGCAAAGCTGCCGTGTCATCATGCAGAACCAACACAGGCTGCTCGGCCAAAGCTGCTAAATCGGCATCTACATTTTGCTCGCCTAAAAACGTGAGTAGTGAATAACGATATGAAGCCGCACTAAAATCGCCCCCCACCACAATATCGGCTAACACAACACTGCGCTCAATGCGCGATAGCATATTGTTTAAGCTCTGCAACTGTGGCGGGTATTCAAACGGCACATCCTGCGCGACTTCAATATCAACAGGTGGCGGCATGGCAGATACTTTTTTATCTATAATATCGCGCTCTAAAAACGCCTCGGCAACGTCTAACATCACATCGGGCAGTAAATACAGTGGCTCAGGCACTTGGGCAATGTTATGTGCGCTTAAATCAGCCAGTTTTTCAACGCTTTGCGCTTTTAGCCAAGCAGCTAATTCTGACGAACTTAAACCACCTTCTGACAACATCACCCGTTGTCGTGCGATTTTTGCCAACTCATTTTGAAAAACTGAAGTCATGCGCATCATGCGCGATTGGCTGTCGCCGATTTTTTGCGCAATTTTCCAACTGGCATCATCGGCAAAACCGTTTTCGCCTAAATTTTGCAAAATCTCTGTACCGCGTGCCATCCATTTTTGCGCGGCGGCTAAACGGTTTTGCGCTGCTTTTAATCTAAATTCAGAGCCTGACAATACCGCTTGTGAGAAGAAGCTTTCAAGCTCATTTAACCGCGCCAATAAATTATTCAGCGTTTCTGCGCTTAGTTGCCCAACCGCATCACCCGCCGCAATTTGTGAAAACAAATAACCCAGTTCGTCATCTTGGCTACCAAAACTTACTAGGTTTGAAAGTGAAGATAATATCATCCGCGCCAAACTGGAGAGTTGATACAACCTGCGTTCGCCATCCCAAAGCAATAAATCATGCTCGCGCAAGCGCTTAAGCACGGTTTCTAACTTGGTATTATCAATAAAACTTAAATGATTTTGTAATTGTTGCGGCGTCCATTCTGGCGCGTCTGCGCGCGAGGCAATTTCACGCAGAATTGCCAACCGTATCATCACCTCTTCGCTACCACCGCGAAACAGCGCGATTAAAGCTTGAATCACATTGGCCGATTGTAATAGGGGAAAAAGCGCATCCACATCGCGCGGCGATACGCCAGCGGATAAAAAGTCTTGAAACGCGCTTTCGTCAAATTGATGCAAAATGTTTTGCCCTATAAATTTTAGTTAGCTACCCAATTTTCTAATTGCAAAGCTGGTACACGCTCAAACTCGCGTATGTGATTGGTGACTAACACCAAACCTTCACTTCGCGCATGGGCGGCAATGTGCAAGTCATTTACACCAATGGGTTGACCTGTTTTTTCCAGTTCGGCACGGATGCTGCCGTAGTGTTGGGCTGCTTTGGGTGTGTAAGGCAATACTTCTAATCGGCTAAAAAAATCTTCTATCACCATGTGATTTTGCGCTGGCTGGCTACTTTTTTCTGCACCGTGCATGAGTTCTGCCAAGGTGATGCTAGAAATTGCCATGCGGCTAGCGTTTTGATTAAACGTAGCCATCACCTCAATAGGGCGGCGTTTAATCACATAGATAACAATACTAGTATCTAGTAAATATGCAATCATTTAGAGCGTCTCGCTCAACCATAAAGTCATCAGTCGCTTTATTTTCGCTTATAAAAAAGCTATCCCAACTGGATTGTAACGGCGCGATAATGCGCTCTTTACCCACAGCGCGCACACTGACTTGTTTCACATCTTCAGGCAGGCGCACATCGGCTGGCAAGCGCACAGCTTGTGTGCGGTTATTAGTAAAAACGGTGCTGGTAGTCATGATATTGACTCCTGAAATGCAATGTATATCGCATAAGTATATGGCGTGAGTTTTTTAAATGCAAGTCTAACAAATTTCTAGTTGCATTCTTACGAAGACAAGACAGGAGCTCGCAGACATTACAAATGAGTACGGCAAGAGCCGATATACGATCTTTCATGCGATTCAGCGCATAGAAAGTCGGAATCCCCTTGTGGCATAACGCTGTAATTAGTTTGAATGCAACTAGAAATCAAACGCCCTGCTTCAAACTCTCTGTAATAAACGGGTCAAGGTCGCCATCTAGCACGCCTTGCGTATTGCCTATCTCAACACCTGTACGCAAATCCTTAATGCGGCCCTGGTCTAGCACATAACTGCGAATTTGGTGCCCCCAGCCTATATCAGTTTTAGCATCTTCCAAAGCTTGCTTTTCCTGATTGCGCTTATTTAATTCAAGATTATATAGCGCGCCTTTTAGCATATTCATCGCTTCTTCACGATTGCGATGTTGTGAACGGTCATTCTGGCACTGCACTACTGTGTTGGTAGGAATGTGCGTAATTCGCACGGCCGAATCAGTTTTATTAATATGCTGTCCACCCGCACCGCTGGCGCGATAAGTGTCAACGCGCAAATCTGCAGGGTTGATTTCAATCTGGATCGAATCATCTACTTCTGGGAATATCTGCACACTGGCAAAACTGGTGTGGCGTTTGGCGTTACTGTCAAACGGCGATTTACGCACCAAGCGATGAACGCCATTTTCAGTGCGCAAAGTGCCGTAAGCATAATCGCCCGTCACCTTGAGCGATGCGCCTTTAATGCCCGCCACATCACCGTCAGATTCTTCCAGCACTTCTACTTTAAAGCCTTTACGCTCACAATAACGCAAATACATACGCAGCAACATCGCCGCCCAGTCCTGTGCCTCAGTACCACCGCTGCCTGACTGGAACTCCACGAAACAGTTCGCACTATCCAACTCACCCGAGAACATGCGTTTAAATTCCATGTCTGCGATTTGCTTTTCGATGAAAAGCGAGTCTTGCTCGACACTGGCTAAAGTATCATCGTCATTTTCTTCACGCGCCATTTCAAACAGCTCTTGCGTATCCTTAAGTCCTGCCTGCACGCTAGTGAGTGTATTGACGGTAAGCTCAAGCTCACGTTTTTCTTTGCCCAGCTTCTGGCTTTTTGCGTTATCGTCCCAAACTTTAGGGTCTTCCAGCAAGCCATTCACCTCTGCCAAGCGCTGACTTTTTGTTTCAAAGTCAAAGATACCCCCGAAGTGCCAAGTTACGCTCTGCCAAATCGTTTAATCGATGAGCAATAAGATTAAGTTGTTCTGCTTCCATGACAAAATTACACTTAAAAATGACTAAACCCAGCATTATACATCATCTAGCAAACAGCCTCACCTAGGCAAGCCATTGACCACTTCACCATCCTCTTTTGTAAAAGTACCCATGAGCGGATTTTGTAAAATACTCAGCACCAGCTCTGATGGACGGCATAATTTCACACCGAGAGGCGTCACCACAATTGGTCTGTTAATAAGAATCGGATGCTGCAACATCGCCTCAATTAACACCTCTTCCGACAAGCACTTTTCGTCCAAACCCAATTCAGCATAGGGCGTGCCTTTTTCACGCAATAATTCTCGTGCAGAGATTCCCATTGCCAATAACAACTGCTCCAACTGAGTTCGGTTAGGCGGCGTTTTAAGGTATTCAATCACATCAGGCTCAACACCGCTCGCTCTGATCATCGCCAGCACATTGCGTGATGTGCCACAGGCGGGGTTGTGATAAATCGTGACGTCACTCATTTTTACTCTCCCATTCCAATTCATTGCTAATTCTAGCTGCATTAAGTTTAATCCAGGTCAAAAAGTAGATAGAAACACAGAATTATCTGCGATAAATACTCGCAGATTTATGCATAGGCGGTTAAACTACGCACATTCATAAAATTGTAATAAAAATGTAATATTCTGGGAGATGAGAACAATGGCAAATGCTACTTTAGGTCGGTTAATGGCGGCTATAACACCACGTAACGATAATTACTTCGAGTTGTTCAACAAGCTTGCGGACTGTGCAGTGCGTGGTTCAAAAGTGCTGGCAATGCTGACCGCAGTCAAAGAGCCAGAAAAATTTGAAGCACATTTTGCTGAAATCAGAAAAATTGAATCTGAAGCTGATAGCTACACCAAAGAAATTCTGCTGTCTCTGCATAAAACCTTTATCACCCCGTTTGACAGACGTGAAATCCGCGAATTAGCCATGGCATTGGATGACATCATCGACTACATGGAAGACATTCCGCAAAGCGCAAAAATATATGGCCATAGCAGCTTCACGCCTGAAATGGTCGCACTTGCGCAAATCCTGCTGCGTGCCTCAGAAAAAGTGCGTGACACGGTGCATATGCTATCCGACATGAAAAACTCTGAACGTATTTTAAGCACCTGCGAAGAAATCAACCTCATCGAAGGTGAAGGTGACCACGTGATGCGCGCAGGCATGTATCGTTTGTTTAATGAAGAATCCGATGCACGC
This sequence comes from Methylotenera sp., assembly GCA_028688575.1. Classification (GTDB taxonomy): domain Bacteria; phylum Pseudomonadota; class Gammaproteobacteria; order Burkholderiales; family Methylophilaceae; genus Methylotenera. The sequence goes on along the minus strand of JAQTXW010000022.1, from coordinate 23,562 downwards.
ACCATCATCCGCTCAAAAGAACTCTACGATATTTTTGAAGAAGCGATTGATAGCTGCCAGGATGTCTCAGATGTAATTCACGGTGTAGTGCTAGAGCGCATTTAAGGGGCCAACATGGAACACGCAATTCTGATTATGGGGTTGCTGATTGTGGTAGCCTTGATGTTCGATTTCATGAATGGCTTTCACGATGCAGCTAACTCCATCGCACTGATGGTTTCAACCCGCTTACTTACGCCACAAGCCGCGGTGATATGGGCAGCATTTTTTAACTTTATCGCGTTCGCATTTTTTGGTTTACATGTAGCCGACACCATCGGCAAAGGTATTATAGACCCCAACATCATCAATAATGCCGTGATATTTGGCGCACTGTGCGGCGCTATCGCATGGAACGTGATTACATGGTGGTTTGGTATTCCTTCTTCATCTTCACACGCACTCATTGGTGGCTTGCTAGGTGCAGGAGTTGCACATGCTGGCACCCAAGGCATTATACTCGGCAGCAAACTCATGACTGCTGCACTAGGCATTGTACTTTCACCATTGTTTGGCATGGTGTTAGCGCTGCTTATGTCCGTGCTTGTTTTATGGTTGTTTGAAAAATCCGCCCCTTATAAAACCGAAAATCGCTTTAATAAATTACAATTTATTTCATCATCACTCTTTAGCTTGGGGCATGGTGCAAACGACGCCCAAAAAACCATGGGCATTATCACTGTGCTTTTGTTTGCCAACGGCTTTTTAGAAGGTGACTTTGGCGTGCCATTCTGGGTTGTTATTTCATGCCATGTAGCCATGGCCGCAGGCACACTTTTTGGTGGCTGGCGCATTGTACGCACCATGGGCATGGGCATCACCAAAGTACGCCCCACAGGTGCATTCTGTGCGCAGACTTCTGGCTCCATTGCGTTATTCTTAGCCACATCCTTAGGTATTCCTGTGTCTACCACACACACCATCACTGGGGCAATTGTCGGCATTGGAGTGTCTCGTCGCGCCTCTGCTGTCCGCTGGGGTTTAGCTTCACGCATTGTATGGGCCTGGGTACTCACCATCCCTTGCGCGGGCTTAATCGCTGCCATCTCCTACCACTTTGGCAAAACTTTTCTATAACAAAACTACGCTCTGCTCGCAATCAAATCAAGGTCTCTACGGAGACCTTTTTTATCAAATTAATATTTGTCATCAAACTGTCATATTTCATCACTAAAATTCATACCAGTTAAAAACTAAACCTAACTCAAATGGAGATCATGATGAAGACCGTACTGGCTAAATCTTTAAGTATCAGCACTTTAATCGCCGCAACATTTTCAACCAACACCGTGCTAGCCGCAGAAAAAATTATCAAAATTGACGGCTCAAGTACGGTTTACCCGATCACAGAAGCCGTTGCAGAAGAGTTTCAAAAAGCAACCAAAACCAAAGTGACTGTAGGTATTTCTGGCACTGGCGGCGGTTTTAAAAAATTCTGCCGTGGTGAAACCGATGTGCAAAATGCGTCACGTCCGATTCTGCAAAAAGAAATCGACGCATGTAAAGAAGCTGGTGTGCAATTCATTGAGTTGCCTATCGCCTACGATGCAATCACAGTTGTGATTAATCCTAAAAATGAGTTTGCTAAAAAAATGACTGCGGCCGAGCTTAAAAAACTATGGGAGCCAGCAGCACAAGGTAAGGTAAAAACCTGGAATCAGGTCAACCCTGCATGGCCTAATACACCTGTTAAATTATTTGGCCCAGGCGCAGATTCAGGCACATTTGACTACTTTACAGAAGCGATTGTTGGTAAAGCAAAATCAAGCCGTGGCGACTTTACCGCCTCTGAGGATGACAATGTGCTGGTGAAAGGCGTTGTAGGGGATATCGGTGGATTAGGTTATTTCGGCTATGCTTATTATGAAGAAAATCAGGACAAATTAACCGCTGTTGCCATCACTCAAAAATCAGGAAAGCCAGCAGTCTTGCCTTCAGCAGAAACCATTCAGGATGGCACATATCAGCCGTTAGCACGCCCATTATTTATTTATGTTAATGCAACAGCTGCTGCATTCAAACCAGAAGTTAAGGCCTATGTTAATTATTATTTAGAGCAAAGCAAACCGTTGATTGAAGAAGTTAAATATGTAGCTCTGCCTGCCAATGAGCAAAAAGCTGTGATCAAACATTGGAAAGAACTAAAACCTGGTACAGGGTTTGGCGGCAAAGCCGAAGTTGGGGTTAAAATTGAAGAGTTATTAGCACGTATTAAATAATCATAGTGAAATAAGGGTATCTGCATCCTTGCAGTACCCTTATAATATTTTCTATTCACACTGCAATCCGCAGGTGCAAACAACATGAATACGGTAAATCAAGTGTTAAATAACCCAATCAACCTAGAAATAAGTGACCGATTATCCAAAAATTTCACGCGCCATTTTAAAGAGCGGGTGATTGAGCTTATTTTGTTGCTGGCCGCGTTATCTGCTGTCCTGACCACAGCCGCCATTATCGGCATTTTACTTTATGAGTCCTATACGTTTTTTGAACATGTATCCATTGTTGACTTTTTAACGGATACAGTTTGGACGCCCTTATTTGAAAATCCGCACTACGGCATTTTGCCGCTAGTATCTGGTACTTTGACTGTAACGGGTGTTGCATTGTTAATTGCCATCCCAATCGGCACTGTCAGTGCCATTTATCTTTCTGAATTTGCCAGCCATAAAACACGTGAAACGGTGAAGCCTGTTTTAGAACTGCTCGCGGGTGTTCCAACTATTGTGTTTGGGTTTTTTGCCCTGCTGTTTGTCACGCCGATTTTGCAAAGCATTATCCCAGGGTTGCCGACCTTTAACATGCTAAGTTCAGGCATTGTGATTGGTATCATGATTATTCCCTACATTGCATCCCTTTCTGAAGATGCCATGCGCGCCGTACCCATGAGCATGCGTGAGGGCTCTTACGCCATGGGAGCGACACGCTTTCAAACCGCACTAAAAGTCGTCACCCCAGCGGCTGTTTCAGGCATTGTTGCCGCTTACATTCTTGGTATTTCTCGTGCAATTGGTGAAACCATGGTGGTAGCCATTGCGGCTGGCCAACAGCCAAACCTGAGCTTTAACCCCATGGATGCCGCAGCCACCATCACTGCCTACATTGTACAAGTGGCCATGGGTGACCTGCCGCACGGCAGCATTGGCTACCAAAGCATTTTTGCCGCAGGTCTGGTACTGATGCTAATGACACTGACACTCAATATTATTGGGCACATCACCCGTAAGAAATATAGCGAGAGATATTAATCATGCAACAACACTCACCCACCAAGCCCATCAAAAATCTTGATGAAGTGCGCGCGATGATTAAGCGCCACAAGTTCAATGATTATATTTTTTCGGTTATTGGTCTACTTTGCCTGATGGTAGGTTTGCTTACCCTGCTCACCTTGTTTATCGATTTGATTCAACAAGGCTATCCTAAGTTATTTTCAGCCAGTTTTTACACAGACTTCCCGTCACGCCGTGCTTCCAGTGCTGGCTTGCTATCAGCACTAGTCGGCTCAACACTGGTGATGCTGGTGACCTTTGTGTCTGCCGTGCCTATCGGCGTTATGGCAGCGATTTACCTTGAAGAATACGCACCCAAAAACTGGCTGTCCGACCTGATTGAAATCAACGTGTCCAACTTGGCCGCCGTACCCTCCATTATTTACGGCTTACTGGCGCTGGGTTTATTTGTGTATATGCTGGATTTTGGCCAAAGTATTTTAACCGCTGGCCTCACCTTGGGCCTACTCATTATGCCTGTGGTGATTGTGGCAACCCGTGAATCTATACGCAGCATCCCTGTTGCGATTAGAGAGGCCGCCTATGCAGTAGGCGCCACCAAATGGCAGGTGGTGTATGACCATGTGATTAAATATTCATTTGGCGGCATACTCACGGGTGTGATTATCGGCATGGCGCGCGCTATTGGTGAAACAGCGCCTATTATCACCATTGGCGCACTGACCTTTATTGCATTTTTACCCCCATCACCCATTACCACTACTGCGCCATTTTTAAACTTTGAATGGCTATCCTCTGGTTTTACGGTGTTACCGATCCAGATGTTTAGCTGGCTATCCAGGCCAAGTGAGGCATTTCATGTAAATGCAGCCGCCGCTGGAGTCATTATTATCTTGGTCACACTGGTGATGAACGGGTTTGCCATCCGCATGCGCTACAAAATGCGCAAAAACATTAAATGGTAATCAACCATCAAATAACTGAATAATTATCAACAGGAATCTAATTTTCATGATTAAAGCAACCAGTTCAATCAAAGCTGAAGCGCGCAACCTTAACTTTTTTTATAATGGCGGCAACCATGCGGTAAAAAATGTTTCCATGCCTTTGTATGAAAACAAAATCACCGCGCTTATTGGCCCCTCTGGCTGTGGCAAGTCTACATTCTTGCGCTGCTTTAACCGCATGCATGATTTATACCCTGGCAACAAATATGAGGGTCAGATTGTCATGCATCCAGACAATACCAACATTCTGGAAAAAGAAGTAGACCCGATTGAAGTACGCATGCGCATCAGCATGGTGTTTCAAAAACCCAACCCATTTCCAAAATCCATCTATGAAAATGTGGCCTATGGTTTGCGTGTACGTGGTGAGAAAAACAAACGTGTCATTGACGAAAAAGTTGAAGAAGCGTTAAAAGGCGCTGCTATCTGGAATGAAGTTAAAGATCGCCTGCAGGATTTAGCATTTAATCTATCTGGTGGCCAACAACAGCGCTTATGTATTGCACGCGCACTGGCCACCGACCCTGAAATTATGCTGTTTGATGAGCCAACTTCAGCGCTTGACCCTATTGCTACGGCGAATATTGAAGAGCTGATGAGTGAGCTACGTGAAAGGCTCACCATACTGGTGGTGACCCACAACATGCAGCAGGCAGCACGCGTATCTGATTACACAGCCTACATGTACCTTGGGGAGCTGATTGAACACGGCGAAACAGATAAAATCTTCACCCGTCCAGAACGCAAGGAAACAGAAGATTACATTACAGGTAAATTTGGCTAACCAGGTGCGTTTGACTTAGTAAATCTTGACTAACCAGCTCAATTAAAAAGCCAGCAGTCATGCTGGCTTTTTAATCTTTAATTTACCATGGCAAATGTATCAACCATTAATTTTTGCTAATGCGACCCCCGTATCGCCGTACAAAGCTTTTTCAGTTACTACCTGCCGATAAAAGTTAAGCAGACGTTCAGCTTGCAATTGTGCAGTCCACTTTTCCAGCACATAGCGCTTTGCTTTAAATCCCAACTCAAATCTTTCTTCAGGATTAATCAGCAAGCTGTTCACTTTGTCTGCAAACTGACCAATGTCATCAGGCGCAATCAAAGCCCCCTCGCCTTCCACTAAAATAGAAGCCGTGCCTAACTCTGCGATAGCCACTACTGGTGTTCCCTGCGCCATGGCTTCGAGTAAAACCAAACCTTGCGTTTCACTTTTTGAAGAAAACACAAACACATCTGCCGCTTGGTAGCAGGCATTAAGTTCAGTATTACGGTCTAGATAACCAATGAATTTAACATGATCTTCAATCCCCAACTGAATCACCAATTTGTGCAAATGCGTCTCTGCCGGGCCTTGGCCTGCAATCACCAACAACACATCGGGCTGCTGCGCGATGAGCGCTTTAAGCATGTTTAACAAAAAATCGATGTTTTTCTCATATGCTACACGCCCTACGTACAAAAGCATAGGACGATCAAGTGCAATCCCATACAAAGCTCTAAACGCCGTACCATCGACCGCTTTAAAACTATTGCTCTGCAACCCTGTAGGAATTACCTCTGCGGCAACATTCACACCATAGGCACGCAATACATCCAGCATGGGTTGCGAAGGTGCGACTACCGCATCTACAGCATTGCACTGCCGTTTGGATATCATTTTTGCCACGCCTCGTGCAACAGGCCGAGGAATCCAAGGCAAATAATGGTGTAAATAATCCTCAAAAAATGTGTGATAGGTTTCTACACATGGCACACCAAGTGCTCGCGCCAGTTTAAGGCCTAGATAATGCGCTACAAACGGCGTGTGTACATGCACCACCTCATATTGCTGTTGTCGCAGTTCGGGAAGCATGCGTATAACTTCACCGTACTTCATGAGCCTATCCTCAGGGTCAAAATAGATTTCACGTGCGGGAATACGTTTAATCCAAACTTCATCTCGCGTTAATTCACCGTAATCAGGCGCAATTAAATGTACTTCATGCCCGTGCAATTGCATTTGCTCTACAAATGTACGGATTGAAGTGGAAACCCCATTGACGCGTGGAAAGTAAACATCCGAGATAAATAATATTTTCATTAGCCAACACCTCTCAAGTTTGATTCATCATCAGGTTAGCAAAATATAACGACGATTTATGACAAACACATGAAAATGACACACTCAATGCGTACAGAATGAAATGTCACGTATTCATCATCTCAATGTCATCTTTTTTTCATATAAGGATGACAAAGTGCAATGCATGCAAACGCTTAAATGCATCAATAAGCTGTGCTGGTGGCTACCACTGTGCTTATACTCAATCGAAGCAAACGCATGGGGGCTAATGACCCACCTGTACTTTGCGCACTCGCTATTATGGGCTATGCCGCTGCTGGACAAACGTTTTCAGCAAGCGATTAAACAATTCCCCGAGCTTGTCATGGCGGGTGCCTGCTTACCCGATTTGGCAATTGTCAGCCAACGCTTTCGCCACACGCACTTGTGGGAGAATGCACATCACTTTCTAAAAGTCGCACAAACAGAAGAAGAAACCGCCATTGCAATTGGTTATGCCAGTCATTTATATATTGATGTGATCGCACACCACCATTTTGTACCAGCGCATGAGGCGATGTGGCTAAAAAATACGATCTTTACCCATGTCACCGCTGAATGGGCTATGGACGCCTACCTTGCACCTTTGGTCGAAACAACGCCCAAGCGCCTGCTTTTACAACATCAGCTCATACTAGCCAAGTTCATCTCACAGCATTTCAGATGCCCAGATCATATCACCAACGCCGCTATTAAGCGCCTGGCCTGGGCCGATGGGCTATTGCGCTTGGTCAAACTGCCACACTTTATTTTCCATCTCGCTCAGCGCCTAGATCAACGTGTCAGTAGGCACTTTGTTTATTATGTGGCAAAAACTCAATCTGCAATCTATGAGATAGGTGCTGTGATGCGTGGCCATCAGCCACTTTTTGAGCCAGAGCTTAAAAATTTTAATTTAGTGCAACTTGAACATTGGAGAAAGCAATGCTTAGCCCATTTAAGCTTGCTACATCCAAAACCGATTGAGTATTTTAAAACAATCTATAGCGCTATAGACCACACACATCAAACACATGGCAACGAAACTGTTGTAATTAGAACACCAATTAGTACGACACTAGGGTAATGCAAGCCACATAGATGCAGCCTGCCTATATGCTGTGGTTGCATTTGCTGCAAATATATAGGCACACTGATTAAAAAATGAAACTTGCCTGAGATAAACAGACAAAAAATGACTTACGTTAAGTAAGTCATTGATTTTATAGTGCGCCAAAGATGATGAAGGTGGGCACTGGATAGAGACCGTTTCACTGTATTGAACAGCAAATGACACTCAACAGCAGACATACGAAAATCAAAGATAATCGGCTGCTTAATCCCCTTAGCTGACCTTCGAGTGTGAAGACTACACTTCCTGAGTCGACCCAATCAAGCATTTCGCCACAGATCACCGCAACCAATATTTACGCGTTTCATCTAATGCCTACATTAGCCCAGCGTAGCCTAGTGCAAGTACCAGACATTTACGCCGATAGGCGCCACGATGATGACTGGTACTGCATTCATGTTCAATATGGGCTCGATACGCAGAGCTTGACCTACGCACTAACACTGGCCTTTACTACGTTTTTTTGTTTCAGTTCTTTAATGTATTTAATGCTCGTGCGGAACATAACAGCGTTTTTAATGTCAATCTAAATTCGTAATGGTAAATTGTGGCTGGCTTTGCTAAGTCTACTTGCTTTGCAGGTCATGGTAGTTCATTGGCAACCTGCACAAATCATTTTCGGCACAATAGATTTACGCATGGAGGACTGGCTTTGGGCTGTATTAGTAGCTTCAAGCTTGTTGCTGCTGGATGAAATGCGTAAGCTTGCCGTTAAATTGTTCCATTTAATGACTAAAGGGCGCCCCTAAAAGCGTAAAGGATAAGACTTAAATATATGAATCACGATCAACAAAAAGCCATCCTCACAATTGCCTTATTTGCAGCCTTTGCAGACGGTAAAAAAGATGACCGTGAACGTGAGCAAATTCGACAATTAGCTGAATCACTCGGCAGCGACACAGGCACTCAAGATATTGCCAAGCTATATCAGGACGTATTGCTCAAACGTGTCAGTGTGGATAGCGCGACCATATTGCTTGATGACCAGAGCCATCGCCAACTTGCCTATGAGATGGCTGTTTGCGTATGCGATGCTGATGGCATACAAACAGCGACTGAACGACGATTTCTAGATGACCTGAAAGTAGCGCTTGGGCTAAGTGCGGAGCAAATTGAACAAGTAGAGTATGAGGCAGGTGAACTTGCCAGTTTGGTTGATAATCCGGCGTTTCCTGCGACAGTTGTTACGCTGTCATCGCAAGAAAAAGCCTCCAGTGAACCTGTTATTGCGGCTGTGGCAAATGTGCCAGAAGCTGAACTTGATAAAATGATTCTAAATTATTCAATTCTGAATGGTGCTCTGGAATTATTGCCCCAGTCCTGGGCCTCCATGGCAATTATTCCCTTGCAGATTAAAATGGTTTATCGCATAGGAAAAGCGCACGGCGTTGAGCTCGATACGGGGCACATTAAAGAATTTATTGCCGCCGCTGGAGTTGGCCTCACCTCACAATATCTTGAGCAGTTCGGTCGTAAACTACTGGGCGGACTATTAGGCAAAATGGCGGGTAAAACTGTGGGGGGGATTGGTAGCGCGGCCACTGGTATGGCGTTCTCTTTTGCCACCACCTATGCGCTGGGGCAAGCTGCCAAACGTTATTATGTGGGTGGGCGGGTGATGAATAGCAACATTTTACGCGACACATTTCAGAACCTACTTGGCCCAGCAAAGCAATTACAAACACAATACTTACCACAAATTCAGCAGAAAGCTAGCACACTGGATGTGACTCAGGTCATGTCTATGGTGCGTGGCGCGTAAAAGAAGTAGGTGAAAAAGTTGTTGTGGCAACAGAGAATGAGTGTTGTTTATCTATGTCGCTACAATACTAATATTTAGAATTGGAAAAGTAAGTTGCGAAGTAATGAATTTCCTGATTAGTAATTCTTAAAGTCTTTATATGCCATGTTTACAGCAACGTTAGTGGCAAATAATTTGCCTTGGCTATAATCAGCAGTCGCTAGCTCAATGCTCCGCGCGTCACTCTTTGTTTCACGCAAGCAAGTTTAATTTCGAACTTGGGGAATGGACAACCTTAAGCTTTACGATTTATGATTCAATCAAATAGAATGACCTGCCCCCAATAGCACTACCACCAGACTCTGAAAAAAGTCCGTTTAAAAATCATGTTGCCTGCCCTAGCTTTACTAGACGTTGAACATTTAAACTTTTGACGATTTTTGATTTTTTGATAAAAAGTGCTGAGTGAAGTGCAAAGAAATAAAAAAAGCTTACGACAGAATCGTAAGCTTTTATTTATTTTGGTGCCCAGGGCCGGAATCGAACCGGCACGCCTTGCGGCGCGGGATTTTGAGTCCCGTGCGTCTACCAATTCCGCCACCTGGGCTTATTTGGGTTATACATTACTGTATAATTGCGATTTCGCTATTATAGCAAGCTCTTTCACTTATGCGAACCCTTGATTTCGATTTTTTATTACCCGATCACTTAATTGCACAGCACCCCCCTACTGAACGAAGCGCAAGCCGCATGCTGCACGTGGGTGGAATTGACAATGAGATTTCCGATTACACCTTTAAAGAATTGCCTCATTTTTTAAAAGCTGGTGATTTGCTGGTGTTTAACGACACCAAGGTGATTAAAGCGCGTTTATTTGGAAAAAAACACTCGGGAGGCAATGTTGAGGTATTAGTCGAGCGCGTGATTAACGAGCATACGGTTTATGCACATGTAAGGGCCTCTCGTTCGCCTAAAGTGGGGAGTAAAATGCGCTTGTCAGACGCATTTGATGCTAAAGTCAGCGCACGCCATGACGACTTGTTTGAATTAGTCTTTTTGAGCGATGAACCTGTACTTAATCTACTTGAGAAATTTGGTGCGCTGCCATTACCCCCCTACATCACTCATGAGGCAACAGCACAAGATGAGACGCGCTACCAAACTGTATATAGCAGGCATTTGGGTGCGGTCGCAGCTCCCACTGCTGGTTTACATTTTGATGAAGCCACTTTAAACAAAATTAAGAAAAAAGGCATAAACATCGCCTATGTGACCTTACACGTTGGCGCGGGGACTTTTCAGCCTGTGCGCGTGGATGATATCCATGAGCATAAAATGCACAGCGAACTATACGATATACCGCAAACCACCGTTGACCTCATTTTAGACACCAAAAAAAATGGCGGCCGTGTAATGGCAATAGGCACAACGGCCATGCGCGCGCTAGAAAGTGCTGCTTGCAATAACACTTTACAAGCAGGCAGTGGCGAGACTAGTATTTTCATTACACCAGGCTACAAATTCAAAGTAGTAGACCGCTTATTTACCAATTTTCACTTACCCAAAAGCACTTTGCTTATGCTCGTATCAGCCTTTGGAGGATTTACTCTAATCAAAAAAGCCTATGCTCATGCCATAGCACAGCAGTATCGGTTTTTTAGTTACGGGGATGCGATGCTGGTAGAAAAAAATGAACCATAAGAGTAAAACGTCCACTAATGCTACTAAAGGTTAGGCACGCCATTGAAACAATTACAACCCGTTACCAACAGAGAAAAATATGCGCACTTCACTTCTGCTTTTATCCTTAATTTCAATCGCGTCTGCCCCAATGGCACAGGCAGAGCTTCTGTCAGAAGCACAAACAGGCATTAAAATCACGCTGGTTAAAAAACCAAGCACAAGGCCAATGACGGTGGCTCACATCCCAGGATTAAAGCGCTACTACATCGCTGATGGCGGGTTGGCTCCTTTAGGCAGCGAAACAGAGGCGCCTTATTCAAAGTCACTCATACACGCCTATGATGACGAGGGCAATTATATTAACTCATCGCAACCTGGCTATGATAACCGTTCCATTTATTACAACATCAATACTCACCAACTTGAAACGATCACTTACAACATTTCCAGTGATTTAGGATTTGCGCCTAACTCTGGTATTTTTTCTATCCACTTAACTGATTCGGGAGAACTTAAAAGCACTTCTGACGAAATCTCTCAATTTAACCCTGCATTCGGGCATGCCAGCACCATGCCATCTTATGATGCCGAAAATAACCTCTATTATGCAAAGCAGGCTCGCAGTAACAAAGTATTTGTTGTAAACCCTAAGGCACGAGAAAAAGTCGGGGAAATTAATCTAGAACTTGACAAGGCGGGAGCAAAAGTTGATGACATTAGTGATGCTTTTGTTGCCTATACTGCCGTAAAAGGCGAAGAGTTCGCATTGCTGGATGTTGATCATAAGGCAATTCTCGTGTTTGACATCACAGGCAAATACATAGGCCGCTCAGAACTACCTAAAACACTAAAATTACGCGCCAATAATTACTATTCTGGTTTAGGCTACGCCAATGAAATGCTGTTTGTTTATCACGAGCCAGAAGGTGAATTTGGCACCTATTACGGATTTAAATTCCAAAAGAACTAACGTGGGCCTGGTAACAAAAAAGCCACCCAAAGGTGGCTTTCTAAACCCAGGCTATCCGCTACTTACCAAGCACACCTGCGAGCTTACCAGAAACCAGTCCAAACAAAGCACCAATCACAAATGACAGTGATAGCAACAATACTGGATTAGTTAGATCTGCCGCTGTAAGGCTGGCCAAAGGGCCAACCCCATCTGCTGTTGGCTGATGTAACGCATATGCAACCGTCGCGGCATAGCCATACACATTCGCAGGAACCACTGACAGCAGGTTAATGCTGGCGACAATCACCAGGAAAAAGACTGTGACAGCAACATAGGCAGGCGCCGCTATCGCACCAGGCAGACCTACTGGGTTATTCACCACTAAAAATAATGCAATACCTGCTAAAATGGCGCCGTAAATCGTGCCTGCGATGGTTTTTTGTAACGCTGCCCCATCCGCACCACTGTGAAAATAACTTCCCCAAGCAATAAATCCAGCCCAAACCAATACTGATCCAGCAAGCGGGCCTAATGCTAAAAATGCCCAAACTCCACCCAAGATTGCAATACTTAAAGCCAATGCAGTTAATTTCGACATACTTTTTTCTCCCAAATATTTTAGTTGAATTTCAAGTGAGTACGAACTTCAGCATAATGAATAGGGCGAATAAATACGGAATCAGACACCCTAATACATAAACGCTAGGGGCATACTGAATGAATTTTGTAAAAATGTAAACTTTTTTGCACTATTTTGTTACTTATGTCGGCAAATGTAACAAAGTAGCTAAAGACAAAACGATTTCCAACTAGATGTTTTTAGGGATCTCGTTCCATTGAATTGGCTTGTAATCCCAGTGCTTGCGCCAGGCACCAAGCACCATGTTAGGATATTGTGGCTTACCTAAGCTACCATTATAGCGTCCAAGAGCCCGATACAAATCACCTCGCTCAATATCCAAATAATGCCTTAAAATTGTGCAGCCATAGCGTAAGTTGGTGCGAAGTAGAAACAAATTATGATCTTCAGCACCAATACTGCGTACCCAGAAAGGCATCACCTGCATAAATCCGCGCGCACCGACTGATGACACCGCATATTTCTTAAAACCACTCTCAACCTGAATTAACCCCAGCACCATTTGCGGATCCAAGCCTGCACGACTGGCCTCATAATGAACTGTGCGTAAAAAATCTTCACGATGCGTTTTGTCGGGCATGCGCTTTTGCAAACGTTTAGACATTTCATTCAACCATGCCTGACCTTCGGCTTCAGTAGCAAAAGTCAGCCTAGGAGCCGCACGGTCACTCACACTGCGCTGCATCAACGCCTTGACGCTGTTAGATAGCGGCTCTTCAATTTGAGAGCCAGCAAAACCCGTTGCTGAAACCAAAGCCCCAGCAAGGACCCACAAACCAATTAGAAAAAATTTAAACATCAAGCTCCAAACAAACTAGCGTATCCAGCAAGCTTAAGGCAGTTTTTGCACAAAGCCAACCACTGAGTGCAATGGAACAGTCTTGGCATCGGCTTCTGTTCTTGCCTTATATTCCACATTACCCTCTGCCAAGCCACGCTCGCCAATAACAAACCGATGAGGAATTCCCATCAAATCGGCCTCAGCGAACATCACACCTGGACGCTCACCTCTGTCATCCAGCAAGACATCCACACCCGCAGCCTGTAACGCATCATACAGTTGATTGGTCGCTGATTTCACATTATCAGACTTATCATAACCTATCGCACAGATCACCACTTCAAATGGCGCCATGCTCTTAGGAAAGATAATGCCGCGCTCATCGTTGCCCTGCTCAATTGCCGCACCAACGATACGTGACACGCCAATACCGTAGCAGCCCATTTCCATCACTTTGGTTTGTCCGTTTTCATCCAGATAAGTTGCGCTCATCGCTTCTGAGTATTTGGTACGCAACTGAAAGATGTGCCCGACTTCAATGCCACGGCATAATGACAGCACACCTTTACCATCTGGGCTTGCATCCCCTTCAACCACATTACGAATGTCCGCAACCACTGCAGGCTCTGGCAAGTCGCGGCCGAAATTCACGCCACTCAGGTGATATTTAGGTTTGTTGGCACCGCAGACAAAGTCACTCATCAGGGCAACCGTTTTATCTGCAATCACCATCACATGTGCACCAACACCTACAGGCCCGATAAAGCCAGGCGGACAATTGAGGTTTGCGCGAATTTCCTCTTCTGTTGCGAATCTAAAATCAGCAAGTCCTGCCAGTTTAGCCAGCTTCACTTCGTTTAAATGATGGTCACCGCGCAATAACGCCAAATAGAATTGATCGCCCGCAATTAACGCAATTGCTTTAACGGTTTTTTCAACGCTGATGCCCAATAATTTTGCCACATCTTCACATGCTGTCTGTTTAGGTGTTTCCACCTCTTGCATAGCAGCAGCCGCTGCAGCACGGCTAATCGCAGAGGGCCGCGCCTCTGCCAACTCTACGTTAGCTGCAAAATCTGAAGTTTCACAATACGCAAGACCATCCTCACCTGAATCTGCCAGCACATGAAACTCATGCGAACCTTCACCGCCTATAGCCCCTGTATCGGCTTTCACCGCGCGAAACTTGAGGCCTAAACGCGTAAATACATTGCTGTAGGCTTGATACATAGTCTGATAGGTTTGCTCTAAAGAGGCAAAATCTGTATGAAATGAGTAAGCATCTTTCATCATAAATTCACGCGCACGCATCACGCCAAAGCGTGGGCGAATCTCGTCACGGAATTTGGTTTGAATCTGGTAAAAGTTGAGCGGTAGCTGTTTGTAGCTGCGAATCTCTTTGCGGGCGATGTCCGTAATCACCTCTTCGTGGGTAGGGCCAAAACAGAATTCACGTGCATGCCTATCCTGAATTTTAAGCATCTGTGGCCCAAAGACTGCCCAGCGACCGGTTTCTTCCCACAGCTCTTTAGGCTGCACGGCTGGCATCAGCAACTCCAGGGCGCCAGCCTTGTTCATCTCATCGCGCACAATCGCCTCAACTTTGCGCAACACGCGCAAGCCCAGCGGCATCCAGCTATATAATCCTGAACCCAAACGCTTAATCAAACCTGCACGCACCATTAAAATATGGCTTTGTAGCTCGGCTTCGTTCGGTGCTTCTTTTTGAGTGTTAAAGAAAAATTGTGATGCGCGCATAGTGTGATTGTATTCAAGCTAAGTAAAAATTGAATTTTACCGTTAATCAGCACGTTAGTCAGTATTAGTTATTACGACAAGCATTCGCTTTAAGGCTTGGCCTTGGCTGAAGACTTTACAACTGGACTGTCTTCGGGAATGTAACCTGACTTCCACAATGCAAACGGCACGATTGTGGCAGGAAAGCCGTTATCATAAAACCAGCTATCAACCGCGTATCGCTCGCCTGTTCTGATTTCGTGTATCACGGCTGTGCTATGCGGCCATCCAGAAAAAAAGAAGTTTCGGGTGCGCATGTCTTCAATCGCGTGTAATTGAATCAATCCTGCTTTGCGCATCAGGCGCATATAAGTGGTGCTGTTAATGGCTTCATCATTACAATCCTGCTGATTAGGAAAGTCAGCATTACCAAATGTGCCTGCCCGATCAGACGCTGACCCAATCTTTGCACCGACAATTTTCTCCAACTCACCTATTGCTAAGGCGATTTGCTGGCGCTCCAGCTCCGCACTCCCGTCAACACCTACAAATAGCCGCTCAACACGCTGCCACTCAGCATCAAGTATGGCAACACGCTTAACCTCTACACATCCACCGCCCAAGCAGACATCAAACGCATTTAGCATGGGCTGCTGACGATAAATACGATTGATATCGTCCATCGCAGCATGCACCTGGGCAGAAAAAATAAATACTAAAACAGATATACAGAAACGCATTTTAAAAGCTCTTGAATACAATCGGCTAAATATCCTGCAGGATTTTTTTAGCCCTACATAAGTCTGCCCAGGCCTTGGTCTTATCTGACAAATTCTGCAATAAATGCAGTGGGTGATAAGTCACAACGACAGGCATGCCTTGATATGCAAGTTGCTGTTGTTTTTGAATGCTACGCCAATCTTCTAATGTCCGAGACTGACCCAACAATATATTTGCCGCAGCCTCGCCCATGACAACAATGACCTTGCCAGCACTATCTTGCAGTTGCTGCACACTGGCATTGCGCACATCTTGGTGACACACTACTTTCATGGCTTTAAATATATTCTGTAACAATGTTTCCAACGCCAGCAGGTCAGCATCTTCTAAAGAGCCTGAAAGTAAAAACGAAAACTCGGCAGAGTCACTCACCAGCAGGCGTAGCGTTACTGATGCTTGAGGTGTTGTCTCAACGGGTATCGCAGACGCTGCCGTCAAAGTCACTGACGATTCCAAGGTGTGCGCTGCACCTTCAACCACGGTGGAATCGATCAAGACAGATTGGGCCGTTTGCACTGCAGCTTGACTGAACGACGAAAGCGCAGCACCTAGCACGGGCTTGGGCAATGGCAAGCGCTGCGACCAAACAGGTAGCAACTCTAGCTCCTGTAGCATATCTTCACGCGTCATCATAAGGCCAACCCCATCAGCACGGCATCCTCACGCCCATTATGTGCGGGATAATAAGCTTTGCGTATGGCCATCTCGTTAAACCCGACATTTTCATACAAGGCGATGGCAGAAACATTACTCGGCCGCACTTCGAGAAACATATTCGCCGCACCAGCACACTTGGCCAGTTGTATCATGTGCTCCAGCAAAAACCGCCCCAGCCCCTGCTTCTGATAATGTTTAGCGATGCTTAAATTGAGCAAGTGTGCCTCATCCAGCACCATCATCACCAAAGAATATCCCATCAAAACAGTATGATGCTCAAGCACTTGTGCAATATGCCCAGATTTGAGCGAGTCATTAAAGTTGCCGCGTGTCCATGGATGTGAATAAATGTGTGGCTCTATAGCCATAACGGCCTCTAAATCCTGTTCCAGCATAGGCCGAAATCCATAAACCGATTCATCATGCCTGACTGCACTCATAGCTTCAAGCCTTGCACACGCTCTGCAGTTTTTAGCGCAACCCGATTGCGTATGTAGATTGGCAAGGCATCATAGGCGGCCTTACCCTCACCACGCTCGAAATCAGGGTAAGTCAAACTCAGGACAGCGCCAGCACTAGGAAGTAACTCAGGCAACAGCATCTCCAGCTGGCCTTGATAGGCTAGGCTTAACGCTACAGAATGAGTCTGCCAGCCACTGCCAGCACCCGCCCACCCCTCCGCAACTAGCTGAGGCACTGCATTGGGTTTGTATAATCCAGGCGCGCTCACCACCTGCCACTGATTGGAAATTTTTTCGTAAGCCGCATGATAAACCTCTCCCATGCGCGCATCTAAGCAGGCGATTACTTTATTTTTGCCAGAGGCCTCAGCCAAGGCCAATAATGTGCATACGCCTAATACAGGTATATTTGCACCAAAGGCCAAGCCTTGCGCAACGCCAGCAGCAATTCGCACGCCAGTAAAAGAGCCTGGCCCTGCACCAAAAGCTACACCTTGCAACTCCTGCAATGATAATCTGACCTCATCCAGCAGCAACTGAATTTGCGGGAGAATCAACTGAGAATGCGATTGCCCTGCCAGACAATCAAAGCGATAAACAGCCTCACCACGCATCACTGCCAGTGATAAATATTCTGTAGAAGTGTCAAAAGCTAGTAAATTCATATTCCAATTCTGCATCGTTCTCATTGCGCCACATGCGCCGCTGCCAAAGCCATATCAGCATATGGCGATGTTTAACATTCGATACTACTCATCTTGAACGCAAAGCATAAACCTGACACCGCGGAAAATCAGAACGCTGCTTATTCAGCCGCTATTTTGCCACGTAATTGTTTAATATGCCCGCGTTGCGTTTTACTTTCCAGTCTGCGTTTATTTGCACTCCAACTTGGCCGCGTAGCATAGCGCGTGGGTTTAGCCTGATTGGCCGCATTCACAATCTCATGCAAGCGTTTAACAGCATCTCTTTTGTTAGCTTCCTGCGTGCGGTACTGCTGCGCCTTTAATACCAAAACACCCTCTGCATTGATACGGTTATCCTTGAGGTGCAGCAAGCGTTCTTTGAGCCAGTCACTTAATGACGACGCATAAATATCAAAACGCAAATGAATCGCACTCGACACTTTGTTCACGTTTTGCCCACCTGCGCCCTGAGCGCGGATAGCCGTTAGTTCGTATTCAGTTTCCGAGATAAAAATCATCAGCTTAATTGATTCGTATGCTCAAAAAACGCCTGCACATCGACTAATTCACGCGTGCGCTTAAACGGTGGCAGACTCTGCCAGATTCTTTTGCCATAAGCTTTGGTGATAAGGCGTGGGTCGCAAATCATTAACACGCCTCGGTCATTTTCATCACGTATCAGCCGCCCTGCACCTTGTTTGAGGGTAATCACTGAATACGGCAACTGATACTCCATAAAGGCATTTTTACCTTCGGCGTTGAGTTTATCCACCCGCGCTGATAACACAGGATCATCAGGCGGTGCAAACGGCAATTTATCAATAATCACCACACTCAGCGCTTCACCGCGCACATCGACACCCTCCCAAAAACTTTGGCTGCCCACCAAAACGGCATTGCCCAATTTGCGAAAACGCTCCAGCAACTCGGTGCGTGAACTATCCCCCTGCAGCAACAACGGGCTTTCAATACCGTTCTCGGCAAAAGTCTCTTTAAGCAAAGCATGTATCTCTCGCATGGCACGTAAGCTGGTAGAAAGCACAAACGCCCTGCCACCACTTGCCTGCAATACAGGTAGTGCGGCTGCAACCACACTGCGGGTGTAGTCTGGGCTATTGGGGTCTGGCATATCTGGTGGCACATAAAACAATGCCTGCTCCTGATAATTAAATGGGCTTTGCCATGAGGCGGTCTGTGCGGCCTGCAAACCCATTTGCGCCAAATAGTGACTAAAATCATTTCTTACCGCCAAGGTCGCTGAGGTAAAAACCCAGGCGCGCGGCTGTGCGTTTATTTGTTTGCCAAACCCCTCTGCCACGCTCAGTGGCGTCGCATGCAACTGCACCGACTGCGTAAACACCTCCACCCAGCGCACCAGATTATTGTTTTCAGCCATCTGCCAACGACTCAGCAAATCTGACAACCCCATGCTGCGCTGCCAGCACTTTTCCAATAGCGGGTCGCGGGCTGCTTGCGATTCAAGGGCTGCGGCAAGACTTTGTAATTGCTTTAACATATGGTCGTAGGCTGCCTGAAAACCATTTAAAGCCAGCGCTTTTTGCACGGGCATACGCGAGCCCTCATAAGCAAAAACCAGCCTGAAGTCTTTGCAGGCTTTTTCTAACAAAGGAATTGCCTCGCCCAACGCGACGCAATCTTTAGCCAAACTCAAATGTGCCGCAGTACAATCACGTGCCAGCTCAATCAACTGGCTGGTGGAAACATCTTCACCGAAAAACAAACCTGCCACTTCTGGCAGTTGGTGTGCCTCATCAAAAATCACGGTATTGGCACTCGGCAGCAATTCGGCCACGCCTTCATCTCGCAGCATTACATCGGCAAAAAACAGATGATGATTCACCACTACCACATCGGCCGCAAGCGCCAGTTTGCGCGCATCCATCACAAAGCATTCTTTATAGAAATTGCAATCACCACCAATGCAGTTATCACGAGTAGAAGTCACACTTGCCCAAACCGCCGCATTTTCAGGGACTGTATTTAACTCGCTTTTATCACCCGTTTTGCTGTTTTCTGCAAAATTTTTGATGATGTGCACGTATTTTGCATCTTCACGCGTGGTAAATCTTCCCTCATTCTCGGCACGCGCCAAGTGATAATGGCACACATAGTTTGCACGCCCTTTTAACATCGCTACGGTGACAGGTACTTTTAACGCATCGCGTATATTGGGTAAATCGCGGTTATAAAGCTGATCCTGCAGATTTTTGGTCCCCGTGGAAATAATCACTTTTCCACCCATCAGTAAAGCTGGCACCAAATATGCGAAAGTTTTACCCGTACCAGTGCCAGCCTCCGCAACCAGCAAGCTGTTATGTGTAATGGCATCGGCAATGGCCTGCGCCATTTCAACCTGTTGGCTACGCGCATGATAGCCATCAATATAGCTGGCTAAAATGCCGTCTTTTTCAAAAACATGACGGATATTATATTCACTCATACGCTAAGATTATCCCATGACTTGCATATCTAGACTTTAAAAATTAAGAAGTTTGGCCGTTTTAAGTAAGTTAATTATAATGAGACCCATGTTTGGATTTTCTTTAATACGCAGTGCGCTATGCACCTTGTTAGCTCTGTTGAGCGTGTCCTGCGCTGCGGCTCCCGCAATGCCCGCAACCGTGGAAAATGAACCTGCAATAACCTCTCCAGCAACCGCGCAAGTTGATGAGCTCTCATGGCCAGAGCAGGCGCGCGAAGTATTATTAAACGCGCTTAGTTTAACGGGTGTACGTTACCAATATGGCGGCAACTCGCCTGAATCAGGCTTTGATTGCAGTGGTTTTGTGCGCTATGTTTATCAGCAGGCGACAAGTTTAAGCCTGCCTCACAGCGCGCGTGCGATTAGCCAACTGGGCAAAACCATACCCAAGCAAGAACTAAAACCTGGTGACCTAGTGTTTTTTAACACACTTAAATCGGCTTTTTCACATGTGGGCATCTATGTAGGCAATAATCGTTTTATACATGCACCGAGCAGCGGAGGCGGTGTGCGCGTGGAAGACATGCAAAACAGTTATTGGCAAAAGCGCTATAACGGTGCACAGCGGATAGACTCTACAAAAACAACTGACTAATCAAGGCCGCCAACTAAGTCTTGAATCATATCGTAATTGGCTAATTCTCTGTAACACGCGCTCTGTCGCTGTGCCCCAAATCCCGTAAAGGGTCAATTTGGTCGCGGATAATCTGCTTGATTTCTTTTGATTCAGGAAATCGCCCCGCTTCCTTGCGAGAAAAAATCAATTGCCCATTTAACTTAATATCAAAAATTCCGCCTGTGCCTGGCTTTAATGCAACACTTGTTAGATCCTGCTCAAAAGTGGTTAATAATTCCTGCGCCAGCCATGCCGCCCTTAACAACCAGCGGCACTGCGTGCAATAATTAATTTCCACAAGATTTTCACTCAATTTGTATGTCCTGACCGATATCGTTTAATATGTGTATTAAATAATTATGCTGGCTTCAGTTTGAAACTTAAAAACGATTAAACACTCATAGTGATTGATAATTTACGCTAAAGCAAGCTTAACCCAAATTAAAGCATATAACTTAGACGCTATCTTACCAAATTAACACAGCATCTAAGTACTGTAAGTGCTCAAAATTGAGTACTGAAATTTTAATAATTAAAACTTAGCAGGGACATTTTCATACATGCAAGTAAATAACAAACATCAACGGCTGACAAAAATCGGACTATTAGGTTCTGGGCTAATTCTTGGGCTTATGCTAAGCCTCACTTATTCAGCTGTCGCAGAAAAGATCACCAAACCTCAGTTGCCGCTTGATGATTTGCGCGCCTTTGCGGAAGTGTTCGGTAAAATCAAAACCGATTACGTAGAGCCAGTTGAAGACAAAAAACTCATCTCTGAAGCCATCAGCGGCATGCTGACAGGACTTGACCCCCACTCCACCTATATGGATCCAGATGCATTCAAGGATATGCAAGTGGCCACCCAAGGCGAATTCGGCGGCTTAGGGATTGAAGTAGGCATGGAAGATGGCTTGGTAAAAGTCATTTCACCCATTGAAGATTCTCCCGCCTATGCGGCAGGCTTGAAAAGTGGCGACCTGATTGTGAAGCTGGATGAAACGCCAGTTAAAGGCATGACACTGAACGACGCGGTTAAACGCATGCGTGGCAAACCCGACACGAAAATTGTATTGACGGTGTTACGCAAAAGTGAAAGTAAACCGATTTTATTCACTCTGACTCGCGCCATCATCAAGAGTAAGAGTGTGAAATATAAATTAACCGAGCCAGGTTATGCCTATGCCAGAATCACGCAGTTCCAGGAGCGCACAGGCGAAGATTTAGCAAAAGCGATTAAAACCATGCATGAAGAGAATAAAGGCGCTTTTAAAGGCTTTGTTTTAGATTTGCGTAACGACCCAGGTGGGCTGCTAAATGGCGCTGTTGGTGTGTCTGCCGCATTCCTGCCTAAAGGTGAGCTGGTGGTTTACACTGAAGGTCGTGCGCCTGACTCAAAAATGCAGCTAACTGCTGTGCCAGAAAACTACGTGCGCGGAGGGGCTGCGAACGACTACGTGCGCGATCTGCCTGCTGATATAAAAACCGTGCCTATGGTAGTACTCATCAACAGCGGCTCAGCCTCAGCCTCAGAAATCGTGGCGGGTGCGCTTCAGGATCATAAGCGCGCCGCGGTTCTGGGCACGCAAAGCTTTGGCAAAGGCTCAGTACAAACCATCATGCCCATGAATAATGGTGCAGCTATCAAGCTCACGACTGCTCGCTACTTTACGCCAAATGGCCGCTCAATTCAGGCTAAAGGAATTGTGCCAGACTATATCGTAGATGACGGCACCGATCACTCCAATGCCGTACATGAGGCAGATTTAACTGGGCATTTATCAAATCCTAAAGATAATGATGCTTCAAACAAAGAGACTGAAAAACCAGCAAGTAACACTAAAAAAGACATCTCAAAAGAGAAGATAAATGAAAAGAAATTTGCTGAGCCTGCGGCCCCAATTGAGCCAACAAGCAAAGATGACATTCAGTTTATGCAAGCGATGAATCTACTTAAAGGTTTACCTGTCATTCAGTCTGAGCCACCTAAGGCAGATGCTGCCAAAGCAGATTAATGCCAATCTAATAATCAAGCCGCCTGCGCTAGAAGCGGCTTGATTATTCTCCGCACGTACTTCAAGTTTTAACCCAGATTTTCCATTCAAATTGGGCAAGCTGATGCAAAACCGCCTAATTATGGAAAGTCTGGAATCAACCGTAATCCCATATGCGGCAGCCGCAATCAGTTTGCTAAAACCGCTAAATCGGCAAGCTCATATGCAAGATCTCCAGTACCAATCTTGCACGGCCATACCCGCGATGGGCTCACCCGTAGGTATACCTGCTTTGGCTGGTTATTCACACGTCATAGCAGCAAGATTGGCGAGATCATATGGTTACCAATACGCAACGGCCTGAGACTTATGTTGCTATTTTCTTGCACTCTTTATAACAGGCCCGACAACCCTCCATGCAAGCCTTGCACGTATCATGCTTATCCGCATGTTTCTTACACTCGTCCTCACACTCCTTGCAGATATCCATGGCAATTTTGGCTTGGCTTTTTAAATAACTAGACTCTTGGCTGGCCAGTTGTTGCAATGCGCCACATACCGCCAGCATTTGATTTACGCTTTGTGCGCAGGCGGCCATCTCTTTGTCGCCCTGCCCTAGCAAAGTCAGGCAGTGGCTCAGGCAAACTTGTCCTTTTTGTATGCAATCCGATGTAGCTGCAGTTAAGCCAGTATTCACGGCACCACCATGTTGGTGATGATGTTCGTGTCCGTCTGCCGCTTGCACTTTGCCAACAATTGCTGCGCTGGCAAGCGCAACACCGCTCAATAACAACTCTCTTCTGTTCATCAGAACACTCCCTTGTTGATTAGTAA